>CAIZPP010000119.1 GCA_903934875.1 uncultured Methylococcaceae bacterium
ATTTCTGAAATGTGGTATATAAAGCATGTGGATATATTTATGTACAGAATTTTCATCTTTAAAATATACCTAGTAAAGGATATTCAGCTAAGTTTCAAGTTAACCGAATAACTTGCCCTTTCATTCCAGCTATCAAGTAACTCTTTGATGTTGAAAATGCTGTAACTAATCCAAAAACCGCTGCACCAACCCGCCGTATTCGTCAATGCGCCGGTCACGCAGGAAAGGCCAGATTCTGCGCACGTCCTCGCAGCGCTGAAGGTCAAGCTCGACTATCATAACATTGCATGACTGGTCATCGGAGCGGGCGAGGAATTCCCCTTGCGGTCCGGCCACGAAACTATTGCCCCAAAACCGTATGCCTTGGCTGTTTGGGCTGGGGTCGGGTTCGTGGCCGATGCGGTTGCAAGTCAGCACCGGCAGGCCGTTGGCGACAGCGTGGCCGCGCTGGACGGTGATCCAGGCATCCAGTTGGCGTTGCCGCTCGGCTTGCGTGTCGTCGGGGTTCCAACCGATGGCCGTGGGGTAGAGTAACAGGTCCGCCCCGGCCAACGCCATCAAGCGGGCCGCTTCTGGATACCACTGGTCCCAGCAGACCAGGATGCCCAGTTTTCCCACCGAGGTATGGATAGGTTTGAAGCCTAGGTCGCCGGGGGTGAAATAAAACTTTTCGTAATAGCCTGGGTCGTCGGGAATATGCATCTTGCGGTATTTGCCAGCGAGACTGCCATCCTTCTCCAGTACCACAGCGGTGTTGTGGTAAAGCCCCGCTGCGCGGCGTTCAAACAAGGAGGCCACGATGACCACGCCCAAGTGCTTTGCCACATCACCCAGTTCTGCGCAGCTAGGCCCAGGAATCGGTTCGGCCAGATCAAAGTTGGCGGTTTCTTCCACTTGGCAAAAATAAGGCCCCAGATGCAATTCCGGTAATAAAATCAATTCTGCGCCTAGTGCCTTGGCTGCGCGTATGTGCTTGACCGATTCGGCCAGGTTGGCTTCCCGCGTGTCGCCGCAGGCTTGCTGGACTAGTGCAACGGTGAGGGTGTTCTGCATGGCTCAGCCCACCGGAACGGATATTGGAAATTGCATGGTCATGCAATGGATGCTGCCATATTGGCGAATCAATGGGGTTGCCGGAATGCCGATGATGTCGCGGTCAGGGAAGCATTCTGACAGGCGGCAGAAGGCGTTCACGTCCGCCTCATCGTCGTACAGCGGAACCAGCACCGCGCCGTTGATGATCAGGAAATTGGCATAGGTGGCCGGTAAACGCTCGCCGTTTTCGCTGAAAATCGGCGCTGGAACAGGCAAAGGAACCAGCTTGTAAGCATCGCCTGCTGCTGTTTTCAGTGCCTTCAATTCGTCTTCCATCGCTTTGAGTTCTTTGTGCAGGGAGTCTTGCGGGTTGTCGGAAGCTGTGTAGGCAATGGTGTCCGGGGAACAAAACCGCGCCAAGGTATCAATATGGGCATCAGTGTCGTCGCCGTCGGCGTATCCATGATGCAGCCACAGCACCCGGTCCAAGCCAAAGGAATGTTGCAACTGCGCTTCGATTTGGGCTTGGCTAAGACCGGGGTTGCGGTTGGGATTGAGCAGGCAACGGGCGGTGGTGAGCAGCGTGCCTGCGCCGTCGGTTTCCACGCTACCGCCTTCTAACACAAAATCCACGGTTTCCAGGGCTTTTCTGCCGAAGATGCCTGTCTCGTAAAGACTCCGCGCCAAACGGGCGTCGTCCCCATGTTCGTATTTATTGCCCCAGCCGTTGAAGCGGAAATCCAATAGCTTGGCGCGTTCGCCGGTTTCCACGGTGAGCGGGGCGGTGTCGCGCACCCACACATCATTGTAGGGGACTATCGCCCAACTGATTGCGTCAGGTTTGACAGGCAGCCGACTTGCCACGCGCTGGCGCAGAGCTTCGTCCCCACAGGCGATGACCAGCCGTTCGCGCTTTGCAATGGCGGTGGCGATGGCTTCGTAGCTAGCCTCAACATCGGCCAGCCAAGGACTGAAATCACTG
>CAIZPP010000120.1 GCA_903934875.1 uncultured Methylococcaceae bacterium
GGATGCCGAAATCCAGCGACCATGGATGGCAAACCAGTTGATTATGATAGGCTTAAATCCGTTGTCTTGTTACCGTCCTTGGCCTGGATTTCGGCATCCCTGCCGAAATGACGCGGCTTCGAGCCAAAATGAGAATTGCTGAATCAAACCATCTTTTGTGAGAATTGCTTTGCAAAATGATATAATCCAACAAGTATTTCTTCGATATTATAAACACTGTATGTGCAGACTTAAACAATTAACTTTGCTTGCGGCTATTTTTTTGCTTGGGCTTGTCCCGCCGCTTTATGCTGCCACGTTGACCTTGAATACAAACCAAACCAGTTTTGCTCCAGGTAATATATTGAGCATCTCCGGGAGTATTCTCCCAACGAATGATAGCGGTGTTCTTAGTGATATTTATGTGGCCGTGGTTTTGCCGAATGGCAGCATTCAAACATTGGACCCAAACTTTGTGTGGAGAAACGCACTGCTTCCCATAGTCAGTGGATACCAACTCGCCCAATTGAATGCTCCCAATTTTTATTCTTTGGCAATGCCGACTGGCCTACCGGAGGGCAGCTACACCTTCTATCTAGTGCTGGCCCGAGCAGGCGGTAATCCAATGGATAGTTCCATGTGGCTAGGCTATGCCAATGCTCCCATCACTTTTTTCAATAATCCCACGCCTTTGTTGCTGAATGTAGTGACATCATGGGCTAATACCTCCACCAGTGTATCCAGTTATAACTTGATCCTGACGGTAAGTGATGTAAGCGGCCAGCAGTTAGCTCATACGATTAAGCCAGAAAGGACAAGCCTTAGAACAGATGGTGTGCGCACCTCCACAAGCGATAATCTTGCGGTGTCTTACCCGCAAGGTCTAGCTGCAAGCTACAATGTCCAAGTGGATAATGCCACACAGTCCCGCTGTAGCCTAGTGGGCGGGAGCGGGACTGTGAATGATGCTAGCAGCGGCAATGCAAACGCCCACCCTACCGTATCCGTGACCTGCAACTAAGGTTCTGCCATTGGGCCGCAAGGGCGCAATAGCGGCAATCCGCGTATTGCGCCGAATGCTATTTTTAATAAGGATGGGTAACAAGACAACAGATTCAAGCCCATCATAATCAACCAGCTTGCCTTCCATGGTCGCTGGATTTCGGCATCCCTGCCGAAATGACGAGGTTATATTTATCGTTTCTGGCCCAAACTGAGAATTGCTGCTAGTGAACACTGGACATAATGGGCCAAAGTGTCTAATTTGTTAAAGCCCGCCCCTTGATTTTAGCGGGGATGCGAGGCTTCCGCACCCACGAACAGTAGACAAAACGAACGACTAGCCGCAGTCTTAGAGAAATAAGTCCGCGTGGACATTGAAGCGCTGAGCCAAGCGTTTTGCGGTTTCTTTGCTGATTGACCGTTTACCGGCCAGAATTTCAGATATTCGGCTTTGCGGGGCGCAATCGCTCAAATCTTCTTGATGGAGACCGTGCTCTTCCATTAAGAAACGCAACACATCTGGCGGTTCCGCTTTCGGGACTGAAAAGCGTTCATCCTCGTAGGCTTTGACCTGATCGGCGAGATAGTCGAGCACGTCAGCCAATGGGTGGTCTTCATCGTCGCCGATCTCGTCAAGCAACACATCAATTGTCGCGGTTGCTCGCGTGTAATCCTCTTCGGTGTGGACAGAGGTCACGCCTATCGCCTGTTTGAAAGGCATCCATGCTTGAAGGATAGCTTGGGGTCTGGATGTTGTCGTGTCTGTATTGTTCATGATGCCCTCCTTTTCCAACCTTCACGGTCGTATTCCGCATGGGTCAGGACGTTGCGAATATACACCTTGCGGCGGTTATAGTGGATTGACGCAATCAATCGGTACTTGTTGCCACCAATGTTGAACACCGTCAGGCCGTCCACATAATCGGCACTGGCGAATGTTTCGCGCAACTCATTAAAGTCAAAAAAACCCAAACTTCACCTTGCCCTCATCGTCAATGAACAAAGTGGCCGAGAAGGGCTTGCCGGCTTTCGATTGCAGCCCGTCCATCTTCAGCCTTTCCCCGGCCAGCAAGGCCAGGGCGGTTTTTTCGTCTATCGGCAAGCTGGCAATGGTGTTCCAGACGATGGCTTTGCAGTCTGGGCAACTCCAGGCTTTGGGGCTTTTCTCGATGGTCCCGCCACAGCGGCAGCGTGCCTCCGCCACGGTCTGGCGCTTGAAATGGGCGGTGCCGTCCCCCGCTTGAGCCGGTTCGCCGCGCCCCTCATCATGCATCCGTGCCAATTCCGTTTTCAGCACGGCCCACGCCTCGCCTAGCAAGGCTTGGTAGGTTTTTGTCCCCGCCGCGACTTGGTCCAACCCGGTTTCCAAGTGCCGGGTATACGGGTATTCAAGGAACGAAAATTTCTTGCCCACCAACTCATCGACCACGGCAAAGCCCCGGTCAGTGGGTTCGAGTTGGCGCTTGGCGTTGATGATGACGTAGTGGCGGACCGGCGATTTCAAGTTGCCGACGATGGTGGCGTAGGATGAGGGCCTGCCTATGCCCAATTCTTCCAGCTTTTTTACCAGCGCGGCTTCGGTATAGCGGGAAGGCGGTGTGGTTTGCTTGGCAATGCACACGCCTTTGCAGTCAAATGCGTCGCCTGTTTTGAGGGCGGGTATAGCCTGGGCCGGTTCTGCTGTTTGGTTTTCGTTTTCCTCATGGGCCTCGGTGAGCGCCATCCAACCCTTGGCGGTGATGGTTTCACCCTTGGCGACGAACAGCGCGGGCTTGTTGTCTATGGGCACAGGGACATTGCCTTCCAAGCGGACTTCGGTGACATCGAATTGGGCGTTGGCCATTTGGCTGGCGACCGCGCGCTGCCAGATCAGCTTATACAATGCTTGCTCCTCCCCGCCGGCACCGGCTTGGCATTCAGCCGCATGGGTGGGCCTGATGGCTTCGTGGGCACCCTGGGCGCTGTCTTTGGTTTTCCAGGTATTGGGCCGGGCCGCCACGGCTAGCCCGTTGGCCCGGAGATAGTCGATGATGTCTTGCAGACCCTCCTCGGACAGGTTCGGGTTGTCCGTCCGCATATAGGCTGTTTTTACCCAACCCCTCGAAAAGGTAAAATTAGCCTAATTCTCCCCCGGATCCTTTCGCACGACCTTGTTCCACAAGGCCGGATCACCGCA
>CAIZPP010000121.1 GCA_903934875.1 uncultured Methylococcaceae bacterium
AAACCCAAGAAACAATACTCCACTTAGCCGATGCAGCCAGTGCAGGGGGATGTGCCGCAGCAAGGCGCGCCCCGCCCACACGCCCAGTATCGAGGTCGTAGCCAGTGCCAAAGTTCCGCCCAGCCAGACCGGGGCAGGCGGTAGGGCCGCGCCTAGGCCGGCCAGGATCAACTGGGTCTTATCGCCAAATTCGGAGACTAAAATCAGCAGGAAAGTCGTTGCAAACACGCCATGCCCGCTTTTCTCCACCGGCCCGCCGTCCTCATCTTGCTCTTTTGCCAGCAGGGCGCGACAGCCAAATCCGGCGAACAGCACAGTCACAGCCGTTCCCACCACCCACTCCGGTAGCCAGTGCGCCACCGCCGCGCCGAACAGCACGGCGGCAAGGGCGTGTAACGCGAATGCGGCGCTTGCCCCAAGAACAATAGGCAGGGCATTGTGCCGCGCTGCCAGGCTCATGCAGACCAATTGGCTTTTGTCGCCAATCTCAGCCGCGGTTATCAAGCCGAAGGTGCTGGCCGAGACCGTCGCCCATTGGACTACTTCGCCGGATGGCTTGGCCTTATGCAGCAAACCGGGCCAATCGAATGAAAGCAGGCAGGACATTACAGCGTTTTCAGCATCAAAATGATTCTACCGGTTTTCCCCTGTGCAGAGGGGGTGAACATTCTTGGAAATCGCCTAAGGCTTTGCATTCCACTCTCCGTCCACCGCTACCGGCACGGCTGTGGCCTGGGTTGGCGGGGTTCCGCCCAGCATATTGTCCAGCATCATCATGATGACGAAGCCGACCATTACCGCGAAAGTGGCCGAGCGGGCCTTGCCTTTGGACTGGGTTTCGGGAATGATGTCATCGGTGATGACAAACAGCATCGCCCCGGCGGCAAAGGCCATGCCGATGGGCAGCAGCGGATAGAATACGGTGACGGCGGCCACGCCTAAGAATCCGCCTATGGGTTCGACCAAGCCGGTCAAGGTGGCGATCAACAGCGCCTGCTTGCGGCTATAGCCCAAACCCACCAAGGGTAAAGCGACCGCCAGCCCTTCCGGCATGTTTTGCAGGCCGATGGCAAAGGCTATGGCCAAGCCGTTGTGCCAGTCGCCCGAGCCAAAGCTCACGCCCACCGCCATGCCTTCGGGAAAGTTGTGCAGGGTTATCGCTGCGATGAACAGCCAAATTTTGCGCAAGGAGCTGACCAATTCCGAGCTTTGCCCATTGAAATGGTCATGGGGCAGGTAACGGTCGGCCAATTCCAAGAAAAGCGCACCGATCATCATGCCGAAAGCGACCACCAATACGCCTTTGCCCGGCCATATCTGGTTGCCGTACTGTATGCCCGGCACCACTAGGGAAAAGGCCGTCGCCGCCAGCATGACACCCGCCGCCCCGCCTAGCATGATATATAGGGTGCGCTGCTTCACTTCCTTGAAGAATAGCGCGGGCAAAGCCCCAAGGCCCGTGGCCAAGCCTGCCAAGATGCTGGCCAAGGAGCCATAGGCGACGATGGGATTGATGAAAAAATACAAAAATGCCAAGATGGCCGTCGTCCATGTCACCAGCGAGGCGGCCACGAGCAATCTTTGCGCTAACGGCGGCTGCTGTTCAAACTGCCGGTAAAAAGGCCACGCCAAGATTTTTTTGGCCGAGGTTTCCACGGTATCGAGTGCGTTCAGATTCATATCGTTATTATCCACGCCCAGCCCCTTCCGCCGGACGACAAAAACAACCGACGGAGGGGTCGGGACTACAAACGGCTAGCACGGGCCGTCCTCATTATTTTTATGCGCCTGACGGAGCAGCACATACACCGCGCCGGTACCGCCTTCAGCGGGCTTGGCCGTGCAGAAAGCCAGCACCTCGGGATGTTGCCTAAGCCAAAGATTGATACGGTTTTTTAGAATGGGATAATCCCCTTCCGAGCGGTAACCCTTGCCATGTATGAGATGCAGGCAACGGCACCCGTCGGCGATGCAAATGTTTAGAAACCCAGCCAAACGCCGCTTTGCCTCGTCCACAGTCAATCCGTGCAAATCCAACTCGGCATCCACGCCGAACTTCCCCGACCGCAGCCGCTGCAACTGCCTTTTTTGTATGCCGGGTGCCACAAAGCTCATGATGTCGCCCATTGCCAGCAGGGGCATCCCGGTTGGTGAAGTGTCTGACCAAGCCACATCACGGGGCCGGCGGCGGGGTTTGGGCTTGTCACTTTCAAATAATGCCCGGTCGCTAAGCACCGGGCGTACAGCCCCAACGGTTTCACGGAACAAACGGCTGTCCTCTTCTGACAAGGAGAAGGCGGCTTTGGCTGTTTTCGGAAGCTGGGTAGGTTTGCGCATGGGCGTTATTATATCCTTAAGAACCGTTCGTAGCCCCATTGAAATACACGTTTCCAAGGCGATAATGGTAAAATCAAACAATACAACGCGAATTGAAAAGGCATGATGCACATACTCCTCAGCAACGACGATGGCTATTCCGCCCAAGGTCTCATCGCCTTGGCAGAAGCACTCAAGGGTTACGCGGAAGTCACGGTGGTGGCACCGGAACGCAACCGTAGTGGTGCCAGTAATTCATTGACACTGGACAGGCCCCTGCGTGCAAGCAAAACCAGTAATGGCTACATCAAAGTGGACGGAACACCTACGGACTGTGTGCACTTGGCCATCACCGGACTGTTGGAGCGTGAGCCTGACATGGTTTTCGCAGGCATCAACCACGGTGCCAACCTAGGCGATGACGTGATCTATTCTGGTACCGTCGCAGCGGCCACCGAGGGCCGATTCCTTGGCCTTCCCGCTGTTGCCATTTCCTTGGGCGGCAACAACCCGACCCACTTTGAGACCGCCGCCCAGATTGCCGTGCAACTTTTTCAAAACATCCGCCGCCATCCCCTGCCCTCCGACACGATTCTTAATGTCAACGTGCCCGACCTGCCGTTGGCAAACATCAAAGGCATCCAAGCCACCCGTCTAGGGCAGCGCCACAAGGCCGAGCCAGTGGTAAGAAGCCATGATCCCAGAGGCCGGGAAATTTTTTGGGTAGGTGCGGCGGGGCCGGAGCAGGATGCGGGGCCGGGCACCGACTTCCATGCGATGCGCGAAGGTTATGTGTCTGTCACGCCTTTACAGATTGACCTGACCCGTTTTGATAGCTTGCAAAAACTGGCCGAATGGCTGCCTGAGGGAGTCGTAGTCAGATGAACCAGCGCTTGGAGGGGATAGGCATGACTTCACGCCGTACCAGGGAGCGGATGGTCGCCCGTCTGCGCGAACAGGGAATAAAAAACCAGGCCGTACTAGACGTGATGCAGGAAACCCCCCGCCACATCTTTGTCGAAGAAGCCCTAACCACCCGCGCCTATGACGACATGCCCTTGCCCATAGGCTTCAACCAGACCATCTCACAACCTTACATTGTTGCCCGGATGACCGAGCTGTTACTGGCCAAGGGTCCGTTGGAAAAAGTGCTGGAAATCGGCACTGGCTCGGGGTACCAGACCGCCATCCTGACCCAGTTGGTCAAGATGGTCTACACCGTGGAGCGCATCTACCCCTTGCAGCGGCGCGCCCGCCGGTGCCTGCGGGAACTGCATTTGCGCAATGTTCGGATGAAACACAGCGACGGCAGTTGGGGCTGGGATGACTACGCGCCTTATGATGGCATCATCGTCACCGCCGCTCCGTCTGAAGTCCCGCAAGCCCTGCTCGACCAACTCGCTCCCGGCAGTGTCTTGGTCATCCCTGTCGGCGACGGGCGCGCGCAAATGCTGCAACGCATTACCCGCACAGAAACCGGCAATTTGGTTGAAAACATTGCGCCTGTGGTATTCGTTCCGTTGTTGACGGGAGTCAGCGAAGGCTGAAGGGAGCGCCTGGAAGTTAAGCCGTTCGCGGTGAGTCCTAAGCTGGTCGAAGGATCGAACTATTAACGGCTCAACCTGCCATCCTTCGGCAGGCTGCGGAGGAATAGTTCGTGATTTTCATGCACAATTCTTTTCGGTGTTGGTGGATTCATTATTGGAAATCAATTAGACAAAATCAGATCGAATCCCTATGCAACGTTACGGCGGAGAATTGGTGTACCATGGCCGCGATGCGCACGGGGTGCTTGAAGTGGTCGACACGCATGGCATCCGCTCCCTGCACTTCGGCACCGAGCCTAGGCAAAGCGCATTGTCGCTGCGCTATCCAAACCGGCTTGAGCTGGCTTATATGCGTGCCATGTTTAGCGCGTTGCTATTCATCGACGGGCTTAGCAGGGTGTTGCTGATTGGCTTGGGAGGCGGTTCGTCAGCTAGGTTTTTGCTTGAGCAATTTCCCAACAGCACGGTGGATGCGATAGAGCGGCGGCCTGCGGTGGTTGAAGTTGCCCATGACTACTTTGGCTTGCCACGCGACAGCAGGCTCAGTGTGCATATCGGCGAGGCCAGCCAACTGGTTGCAGCCTTGGCACGGCAGCAGGGGGAGGTGTACGATTTGATCTTAATCGATGCCTTCGACCATTTGGGCATGGACCCATCCATTAACGCTCTGGATTTCATGGCTGCCTGTGCCACCCTGCTGAACCCTAAGGGTGTGCTTGACATGAACCTATGGGGCAGCCACCCCGTTTCCCTCAAACAGTCCATCGCATTGCTGAAAACCTGTTTTCCCGGCAAAGCGTTTCGGCTAGAGGTTCCCAACCGGGGCAATGTGATTGGGCTGGGGCTGGGGAGGGATACCGGCATGGTCAAACTGAAGCAACTCGAACCCCTCGCACGCGAGTTGGAGTTCGGCACCGGATTGGAAATACCCTATTTTTTGCGCAAACTTCGCCCTATCTAGTGCCACTACATCGCTAGGCGTTCCGATTTGCATTCATGTACAGCGTTTTTTCTTAACAAAGAAAAATAATAACTGATGTTACGCAACCGTGTAGGCTGTAGCCCAGATGTTGTGGAGTGCGGCGACTCGTCGCCGCTGGACGCAAAAGGCGGCGACGAGTCGCCGCACTCCACAAGTTGCTATCCTCTAGCGATGACTGCGTAACATCAGATAATAAGACAACTCAATCAGACTACCCATTGTATGAATT
>CAIZPP010000122.1 GCA_903934875.1 uncultured Methylococcaceae bacterium
AACGCCGTCATTCCGGTCATGGATGCCGGAATCCAGCGTCCAAGGATGGCAAACTCGAAGCCGCGATAAGTGTCCCCGTATCAAAGGACAGGAAGCTATAGGTTGGCAAGTGATCTGAATCAAGCACTTGTGCAACCGGCTGGATACCGTCCATGGCCTGGATTTCAGCATCCCTGCCGAAATGACGGCTTTTTTCGGCTTGACTTGTGTATAACGATGAGCGCTCCGCGTGGGAATGCCTCCACGGACGCTCTGCGTCCATTCCCACGGAGACCGTAGGAACGATAAAATATGATGGCAAAATCTTCAAGCTTGCCCGCTGAATTCCAAGATGAGGTGGTGCAAATCATCTCTGAACTGGGCCTTTCCGGCTACATACGCTTACTGATCGACTACCCTGTCCGGCTGGACGAGGCACGCTTGAGCATTGCCTTGCGCCGTCTACTGGATGCTGAACCGGTGTTAGGGTGTCGTTTCGTGCTGGAACAGGGCAAGCCTGTTTGGCAGCGCCGGGATGATCTGGACCAGATTGCAAACTGTCCTGTGGCAGTGGGTGAAGACGTTGACGGCATCACCGCCCCCCTGCTGGCCGAACGCTTTGTTCCATACAACTCCCCCAATCTGAGTGCCGTATTGATCCGTTCCTCGTCCCAGCCGGGAGACCGCTTGCTGCTGCGCGTCTCACATGGGGTGGCCGACGGCACGGCCGCCCTGGATGTCGCGATAGCCTTGGCAGACTTATATACCCGGCTGGGCGGCGACCCTGAATACCGCCCTGCACCCAATGACGCAAGCCGCGACAGCTTTCTGTGGATGAAGAATTTCAAGCTGAGGGACAGGCTGGAACTATTGCTGCACGACCTGAAATACCTGCCTGCGGCATTCGGCCCGCGCCGGGGGCTGGTCGCCGACGCGGAAACCTTTCTCGCCCACATAGAGACACTGGAGCCAGCTTACCAGACCCTGCGTTTTGACGCACACCGGCTGGCCGAACTGGATCGCTATGCACACGAACACCAAGCGACGCTGAACGACATTTTCCTGGCGGCGTTTTTCCGGGCTTTCGATGCTTTCTGCCCCTACCCGGCAGAGGCTAGGCTGGAGCTGGTCATGCCCACCAATCTTAGGCGTTACGCACCCTTGCAGCGGCGGCCCGCGATCCGCAACCTGGCAGGGACCACTTACATTCGCCTAGCAGCCGGGCTAGGCGCGACTTTCACGGACACACTGGCGAAGATTCGCCGGGAAACTTTGCGGCATAAACAACGGCTGCTAGGCACCGAAGGCCAGCTAGCAACACTATGGCTGGCCCGCGCCTCCTTCGCCAGCAAACAGAAACTGATCCACCGACAAATTCTCCGCGACCTAAAAAGGCCGGCTCCACCGGTGCTTACTAATTTGGGCCATGTGCAAGCACACAAGCTCAGTTGCGATGGCACTGCCCCGACTGGCCTGGCTATCTATGGTGAAGCCTCGCCAGCCCCGGTTTTCTTAAGTGCGCTAGTTCGGATGGATGACAGCTTAAGCTTCACCGTCAGCTATGACCGGCGGCTAGGGGCTGGCCGGGTGGACGCGTTTATTAAGCGCTTAGGAGTCTGCCTGACTCTCACTGCATGAGTCTGATAAGGATTGGCCGATGATCGTCAGACCCCAAACCGCTTGAACCATGCCTGTAAGCGCCGCCAGCCGTCTTCGGCCTCCTCTTGGCGGTAACTTGGCCGATAGTCCGCAAAGAAGGCGTGCGGGGCATCCGGGTAGATGTGGATATCAGAGTTGCCGCCAGCCGCGTGAATGGCACTGCGCAATTCCTCCACCGACTCGACCGGTATCCCTTGGTCTTTCCCGCCATACAAGCCCAGCACCGGGGCTTTCAATTCCGCCGCCAGGTCCACAGGCTGTCTTGGGTTGAGTTCGCTGGTCGGGCCTTTGACCCTGCCGTACCAAGCCACTCCGGCCTTGAGCTTGGTTTGGTGGGCGGCATACAGCCAGACGATGCGGCCACCCCAGCAAAAACCGGTGATGCCCAGCCGGTCGGCATCCCCGCCGTTCGCGGCGGCCCAGGCGAGGCTGGCATCCAGGTCGGCCAGCACCTGCGTGTCAGACACTTTGGAGACGACTTTTTCGCGAATCTCGTCGATGCTGGCCAGCGTGGACACATCGCCTTGGCGAAAATAAAGTTCTGGCGCGATGGCGAGATAGCCCAGTTTCGCCAGGCGGCGCGTGATGTCTTTGATGTGTTCGTGCACACCGAAAATCTCCTGCACGACCAACAGGGTAGGAAATGGCCCGCTGCCCTTGGGCTTGGCACGGTAGGCGGGCAGGGACCCGTCAGCGACCGGGATCAGCACTGCACCGGCCTCCAGCCCCTCTGTATCGGTGCTGATGAGGGTTTCTGCACGGACCGGACGGACGGCCAACGCAAATCCGGCGGCCAGCAGCGTGGTCAAAAAATCGCGGCGGCCATTGGCTTGGGCTTCCGCTTTGGCGAGTTCGTTTACGGTTATCGTAGTCATGGCAGGTTTCATCATCAGTGTGAGTCATTGGGGTAATTGATTAACTGATGTTACGCAACCGTGTAGGCTGTAGCCCGGATGTTGTGGAGTGCGGCGACTCGTCGCCGCCTTTTGCGTCCAGCGGCGGCGAGTCGCCGCACTCC
>CAIZPP010000123.1 GCA_903934875.1 uncultured Methylococcaceae bacterium
AACTGATGTTACGCAACCGTGTAGGCTGTAGCCCGGATGTTGTGGAGTGCGGCGACTCGTCGCCGCCTTTTGCGTCCAGCGGCGACGAGTCGCCGCACTCCACAAGTTGCCATCCTCTAGCGATGACTGCGTAACATCAGAGTTTAAGTATATTTATCCCACACCAACGGAGACCCCCCATGAAGAAATCCTTTCTGCTGCTTACCGTTTTGCTGCTGTCCACGTCTTTGCCCCAAGCCGAAGAGGCAAAGGTTGCCCCCGGAAACAATGGCATCAGCATTCCCGAAGGCTACAAAAACTTCCGCCTGATTGGCGTTTCGGAGCGCTCGGATGACCAGACCTTACGCGCCATACTCGGCAATGACGTGGCCATTGAGGCAGCCCGTGCGGGCAAAACCAACCCTTGGCCGAACGGGACCATTCTGGCAAAGCTTGGCTGGAAGCACAAGCCCAGTGATAAATTCCCCGCCGCCACCATCCCCGGCGACTTCACCCGTGCCGATTTCATGATTAAAGACAATGTGAAATATGCGTCCACAGGCGGCTGGGGCTGGGGCCGCTGGATCGGGCTGGAGCTTAAACCTTACGACAAGGCCGACTTCTCACAGGAATGCATCGCTTGCCATACCATCGTCAAAGATCAGGATTTGGTGTTCACCAGACCCGTGAAACTACCCTAATTTCACTTCCTTAACTGATGTTACGCAACCGTGTAGGCTGTAGCCCGGATGTTGTGGAGTGCGGCGACTCATCGCCGCCTTTTGCGTCCAGCGGCGACGAGTCGCCGCACTCCACAAGTTGCCATCCTCTAGCGATGACTGCTTAACATCAGTTAGTTAGATTTTAGACATGAAAACGCTGTAAGTTGACTAAAACCACCATGCCCCACGCAGAACTGCTCTCCCCCGCCGGCACTTTGAAAAACATGCGCTACGCCTTTGCCTATGGGGCCGATGCGGTCTATGCCGGCCAACCCCGCTACAGCCTGCGGGTGCGCAACAATGACTTTCTGGAGCACAATCTCAGCGTAGGCATTGCCGAGGCGCATGGTTTGGGCAAGAAATTTTATCTTGCCGTCAATGTCCTGCCGCATAACAGCAAGATAAAAACGTTTATCAAAGACATCGGCGCGATTGTCGCGATGGGGCCAGATGCGTTGATTATGGCCGACCCCGGCCTGATCCTGTTGGCGCGGGAGGCTTGGCCGGATGTGCCCATCCATCTGTCAGTGCAGGCCAATACGATGAATTATGCTTCGGTCAAGTTTTGGCAATCGGTGGGGATTAGCCGCATTATCCTGTCGCGGGAATTGTCGCTGGACGAAATTGCCGAGATACGCCAGCAATGCCCGGACATGGAACTGGAAACCTTTGTCCACGGTGCCCTGTGCATCGCTTATTCCGGGCGCTGCCTGCTGTCGGGTTACTTCAATCACCGCGACCCCAACCAAGGCACCTGCACCAACTCTTGCCGCTGGAAATACGACACCCTAGCGGCGCAAGAAAACGCCGAGGGGGATTTTTACGCAGCCCCCCCTCTCCCGCTTGCGGGAGAGGGGCCGGGGGTGAGGGGGCTTTCTCTGGCCGAACTGAACAAGGCCGATTGCGGCGGGGCCAACCGCCATCCTTTGGCCGATCAGGTCTATCTGCTGGAAGAAGAAAACCGGCCTGGTGAATTAATGCCGGTGATGGAGGACGAGCATGGCACTTACATTATGAACTCGAAAGATTTACGCGCCGTGGAACATGTACGGCGGCTGATTGATATAGGCGTGGACAGCCTGAAAATCGAAGGCCGCACCAAATCGCATTATTATGTCGCCCGCACCGCCCAAGTGTACCGGCAGGCCATAGACGATGCTCTGGCCGGGCGGGACTTCGACCCAAATCTGTTGGGCGTGTTGGAAAATCTGGCCCAGCGCGGTTACACCGACGGTTTCTACCAGCGCCATCATACCCATGAGCAGCAAAACTATCTGCGCGGTTATTCGCAAAGCCACCGCCAGCAGTTTGTCGGCGAAATCACCGGCTACGACCCGGCTACCGGGCTGGCAGAGGTATTGGCAAAAAACAAATTTGCCGTGGGCGACCGCTTGGAATTGATCCTGCCGGAAGGCAACCGTGACATCGTATTGGAAAGCATGTTGGACAAACAAGGCAACCCGCTGACCGAAGCACCCGGCGGAGGTTGGGAGGTAAAGATACCGCTAAACCTGCGCAATGGGGAAAAGGGGCTGTTGGCTAAATATTTGGAACCCGCCCCTACTTTCGGGTAAAATCAAAATACAGGAATATCAGCCATAAAATTCCGTGCAGGGTGACTATCTCCCAAAACACCCGCTGGTAATTACCCTTCTTTTTCTTGTGGCGGAATGCCTTTTGCGATAGCAAGGCACCCGGCCAACCACCCAATAGTTCAAAGCAGTGCAGGTAGATTTCCGGTATCCGCCAACTGTGCAACAAAGCCCGCCGCTTGTCGACTGCGTAATACAGGGATGACAATGCACTCATGAAAATATAGGAAACTAGCGGAATCGGGTTGCCGGTTCGCCAAATCAGATAAAACGACAGTAAAATCGGCGCACCAGCCAGCACTTTCAAACCAAGGACGCTCCACCAAGAACCCGGTTCGGCATCAATTCCAAAAAGTGCGTTGTTAATGCCGATGGCCAGCGCAGTACTAATGCGCCGCTGCCCTTGTGCTTCCGTGCGGCTGATCGGCTGGTAATGAATGATGTCCCCGGCGACGGGGCGGCGGCTTAGCCCTTTGCGGTAGTTTTTGATCGCACTGATATGCAGGAAAAGGTCTTTTTCGCCAGACTCAGGGCGCACGAAACCAAAACCTTTATCATCATTCCACATGACTAATGTGCCCTTGCATGGCTCAGTCACTTAAGTTCTCTCCTGTTGGGCTTGCTTGGACCATAGAATGATTGCAACGATGTTTTTTTACGATGTTATCCATATTATTGCTTAGTGTAAGCCATTCCAGTTGATTTGTGCGACATGTTCTGGCATGTTGAACGCCATGAACGACATTGGACTCTTCCCAACACTTTAGACAGGCAATCAAACATTGGCAATGCAAAGCAAACAGTTACTCACCCTCGTATTGGCCGCACTGGACGACGGCAAAGGCAACGACATTAAAGTCATTGATGTCAGAGACAAAACCAATATCACCGATTACATGGTGATCGCCAGCGGCACTTCGGACCGGCATGTGGTTTCCCTAGCCGACCGCGTGGTGGAAAGGATGAAGGAAAACCACCTGAAGCCCCTAGGTGTGGAGGGCGAAAACACTGGGGAATGGGTACTGGTCGATTTTGGCGATGCCATCGTACACGTCATGAAACCGCAAACCCGCGAATTTTACCAACTGGAAAAACTGTGGCAGGGCGACTTCCCCGCCGCCGCTGCGGCAAGCCATTAGCAAGTGCAGCGTTTTTATCTTAATTAACTGATTTTACGAATGGAGTGGCAAAGCTCGCTTTGCCTGCCAAGGCAAGCCTTGGCACTCCAAAACTAATCGCCGTAGGTCGGCACCTTTGCCGATAACAGCACCGGGGGGCATCAAGGTCGGTTAACAAGTAACTATTCGATAATAAAAACGCTGGAATAACGCTGTAACTCAAGCCAAGAGAGAAACACCATGACCACTAAACTACGCTGGGGCATACTCGGCGCGGCCCGCATCAACGAACGCCTGATGCCCGCCATTGTGCAGGCATCCAACGCCGAACTGGTCGCCATCGCCAGCCGCAGGCCCGGTGCCGCCGCCGCAACACTGGCAAAATACGCGCCGGAGCAAACCGGCGTGCGGGCCTATGACGAGCCTGACGCACTGCTGGCCGATGCCGAAATCCAGGCTGTCTACCTGCCCATGGCCAATGGCGAACACGCCGAATGGGCGTTACGCGCCATCCGACTAGGCAAGCATGTGCTGGTGGAAAAACCTATGGCCCTGACCGTGGCCGACATTGAAGCCATTCAAGCCGCAGCCCTGGAAAATCAAGTGGCGGTGATGGAAGGCTTCATGTACCGTTTCCACCCGCAACACGACAGGGTGCGGGAATTGATCCGCTCCGGACTCATCGGTGAAGTCCGTTCGGTGCGGGCCAGTTACTCGTTCATGATGCGGCCTGCCCGCTTGTACCGGCTGGCTGAAGACGTGTCGCGGGGTGGCGGTGCGATGTGGGATATCGGACCCTACGCAATCCACTCCGCCCGCTGGTGTTTCGACACGCAGCCCGTCGCGGTGACGGCCATCGCCAAATATGTAGCGAGTGGCGCAGATATCACCACCAGCGGCGTGATTGACTTCGGCGAGGGCAAACATGCGCATTTCGATGTCAGCTTCGAATGGGCGCGGCAATCGCTGTATGAAGTCACCGGCACCCTAGGCGGCATCAAATGCCATGCGGCGTGGCGCCTGCCTGAAGATGTGCCGGTGGTCTCGTGGTGGACCGAAGACGGTAAAGGCGGCGAGGAGCGGCTGCCCCTAGCCGACCATTTCGTGTTGGAGGTCGAGCATTTCAGCGATTGCGTGTTGCATGGCAAACAACCGTTGCTGAACTTTGAAGACGCCAAAGCCAATTGCCGGACGATAGAGGCTGTGTTGCAAGCGGCGGCCAGCGGGCAGACGGTGAAAATCTCGGGGTAACAACGCGGTAAGGCGGATTCGGAGCGTAAGCGACAATCCGCCGCTGTGGTGGGTGGTCATTGAATTTACCCTGGGAGTGCAAGGCCTGCCTTGCTTTTGCAAAGCCTGCCTTGCTTTTACATGGCCTCGCAAGGCAAGCCTTGCACTCCCGCATCACTTTTAATCGCCCCCCCTAGCCCCCCTCCAAAGGGGGGAGTGATATAGGCAGTGATTCCTTATGAACCCAACAGTCAGCGTTTTATGGAGCCATTAACCTTTGTCAACATCCAGTGGGTCAAGCCACTGCTGCAAAAGCTGAACGATATCCGAGGCCAGCGGGCTAAAGAGGTCACAGCCTTGGCTGATGTGTTTGGCGACCCCAGGGTGTTGTTGAATTATTACGTCGTTCCCAACTGCCAGCACCACAACCCGGCGGACCATGACGAAGACGAGCGCTCGCGATCTTATGTCAAAGCGCAAGTCGATGTCACCTTGCAAGCGTTTCTAGGGGGCGAGACCTTGCTGCGGGATGGGCGCAACCAACTGTTCATCCTCGCCGATGCCGGCATGGGCAAGACCACATTACTGCTGATGCTGAAAATGTGGCATCTGTTTTCGTTCTGGCCCAAGGGTTACGATTGCCTGCTATTGAAACTGGGCGATGACAGCTTAGAGCAAATCTCCAAGCATGAAGGCAAAGCCAACACCGTGCTATTGTTGGACGCACTGGACGAAGACCCGCAGGCGCATGGACGGATTGACGAGCGGTTGAAAGCATTATTGGAAGCTTCGCGCAACTACCGCCAAGTGCTGATTACCTGCCGCACCCAATTTTTTCCCAGTACTGGCCTGGACCCTTTAGGCGATGCCGGACGGGTGACTTTAGGCGGAAGCCGTTGCCCTATGCTGTTTTTATCGCTGTTTGACGACACCCAAGTCGAGGAATATTTATGCAAACGCTTCCCCGATAAGCCTTGGTATTGCTTGTTTAGCCGCCGCACCGACCCGCGCCGGATCAAGGCGCTAGAAATCCTCAGTACCATGCAATCTTTACGTTTTCGGCCCTTGCTGCTAGCCCATGTGGACGAATTGCTGAAAGCCAAGGAGCATCTAACCAATGCCTACGAGGTTTTCCAAGCCTTGGTGGGTGTCTGGTTGCTACGTGAAATCAGCAAGATGGAACAGCAAAAACTTAGCCCAGTTCCAACAGTACAGGAATTGTGGAGTGCTTGCCGTTTACTGGCGGTGTATTTGCAAATGCTAGGCAAGCGTGAACTGACCGAGAAGGAACTGGGCGAGTTGATGCAGCGCTTGCCTGCCATCAACCATCTGAAAAAGTTGGATTTTGGCGGGCGTTCCCTGTTGAACCGCAATTCCAAAGGTGAATATCGCTTTTCCCATTACATCATTCAAGAATTTCTGGTGGCTCTCGCCGTTTGTAAGTCCGTGTTACAAGACGACATTGATCTTTGCCCAGAGTTGGCTCGTGGGGGCAAGCCAAAGCTGACGATGCAAATGATGGAATTTTTGCAGGTAAGTTTGAAAAGCGATGCATTATGGAAAAGCTTGGCAGGACTGGATATTGAGATTTTGGGTCCATCCGAATTGGTGGATATGGCTATCAAGGGACTACTCAGACCTGATGATTTAATTGGTTTGAGCTTTCGTAGTGAATTGAAAGTTGTCGGAAATGGCCCGGAGATGGTCATCGTGCCCGCAGGAAGTTTTTTGATGGGTGCAACAAAAGATTTCGAAAAAGATGCACGAGAAAATGAATGGCCTCGTCATCAGGTGACGATAGTCCGTCCCCTCGCGATAAGCCGTTATCCAGTGACTTTCGACGATTTTGACCGCTTTTGTGAGTCTACTGGCAAGAACAAACCGAGTGACGGGGATTGGGGCCGGGGTAATCACCCGGTGATTAACGTGTCATGGGACGATGCCCAGGCGTATTGCGCTTGGTTGACGGAACAAACCGGCCAGTCTTACCGATTGCCCACTGAAGCGGAATGGGAATATGCGGCTAGGGCCGGGACGGAAACAGCCTACTGGTGGGGTGATGAGATCGGTGTCAACCGGACCAACTGCCGTGATTCCGGTAGCCCGTGGTCCGGAAAGCAGACCTCACCTGTGGGTTCTTTTCCGGCCAATCCATTTGGGCTATATGACACTTCGGGCAATGTATGGGAATGGGTGCAGGATCATTGGCACGACAATTTCCAAACTGCACCCAAGGACGGCAGTGCTTGGAAGTCGGATGACAGTAATTATCGGGTTTGTCGCGGCGGTTCCTGGCTCAATAACTCCGGCTTCGTCCGCTGTGCTTTCCGCTTCAGGTACCATCCCTACGTTCGGAACTACTATCTGGGCTTCCGGTTGGTATTGGGTTCTCCCTGGTGATTTCTGAATTCTGTCTGCTGCTTTCTGGTTTCTTTTTTCTGTCTTCTGCTCTTTGCTTTTGCTAAACCGCGTAGCGGTCGCGTTTTTTTTCGTGGGAGCGGTTTTTAACCGCGACCAGACCAACTCGGTTTAAAAACCGAGTCGGTCTTGAATCAAGCATCCATCTTCCCCTTTGTCAATGCTTGAATTTCCTCCAATGACAATTCCGTGATCATAGAAATCTGTAGTCTTTATCGCCCATACTTAACTGTAACACTATACCTTGGTTCTTTGTGTGACATTTTAGGTTTCTCGACCAAATTTTAGCTTGACTTTTTGTCGGTATTATGAATCGTTTTGGCAGCTACTTAGCAAGCCAAACCGCTTCATGCTCCAGCGCCAAGCCCTGCTGGCTGAGGGCTAGGTACAAATCCCGCAGTCCATCCTCCATGCCCGCCGCCTCCAAGCGGGCGACTGCCGCGTGGAATTCGGCCTGGGTGTTGCGCCAGATTTCGTTGCTGCCATAGTGCGCGAGCAACGAGGGCCAGCCGGGCAGCAGCCAGAACGAACAGGGGGAGGCGCAAACCTCGCGCAGCCGCGCATAATTGAGCAAGCCCACGCCATCGTAGTCGGGGAAGAGAACCACTTCTGGCACCCGCCGCCGGGCCGCAAGCCATTGCAGTACGCGGGTAGGCAGATGGCCGGCATAGTAGGCCAAGGTTCCTTGGACGCCTTTGGGCATCCAATCCAGCCGGTCAAACAGTGCTTGGTTCTCCACCAGCCACAAAGTCTGGCCAGAATGCCAGTCGTCCTCCTCGCTCAAGGCCAGCACCCCGGCACCTGCTATCGCGGTCAGCGCAGACAGATCGAGAACCCGCCTCGCCCCGCCCTGCCCTTTTTCCCAACAAACACCTTCACTGCTGGCTTTCACCAGCAAATAATGCAACTCATGCCCGTGGGCGCGGCTTTTGCTGTTGCGTCCGTGGGCGATGTTGGCGGCGCGGCGGGGAATGTCCGGGTCGATTTGGTTTGGGCTTTGAGGGCGCAAGCTCTTCAGATGGACACGGAGCAAATCGGCATTCAAGGCTTGGTAGACACTCCCGCTGCCTTCTGTTTTCACGCGCAGCGCACCAGTTTTCCGGGCCAGTTCATCCATCGCCCGCCGCTGGGAAACGGTGAACGCGCTGGCCGGTAACGTGGCGCAAGCGTTTTCCAGCAGCTTGGCCAGGGCGGCGGCTAGGGCTAGTCTCATGGACCCGTTTCCTTAGGTGATATCCAATAAAGAACATCCCATCCAAAGGCCAAGCTGGTGCTTGGCGCTCCGAGAAGGAACGCCAAGCACCAGCTTGGCAAATTGATTTGCAGAGGAATTGTGCGCGATACGGCAGTAAAGCGGCTTTCAATTGCCCTCACCCAGCCATCTCCCGGAGGGAGAGGGCGTTTTGTGCCGCTTTGCCTACGTGGCCATCTATAGTTTCATCCAGGGGTTCTAAAATCTGCCAACTCTTGCGGTTGATCTGGTACTACCTATAATTTATTCGTTTCCCGCCTCTTCAAAACTTTCAAAAATGGTGGGTCGGTAACATCTGGAGGAATTACCGGATTGTCGTTATCCTTGATCGCTACACAAGCAGGGTCGTTAAGGCCAATTTTCCATGCAGGAACAATACGCAGTTGCCTTTTTTCAATAGTAAGATTGTATGAGTAACTTGATCTATGTACAGAATTGCCAGGGGCCAATCGATAACGACCAGACTCTTTATAGAGACGGATAAACTGATCCAGATTATTGCTGTTTTCTGGGTTCATCGTATGCATACGGGTGACTGAAACAAATTGCTTTTGTCCTTTTACTTTGCGAGTGAGGTAGTTTTCACCTATTGAAACAGCAAGCCGATAATGTGCTGGGTTCTTGCAGTCAATTCCTGTTACAATTATTAGCCCAATCCACTCATCTCTATCTATTTTACCAATGCGTTTTATCCAACCTTTAAATATTTTGCAGCCTGCATCGAAATTATCAAACAATATGCTTAGCTCTGGTATTGGTGGATTTCCTTTCCATATTGAGAATCCCAAGCCACACCAAGCTGCTTTATCCCATAAAGGCATATTGATAGGGGAATAAACAAGCACATCACGGTGTTTAAGGCCATCAATGCCAAACAGTTCCGTCGGGGGTGATTCATCCGAGAATCCGGCTAAAGTTTCATTTTTTTGGCTACCTAAATTTATTGACGTATTATTTTCTTTCCATGGCTTGCTTCGCACTAGGTCAAAATTTTCTGTCATTGACTCATCTATCCAATCCGAAATATGATACTTTGGTTTTTCAGTTAATATATTTGTCAGCGCGATAGGCGATTGGGCAACTAAAAACGCCCTGTCTTGTGCGCGTTCACTAGCAAAAAGTCCCTTCAATGATTCGTATGAAAAGGGTACCTGCAACTCAGAAATAATTGTTGCTAATAATTTAATCAGCGACTCTTGAAAGTTTTTGTTTTGAACAATGTCAGGTGGAGATATAATCGGGTGGGTAATTACGATTCCCGTTTCTCCACAGTCATCTTCCGTAACCCGATGTTCAAAAGGTATTTTCTCGTTCTCGGATTGCCGTACCTCGATTTTCAAAAAGGATCGAGCGGAATAATGTCCCTTCAATTTAATCGTAGTAGATAAAAACGATTCCAAAAAAGCTAAAATGGACTCTCCGAGCAGGATGGATATGGTCTGATTATCAGCGATTAATTCGATTTCGCAACCCAATAACACCGTGCGCATTGGAACTGTCTTGCCTAAGTGCCATTCCGGTTCAATAGGCAAATCATTAGCTGCTGGTTGAATCAACCAGAGAGAAAAGAATTCGTTTAGATCAGTTTCTGCTTGGCCGTATTCAGAACGTAGCGTTTCCTCATGGCCCAAGGAAAAGATCGCGGCTCCCCGTGACATTAAAAGGGAAAATTTCTCCAATATACCTGGAATTCGACTTAAACTAGGCCAATCTTGGTAGCGTGTTCGCAATATTAAGATGCCTAAAATGTTGTCGAATAACTGATACTCCTCCTCTAGCTCTCGGCGATCTTCTTCTTCCAGTATCAATACCCCAGAAAAGAGTCCTTGCCAGTTAATCCATTCAAATATACAAGGTAGCCTACCAAGTTGCACTTCAATCCATAGTAACCTACGAATCAAGGATAAAGCCTGCGGGGTAATCTTATCTATTGAAACGAACTCATAAAATGCGCGATCCAAAGCCATTAATAAATTTGCCCGCCCAGCCCATAATAGACCTGCCGCCTCGTATCCTAAGGCAGCTCCAACCAAAGCCCCAATAAATTGTCTTTTATGTTCGTCTTTGGCAAGAAGGTTTTGTGCCTTTGAAAACTGTTCAATTGCATCGTAAAATTTACCCGCATTAAGTTTTTGAAGACCTCTGTCTAGCCGCATACGACCTTGCTCAGATTCACTAACTCGTTTAGCTTGGAATTCAATGACAGCTTCAATAATTTCGTCATATGCATCATCGCCGCCGACTAATTTTCCAAATTCTTCTATAATCTTTATTATAGGTTCTACAGGGTAATCAGAATGGCCTTCCGCCTCTTTCAAAAGTCCCTTAAGATTGTTCATGACTTCAGGTAAAGATTTTGCGTCACTTGCAGCATCTTGCAAGTCCATCAGAACAAGTTGAGTGCGCGCCCACAAAGCACTTGTTGGTTTACTCGGATTCATTGCATGGCTTAGAAGGGCCGTCCGTAGTTTGTTTGTGTGAGCAGCCCAATTATCGGCATCATAAGGTTGTACGTTTAATCGCCTCCAAGTCGTTTGTATTGACCACAGATTAGCCAATTTTTCCAAATCCCAAACCCATTCTGAATCGAGTATCAGGCCTTCTGCCTCTATATAAATACGATCCAATTCCGAAAAGTCATCAAACCACCAGTTTGCTGTCCAAGCTTTGTTATACAAAACGCGGAAAAGCTCTCGCTTTCCGCCTCCTTTTTGGGCTATACGTTCAGCACGTTCAAAACGACCATCGATATCGACACGAGGGTGACCAAGACCACGCGCAAGCAAAGCAGCTTGTAAGCAATCCTCAAACAATTGATATTCAGAAAATTGATAGCGATTTTGATCTTCGATCAAACGCTCAAGCTCTTCAAGTTCAAACTTACGTTCCAAATCTAATGGGCCGATAATGGGTTTGCGCACTTCATTAGGGCGATCAATGTCTAATGTCTGAAAAACCACTTCCCATCGCCGGTTTTCCACAATTTTCTCAATGATCCAAGAACGGTCGAGAATGCGTACATCAACGCACCATTGTTTAGATAGGGAGTCTTGAACAGCAGCTTTGTTGCGATCAGAAACCGCTTGGTTTGTTATGAAGAAAATTAGCGAATAACCACGTCCTGTCTCAACGATCTTGCGTACATCGTCTTTGACTTTGGGGTGCCATGTCTTTTTGGCGCTGAAAGCAAAAGCCCAGCGTTCCGCAGCCGCTCTTTTTGGATCACCCACATACCAACGCTCGGCAATGGAATCAGCTACGGGAAATGTTTCGGCATCGGTTTTGCTATCGCCGCCCCCAGTGGGGCCGGTTTGTGGCAGCAAATTTGGACAAAGTTCTTTCTCCGACAACTTTCGGCAAAAGTGCTCAAATCGAATCTCTTCTTTTCGCTGAGTAAGGGTATCCAAGTGGAATTCAAGTTGGTTTCGACTAATAACAGGGTCATCTGTGTACACAGTATCGGAAAATAATTCAGGACGACGTGCTCGCATGAAATCAGTTGGGCTAAATCGGGTATTATTTTTTAATGACATAATCTTTCAAATCTTGGCGTTCAATTACAGTGATTTTATATTAAAAGAGTAACTACAGTGTTTTCAACATCTATTGGTTACTTGATAAGGAGCATGGTTGTTGCTAGATATTTTTTAAGTCAATAATCGTTTGAACATTCATTTTTAGTCAATTTTTAAACATGAAAACGCTGTACATAAAAAATCTACCATGCTTAATACATAGCCATTGAAAAAATGTATGATAACCAATCGTTTAACCGCATATGATAACTTATTTATGGGCTTCTCTCAACGCAGCGCAATAGGCTTAAGCCGTAGTTCTGGAAACCTCTTTTTGTTGCCCTACAAAACGGTCTGTGCGCCACTTTCACCGCTAGGAGTCCCGATTTGCATTCAAGTACAGCGTTTTCATGTTCTAAAAGTTACTAAAAAATGATGATAGGCAATGGCGTAAGTATCTGATTTAATGAAAGTCTCCGCAAATGCATAAGTTTTATCCAGTAACTATTTGATGTTGAAAACGCTGTAAGTTGTGGTACAGCCTTAGCAGGGTCAGATCGCCAAGCCCAGGGTAGTGTTTAAGCAACCAGTCAAGCAAATTGTCGATGGGCAGGGCGTTGCGCAAAGCTTTTATCAAAGCAGACTCGTCCACCCTGTCCAAATCCAGCCTTTCGGTGTCCACCCCCTCTTCGGGAAAGTCCAGCAAGGCCGGCTGATAGTGTAACGCCTCGCCCATGATGGTCAGCACCTCATGGCCCAACCCGACCCGACGCGGCATGTCGCGCTTCCAAACCGGCAACTGCCCCTCGCCCAAGGCACGGCCTAGGCCGCGTTTGCGCACCCGGCCCAACAACTGGCTAATGGCCGAAGACAAGGCATTGTGCTGGCGGATTTCCTCGCGCAGGGGTAGCAAGGTGTCGCTACATTGCTTCAAGACTTCCCGTCCCAAGCGCCGCAACTCTTTCGCTTGGAAGGCCACTTGCCGCATCGCCAAGCGCTGGGTGTAGAGTGCGCCTTGAATGGTCAGACTCTCCACCGCATGGTCCAAAGCATGTTCGGCAGTCTCCAAATGCCGGTAAAACGTACCGGAGGGACCGCTGTCCATCATCTCCGCCATGGGGGCGACATAATTGTCGTAAGCTGCCAGGACTTCGCTATAACGACGCCCTATGGGCAAATTCGCATCGGCAGATTTGGCGCGCTCAGCCAATTCAAGAATGGCATGGCGGTCTTGGTCCAACTGCTGGCTGATTTGCCGGAATAACTCGGCAAGTTGGCCCGCCGCCAGCCGCAAGGTGTCAGTGTCCCTAGCCTGTAAGCCATCGTTGAGCTTGGCCGTGGCATTTTTAACCGCCTCCACCCGCGCCCGCAACACCTCCGACAGGCCCAATTCGTGCTCGCGGGTCAGGCTGCGGACGAATTCCAGAACCAGCGGGTGGATATGCAACGCAGTGCCGCGCGGCAGCACCTGTAGCAATTCGGACGAGGCCAATTGCCGCAGGACCGCCTCGCGTTCTTCCCCGCTTTTGCTGGGCAGGCAGCGGGCGATGACGGCGAGAACCTGCTCCTGCTCGAATGCCGGAAACTCCCGGCCAAGCAATACCAGGGCCTCAATGATATCCCAATGTAGGTAAAGCGCGTGGATTAGGCTTCTTGGATTCGTCATGATTATTTTCCATTTCGCCTGTCTTTTTCTTCCTCGATGAATTTCTGCAAACGTTCATCAATCACTGCATTGAGATAGAAATTATGCCCGGAGAATTTACGCGCAAGCTTCATATGGAGTATCGCAACATTCGTCTGCCCATCGGCATAGTAGGCCTCCCCCAGATAGCGGTGCGATTCTGCCTCGTTGCCCAAGCCGCTGTAAGCTTTCGCCAATAATTCATAAATATCCGGCGCGACAACTCCGTGGACCATGTCCTCCAGCAGGACGCGCGCCGGTTCTGGTTTGTGGACCTGCAATAATGCCTTGATATAATTCAACTTGATCGCCATATTTTCAGGGAACCGTTCGCGGGCCTGGACAAACACCTCCAGGGCCGTGGCGATATTTTGCCGGTCCATTTCCGCCTTGGCCAAGGCATTGATAAAATGGGACTGGCGGGGGTATTCCGTGATCAATTCTTGCAATCGTTTGATTCCTTCGTCGGCTCGACCGTCGGCGATCAGCGCCAAGGCCAAACCATACCGCGCCACATCCTGCTGCTGTTTCGTCCCTTGGTTTTGGATGCCATTGAAGTACCCGACCACTTCTTTGGGGTTGCGGGAGAATTGCACTCGAACCTTGGCGCGGATGATCTGATAGGTGAAACTGTCCGGGTACTGGCGGTAGGGATATTTTTCCGCCCTGTTGCGGGTGTCGGAAATGCGCGATACGGTCACCGGATGGGTAAGCAGGAAATCTGGCGTCGCATGGCCTGAATAACGGGTTGAGTTCTGCATACGTTCGAAGAAGGCGGGCATGCTGCGGGGATCGAATTCCGAGCGTGACAGAATCTGCATTCCGACATTGTCCGCATCGGCTTCGTTTTCACGAGTAAAATTGATCATTGCCTGGGTGCCGGCACCTATCGCCGCCATCGCCAAACCCTGCCCGGCATTGGTGGATGGCTGGCATCCTTGGTTCTTGGCTGTGCAATAAGGCTGGCTTCTTCCGTAGCTTCCACTCATTTTCGTTCCAAGCAACATGCCGGCTAGCATAGCGGCTAGGGTAACCAGTTGAATGCGCCCTTGGGCCTGGAAAGCACGATACAGATGGCGCTGGGTGACATGGCCGATTTCGTGCCCGAGCACCGAAGCCAGCTCGCTTTCTGCCTCCGTAACCAGAATGAGACCGGAATTGACGCCAATATAGCCGCCAGGACCGGCGAAGGCATTGATGCTAGGGTCATCAACCACAAAAAAATGGAATGCCTGGGATGGGTTGTCCGAATTGGCGGCCAGTTTTTGCCCTATGGTTTGTATGTACTCGCTCACTTCCGCATCTTCGCTGACCTCCACTTCACCGTGCAAGCTGCGAAAGAAAGCCTCGCCCAGTTCTTTTTCTTCCGCTGGGGTAAACGCGGTCCCGGAAGGGTCGCCGATTTCCGGCAACTCTTGGCGGCGAGGGGCATCTAACGGGTTGCCAGAATAAGGCGTTTTAGGTTGCAAAAATATCTTATCTAAGTCAATATCCAGCGGTTTAGGTGTTATTAGCTGCGTCTGGCCCAAAGCCAGCGTGGTATATGATGCGATCAGCAAAATACTGAAGAATTTGCTTGGTTTGAACATGGTGCTTTGAAAACGAAAACGTAGTAAGCTTGTGAAATTCGCGATCCAGATCAACTCCGCCCCCTGGGAAAACCAAGGCTGCGAAACAGCCTACCAGTTTAGCAGAGCCGCCAGCCATATGGGGCATGAAATCCTGCTGATTTTTTTTTACCACGCAGGTGCTTACAACGGCCTACGCTGGATGATGCCGCCCGAGGAAGAGTCCCCCCTGCTAAAGCGTTGGTCGATACTGGCGGCTAAAGAGGGCATAGACTTGGCCATTTGCATTTCCGCCGCACACAGGCGCGGCTTGCTTGAGCAGACGGAAGCCAGGCGGGTCGGCAAACTCGACGACGACCTTGCCCCTGGCTTCCGCATCGCAGGCCTAGGCCTGTGGGTCGATGCCTGCCTGAAGGCCGACCGGTTTCTAATATTTGGGGCCTGAATGAAAAACTTTCTGTTTGTGCTCAGGCACTCCCCCCATAGTGGCTCGGGCATACGCGAAAGCCTGGATATGCTGATGACCGTTGCCGCATTTGACCAGCCGGTAAAGCTTCTGTTTCTGGACGAAGGGGTTTTTTTACTCAAATCAGGACAATGCCCGCCCAACCCCGCCATGAGGCCAACCGCTCCCTTGTTTGCCGCACTAGAAATCTATGATATCGAAGGTCTGTGGGTGGAGCAGGAATCCCTAAGCGAACGCGGGCTAAGCTTGGCTGACTTGATTCTGCCCGCGCAGACCCTAGGCCGGGCAGACATAGCTTCATTTTTAGCCGCTGCCGATATTGTAGTCGCCTGCTGATGGGCGTGTTGCATTTAGTCAACCGATCCCCCGGAGAATCCCAGACCTTGGCACTCTGCCTGGAGAGGGTCGGCGCAGGGGATGCCGTCTTGCTGCTGGAAAGCGGAGTCTACGCCGTACTCAAAAACGCCGTGTTTGCACCCAGGCTAGCCGAGGCCATGCGGTGCGTGTCCATCCATGTTCTAACTCCCGACCTTGCCGCTAGGGGCATTGCGCAGGAGGAAGTTCTGGCCGGGGTTGTGTGGGTCGATTATGAGGGCTTTGTGGAATTGAGCCTACGCCATACCCCCATTATTTCTTGGAGTTGACCAAGCCCGGAACTGGAGCGCAGGGGGTGTGATTAAAAGTGATGCGGGAGTGCAAGGCCTGCCTTGCGTTGGCATCCGAAGGCAAGGCAGGCCTTGCACTCCCGGTATAAATTCAAAGACTGCCCGGTTGTCTGCATCACTTTTAATCGCACTCGGAGCGAAGGCATGGATTCAGCGTCGTATGCTAAGCTATGACTTGCAAGCATGAGAATTTTGAGGGGTAGCCATGAGCAACCGATCCATTTCCCAACCGGCGGCAAACACTTACTCCGTAGTCGATCTAGTTGCCGCTGCGTTGGAGGGGCGTATTCGCATTCCCGAGTTTCAGCGACCTCTGCGCTGGCAATGGGAGGACGTACGGCGGCTATTTGACAGTATCGTCAAGGGATACCCGATTGGCAATTTGTTGCTGTGGAAACGGCTCGCCCCAGCTGCGCAACTGCGGCTAGGCGGGCTGCGCATTGAAGCAAAGCAGTTCGAAGAGGCTTGGTGGGTAGTCGATGGACAGCAACGCCTCATCAGCTTGGCCAATGCTCTTTCCGAAGAAGGCGCGAAAGACGGGCGGTTCTCGCTTGCCTATGACTTGCGCAAACAAGTCTTTGTGCATCCGAATCATGGGGACGAGGGGCATGTCGTACCTTTGTCCACTCTCTTCGACCTTCAACGCTTGATTCGCTGGTTCACCAAAGACCACCCCGAGGCCAGTGAAATCCTGGATGAGGCAGCGGGGGTTACTCGGGCCATCCGTGAATATAAAATTCCTGCCTATTTGGTGGATCAGGATGATGAGGCGGTTCTGCGCGATATTTTTGACCGCATGAACAATTACGGCAAGCGGCTTAGTCGGGCCGAGGTGTTTTCGGCGCTGCACCCAGGCAAGGGCAGCAGCGTGGAGCCGTTTTCGCACTTCCAGAGGATTGCCGAATCCATTCACGATGAACGGGGATTTGGCATTGTGGATGACGATACGGTATTGCGGGCCGTACTGGCAAGACGCGGTGGGGATGTGACTCGTGATATCCGCATTGAGTTTTCGTCGGAACGTGTTCGGAAAGTTCGCGACTTTGGGTCCGAAACAGCCGAAGTGTCTTACCGAGAGGCAGAACTTGCGCTATCACGGGCTGTCGCGTTCTTGCAAGAAGATGCCGGCGTTCCCCATTTTGCCTTCCTCGCCTATCGCTATCTTTTGGTTGTATTAACGCGGTTCTTCGCTCATTTCCCAGAACCCACACCGCGTAACCGCGTCTTGCTGCGCCGTTGGTTCTGGCGGGCTGCGTTGATTGGTCCTAGTCCGTTCTCTTCTAGTTGGACTAACGCCATGGGCAATCTCTTGAACCGCATAATGGCAAACGACGAAACTGGGTCAATTCAGCGACTTCTAAACAAACCGATGGACTCTGTCCTGCGAACGCCCAAACTGGAAGGATTCCGCACAAATTCGGCAGAGAGCCGGATTGTGCTCTCCGCTCTTTGGGCGCTCAAACCACGCTCCTTGCTGACCGGACAAGCCTATGACCGCCCACAATTAACTGAAGCGTTCCAACTCGACGGCACCCTCGCTGACGTGGCGCAACGCATTCTGAGGCGTGAACCCGAAAACCATCGAAATTGGGCGGCCAATCGCCTTCTTGTCTTGGAATCGGAATTACCGGAAAGCGTGTCTGAGTTGCTCGTGGTACCACCGTTGGACCGGGAGGGGGGCGAGCGAGAGCTTTTTGCTTCGCACGCGCTTGACGAGGAACTGATCAAAATCCTTGCGCACGGTGATACAAACGCTTTTCTGGAAGCTCGGCAGCAACGCATAGAACAGTTGGTGAAAGACTTCATTGAACGGATGGCCGAGACACAGCTTGAAGACACGCCCCCACTGGACAGTTTCGATCTCGACGACGAAGCGGAAGAACGCGATGACGCACTCACCTGAGGAGCAGTTCTGCGTCTATCTCCACGACAGGCTTGTTGGACGTTTGCACCGGCGCGACAACGTAACACGGTTTGTTTTCGATGAGAACTACTGGAATGACCCGAACCGGGCAGTACTGGGTCTTCGCTTTGAGGAAGACCGCCACGCACCGCATCGTAGCAATATGCGGCTTCCTCCGTGGTTCTCGAACTTGCTGCCCGAGGGACGCTTGCGCGAGTGGATTGCGCAGTCCCGCCAAACATCCATCGACAGGGAAATGGAATTGCTGGCCCAAGTTGGGCACGACCTGCCCGGTGCCGTGCGTGTGCTCGCTGCCGACCAACTAGTGCCAGTGGAAGTAGACGACGGCAGTGACTTGAATGGCGGGCAAGGCAAGGCTACGGACTCGCTCTGGTCCTTTTCCTTGGCAGGGGTTGGCCTTAAATTTTCCCTGTTGGCACGGGGAGATCGGCTGACAATCCCCGCACGCGGCGAAGGAGGCGATTGGATCGTTAAACTACCCGATCCAGTTTACCCAGATGTGCCGAATAATGAGTTTGCGATGATGACACTCGCCAAAGCAGTGGGCATTGACGTACCCGAAATCCGGTTGGTGCATCACGATCAAGTCGAGACGCTTCCCGAACGAATCTGGCCAAGCGGCGAGGGTTACGCCTACGCCATCAAGCGATTCGACCGGGGACCGGGGCGGGAATTGATTCACATTGAGGACATGGCCCAAGTGCGGGGTTTCTACCCGGATGCCAAATATTCGGGCACGTTCGAAACCGTCGGTGCACTAGTGTATCGCGGCCGCGATATCGAGGCACTACGCGAATTCACCCGGCGTTTGGCTTTCAACATCATCATTGGCAATGGGGATGCACACTTGAAGAACTGGTCATTGATCTACCTCGATCCGCGCACCGCCACACTTGCCCCGGCCTATGACTTGGTCGCAACATTCGTCTATCGCCCAGCTTCCGAGGGGGTTGAGGACATAGCATTGCGCTTCGGACGGTCGAAACGCTTCGAGGATATGCGGATTTCCAGATTTGCACAACTTGACGATAAACTGGGTACCCAGGCCGAACTCGGCGATGTTGCCAGAATGCTGGTGGACCAGGTACTTGCAGAGTGGCCACGGGCGGCAGCGTTGCTTGAAGGACATCCCGAATTATGCAGGCGAATCGAGTTATTTGTGAAAGAACGTATTCGCCAGCTTGTTCGTTATTAACTGGTGTTACGCAAAGGCCCCTGCGCTGTTATCGGCAAAGGATTGCTGACCTGAGGCGATTCGTTTTGGAGTGTCAAGGCCTGCCTTGACAGGCAAAGCAGGCTTTGCCACTCCATGCGTAACATCAGTTATTAACAGCGGCTCAAACCTTTTGGTGCAGGGACAGGAACCCCAGCGGGCTGACCTGCACCTTCTCGGAGACCAGATGGGGCCCCAGTTCCATCAGGGCTTTGCGGTAGACCTCCCGCTTGAAATAAACCACATCGTTCAACGGATGCCAGAAATCCACCCAGCACCAGGCGTCAAATTCGGGCTTTGCCGTGCAGTCAAGCCGGATATGGCATTCTTGATCCATCATGCGGAGGATGTACCAGAGCTGCTTCTGGCCGATGCAAAGCGGCTGGGAATGTTTGCGGATGTAGCGCTCCGGCAAGTTATAACGCAACCATTCGCGGGTACGGCCTATCAATTGCACCTGCGGATTCCTCAAGCCGACCTCTTCGTACAACTCACGATACATCGCATCATCGGGTGATTCATTGCACTTGATGCCGCCCTGTGGAAATTGCCACGAGCGCATACCAGCCCGTCGCGCCCAAAAGACGCGACCTTCGTCATTGCACAGGATAATACCCACGTTGAGGCGATATCCCTCCGAATCGATCATAACCGCGACAGCCCGATGTCTAAGAATGCTATAATAACGGCCCATTTACAGCCGCTCGTAAGATGAGATTGATTGTTTCACAAATCACGATTCCATGCTACAGCTTCAATGCCTTAAGCTAAGGATTTTTCAGTTCGCGGGTGTGATTAACAGTGATGCAGGCGAACTGGGCGGTTTTTTTAGAGTGCTCAGGGAGTGCAAGACTTGCATGATTGATGCGCTCGCAAGGCAATCCTTGCACTCCCCCATCCTTTGTTAAGATAAAAACGCTGCATGAACACACCGACAAACAAACAACTTATTGCCAAACGGCTATTGATACCAATAAACACCCAAGCCATTTTGTGGGATATGGACGGTGTGCTAATCGACTCCTTGAGCTTAAGCCTTAAGGCTTGCAACCAGATCATAGCGCAGCATTGCGGAGACCAGGTAAAGCTAAGCGATGCTTTCATCCGTTCTATATTTGCCTATGACATACCAAAATTTTGGTGTTTAATTTCTGAGCATCTAATAGAGGCCCACCAAATTCAAGTTACTCCAGACTTGCTGCAAACATTTCAAGTCGCTTATTTGGCGACAAGAACGGCAAACTTAATGTTGCTCAATGCCGGGATTGCCGAAATCCTTGATGAAGCCAAATTAAACGGTTTAACAATGGCAGTCGTTTCAAACAATCCCACGGAGGAGGTGAAGGAGACTTTACGCCAGTCAGGCATATTGAATTATTTTACTACCGTCATTGGCAATGACATAGAGAAGTTTAATAAAAAACCAAGCCCTGACACTTATATTTTTGCAGCCCAGCAGTTGGGTATCGAACCGGAATTATGCATGGTAATTGAAGATTCCTTAATTGGCGTGGAATCAGGCCATAAGGCGGGGTGCCATACCATTGGCGTTGCCACCGGTGGGACTGACTATGATAGTCTGGCCTATTCCCCTTGGACTAATCAAACCTATTCCTCATTTGCAGAAAATCATCTCGCTATCCAATTTGGCGATGTCAGGAAAAAGAAAATACTAACGCCGAACGATTTTGTCAGCCATATGATTGAGCATATTGCTTGGCGGCTCTGTGTGGAAATTCAACTAAATTGGACATCAGACGATTGGCAAGCATTGGGACAAATGCTTGGCCTGCACATACGTCAATTTGATATCCAGCAAAATTCTGCGGCGGTATTGGGCATGATTGATGATGGCAGTGCCGAAGTAGCCATAACATTGACCGATGGCAAGCCCAATTTAGTGCTGACCGGCATTGCTAGGCTCGACCTCGAATGGTTTCTGTCTTTACGCTGTGAGCAGTTGCAATCGGGTGAGCCATTAGTCGAATTGATGCGGGGACTAGCCACAGGACTCAATGCGATTGTTCAGGTTAATATTTGCAGTGTGCAAGACGCACACCATACTTGGGAAGGGGTTTTTCGCTCCATTGGCATTGCTTTAAATCGAATATTCACCCCTAAGCATTCCATTGCGTTTCCTAGCGATTCCTTAGTTGAATCTACTGAAAAAAACGATGACACACGCGAGTTGCGTGTGCTTTCAAAATCCCCAAATTATAGTAAAGTTTTCAGGGGCACAGCAGAAAGCCATGTTGTCGTGACGGTGGACTTCTCCCGGCGGATTGGAAACTCTTTCATTTTTAATGTGGCACCTAATATTGATGTCAGTAATCTGCCGAAACTGTTGGAAAATCTTGCCGAACAAGCAGGATTTAATATTCAAGTGGAGTATGACTCCACCGTATTGAATTCAAGCCATGTGGTATTGGAAGATACCGCTCTGGTTTTGGGCAAGGCCCTATTAGAAATTCTCATCCTGCGCATGACTCAATGGGGAGTTAATGGTGCTGGCAGCAGCATCCAAACAGTAGATGACCTAACCGCCCAGCCAATTCATGTTGGCATCAGTATTGAAGGGCGCAAATTTTGGCTATTTGTTCCATTCAAAGATAGCAGTGACACACTGAAGAAAACCTTTTTGATCGGCCAGAACATTCATTCCACTCTTCGTTCTGAGGACTTGGATGATTTTCTGGATGGACTCGCGGGTGGCTTAGGCTGCAGCATTATCGTGCACATGCATGAGATCATCGAAGCGGAAAAGGGCTGGCCATTAATATTTTCCCAGATTGGCAAATCCTTGAAAGAGGCTTTTGAGTCCAACCCTTACCGTAAAGGTGTGCCACCCGGTGTCAAGGCAACTTTAGCCTAATTACTCAGCCAATACTCTATAACTTACAGCGTTTTTTCTTAACAAAGAAAATAATAAAGGACACTCAATCAAACCATCCTCTGTGTGAACAGCTTTGCAAAATGGTATAACCCAACAAGTAACTCTTCGATATTAAAAACGCTGTATGATACAAGTCAAACCAAACATAGCCGCCATGACGGCTTATACGGCGGTCTGGAAAAATTTAGACCGCAGAAAATACTTACGTTTAGACCTTAACGAGAATACTCAGCCGCTACCCGAGCATGTCAATGCTGCACTGAAAAGGCTTATTGAGGAGCAGTCTTTGCAGATGTATCCGAGTTATGAGCATTTTTTGCCAAAACTTGGGCAATATACAAACACAGAACTAGACCATCTTGTTATTACCAACGGTTCGGATCAAGCCATACATATTATTTTGACCGCTTTTCTAGGGCAAGGCGACACGCTGCTGATTGCCGAGCCAGAATTCCCAATTTTTTCGCTGTCCGCACAAATCAACGGCGCTAATATACGCAAAGTGCCTTATAACGAAGACATGAGCTTCCCCTTTGCACAATTTTGTGATGCGATTGGGGATGACACCAAGCTTATCGTAATTATTAATCCTAACAATCCCACGGGAACTTTAGTATCCATCGAACAAATAGAAATTATTTTAGCAGAAAACCCTGATATCCCTGTTATCGTTGATGAAGCCTATTTTGAATTTACCGGCATCACTAGCCAACCCTTGCTGGCAAAGTTTCCTAACCTCATCATCATACGCACTTTCTCGAAAGCATTTGCCATGGCGGGCTTACGTCTTGGCTATATCTTAGCGTCTGCGGAGATAACTTCACAACTTTACAAAATCCGCGCCCCGTTTGACGTGAATTGCTGCGCACTGGCCGCCGCAGAAGCACAAATAGACCATCCGGCAGAATGGCAAGCCTATGTCCGCGAGGTGATGGCTGTCTCAAAACCTATGCTAGAGAGCTTTTTTGATCAGCATGATGTCTCCTACTACCTAGGGGCGGCGAATTTCATGCTAGTACGCTCAAAGCAGCGGGACGAAGTAGTGCGGCACTTGCGGGAGCATGGTATTTTAGTACGCCCCATGTTAGCTACAGCAATCCAAGACACATTCCGGCTTGGCATAGGAACCGCGCTTGAAACGCAACGTTTTATTGACGTATTTCAGCGTTTTCAACATCAAAAAGTTATTTGATCGTGGGTATGCAAGCGCAGAGTATTCGGTTGACCGGAAGGGTTAACTGAATATCAGTTTTAGGTATATTATGAAGATGAAAACGCTGTACATAAATACCCATGCTTCACATACCATTTTTGTAAATGTAACTGATTAGGAAGATTTTTCAGCTATTCCGTTGTGCCTTGCACAATGATATAACCTAAAAAGTAACTCTTTGATATTAAAAATGCTGTAACTATTCGACACTAAAAACGCTGTATGCTGTATAGGAGAAAACATGAGTACTAAGGTTAACCGTTACATTTTAAGCAATATGTCAGAGCTTGAAATATCCACGCTAATAAGACGCTCGGAAATTGACATTGCAGGAGTCAGTGAGATTGTCCGTCCCATCATTCGGGATGTTAAGGAAAATGGCGACAAAGCTTTACTTGAGTACAATAAAAAATTTGATAAAGCTTCAATGACTGCATCCCAGATAAAAGTCACCGAGGCGGAATTCGCCGAGGCAAGAGAAAACCTGTGCCCTTCGGTGAAAGAGGTCATTGAGCATTCGGCAAGGAATATTAAAAAATATCATTTGGCTCAAATGCCTGAGGAAATGTGGTTTACCAAGATAGATGAAGGCATTCTGGCTGGTGAAAAAATAACACCGATTACATCAGTGGGGCTTTATGTGCCTAGAGGCAAAGGGGCGTTTCCTTCTGTCATGTTAATGTTGGGCATACCAGCAGTGATTGCCAAAGTTCCAAAAATTATCGTTTGCACACCACCTACGCCGGAAGGCTTGGTGGATGACGCAAGCTTATTCGCTGCGGAAGTCTGCGGCATCAGCGAGGTTTATAAAGTAGGGGGTGCCCAAGCCATTGCGGCAATGGCCTATGGAACCCAGACCGTGCCCAAGGTAAACAAAGCGCTGGGTCCTGGAAGCAGCTATGTATCTGCCGCAAAACGGCAACTTTACGGGGATATCGATGTGGGCACGCCGGCTGGGCCTAGCGAATCCATCATATTATGCGATGAAAATGTCAACCCAGAAATAGCAGCCCTGGACCTTTTGATCGAAGCAGAGCATGGTCCAGATTCTTGTGCTTTGCTCGTCACCCACTCCGCAGAGGTCGCCGCGCGGGTGGAGGCACTTCTGCCCGGACTGATTGATGACCTACCTGAAGAAAGGCAGCGCTTCTGTAGGACAGTATTCGCCAACCACGGCGGCATTGTGTTAACTCAAAGCCTGGATGAGTCCCTACGCTTTGTTAATGACTTTGCCCCGGAACATCTGGAAGTCTTGGTTAATGACCCCATGTCTGTGCTGGATAAGATTAATAATGCCGGCGAGATACTGCTAGGTGCCTATACCCCGATTACAATTGGTAACTTCTCATTGGGAGTTAACGCAATTTTGCCAACCGGTGGGTTTGCCAGAACATTTTCATGCGTCACCGTATTTGATTTCCTTAAGCGTTCATCCATTGGGTATTTAACACGGGAAGGCTATGACAGCATCAAAAATGTTGCGCAAAAATTTGCCGAGTATGAGGGCTTCGCCTCACACGCGAACGCAATTGCCAAACGCAAGCTATAAACAACTGTGTCAGCCGCGCCGCATTTGCCGGGGTATGCCGGAAACGCCCGTGATCGGGTTCATCCCGCCCTATGGTGCAAGGAAGTTATTTTCGGCTATATCCTTAACTGATGTTACGCAACCGTGTAGGCTGTAGCCCGGATGTTGTGGAGTGCGGCGACTCGTCGCCGCCTTTTGCGTCCAGCGGCGACGAGTCGCCGCACTCCACAAGTTGCCATCCTCTAGCGATGAC
>CAIZPP010000124.1 GCA_903934875.1 uncultured Methylococcaceae bacterium
ACTGATGTTACGCAACCGTGTAGGCTGTAGCCCGGATGTTGTGGAGTGCGGCGACTCGTCGCCGCCTTTTGCGTCCAGCGGCGACGAGTCGCCGCACTCCACAAGTTGCCATCCTCTAGCGATGACTGCGTAACATCAGTTCTTAACAAAGAAAAACAATAAAGGACACTCAATCAAACCATCCTGTGTAGGAACCACCTTGCAAAATGATATAACCCAACAAGTAACTCTTCGATATTAAAAACGCTGTATGTTGAACTTAGTTGCGATTAGCCCGAGTTCGACTTCCGCGCCACGGAAATCGAACTCGTCCAGCTTTGCCCGTAACGCAGCCAGCGCGGAGGGTGGCAAATAGGCAGACAATTCAGCCAACAGGGGTTCGGCGCAAAACGGGCTGTTTTCAGCCAGGCAGGCTAGCGCCGCTTGCAACAGCCGTCCGATGACGTCCAGGTCGGCAGGATGCTGCAATTCCGCCTCGGGTGGAGTAATGGCCTGTCCCACTGCAATAGTATAGTCATTAATTTCCGCCAAACATCTGGCTAACGCCTTATCTAGGGAGTCTAGCATATCCTCTAACGCCTCCCTAGTGGAATCCGGCGCAAGCAAGGCACCGTCCAGCTCCCCGGCGACAGCGGCGAGCTCCATCAATCCCAAGGCACCCGCTATCCCCTTCAGCTTATGGACTTGCCGGGCGGCTGCACGGAAATCCCCCGAGCCGATGTCGACGGCCATGTCCAAAGCGTAATTGATATAATCCCTGGCGAAGCGGGCAAGACTTTTCCGATACAGTTCGGGCGTGGGCAAATAGCGCAAGCCTAAGGCGGTGTCCAATGCCGGAAGATGACTATCCAGTGCGGTTGGAATGAATTCTGCAGTTTTATCCGTAGGGGCGGGTTCCGAGCCCGCCCCTACAGCCACCTTGGCCACTTGCGGCAGCCACTGCATCAGCTTGCCGCACAGGACCCTCGGATCCACCGGCTTGGCAATGTGGTCGTTCATGCCGGCATCCATGCAAGCAATACGGTCCACGCCGAAGGCATTGGCAGTCATCGCCAAAATCGGCGTGGCCGCATATTGCGGCAACTGCCGTATCGCAAGCGTGGCTTCGATACCGTCCATCTCCGGCATTTGCATGTCCATCAGGATCAGCGCGTAAGCGGTCTGCCCGGCCTTTGCCAGCGCCTGCTGGCCATTCTCAGCCAGGTCAACCTCAAGCCCCATCCTTTGCAGCCATTCCTGTGTCACTTCTTGGTTGAGAAGATTGTCCTCGGCCAACAGGATGCGCAGGCCTCTAAACCTATCGGGCAGCACGGTTCCTTCGTCGGCTGGCAACATTATCGGTGCGCTGGTTAGGCTCACGCCTGGGCGCTTGCCCAAGCGGGCCGTGAACCAGAACGTGCTGCCCCGGCCCGGTTCACTTTCCGCCCCTGCCTCGCCGCCCATTAGCCGGGACAGTTGGCGGGTGATGGTAAGACCCAGTCCGGTGCCGCCGTATTGCCGTGTGGTGGAGTTGTCGGCCTGCTCGAACGCATTGAATAGCCGGCCCAATTGCTCGGGCGTAACGCCTATGCCGGTATCCGCCACCTCGAAGCGGACCAGCAGATCGGCCTCGCGTTCCTCGACAATGCGGGCGCTAAGTTGGATGCCGCCATGATGGGTGAATTTGACTGCATTGACAAGGTAGTTGACGAGAGACTGGCGCAAACGGGTGGCATCGCCGCTTAGCACTGGCGGCAGGCCAGCGCAGTCGAACTGTAGACGCAAACTCTTGTCCCGCACTTTTTGATTGACCAAGGAACAGGCTTGGTCGAACAACGCGCTGGGGGAAAAATCCACTGCTTCCAAGTCCAACTTGCCGGATTCGATCTTGGAGATGTCGAGTATATTGTTGATGATTTCCAGCAAATGGTGGCTCGCTTCTTCAATCTTGGCAAGGCGTTCGCGCTGGGCCGACTCGGCGGGAAGGCTAAGCTTGAGCAACTGGGTCAGCCCCAAGATGGCGTTCATCGGAGTGCGTATCTCATGGCTCATATTGGCCAGAAAGGCGCTCTTGGCGCGATTGGCAGCCTCGGCCTCGTCGGCGCGTCGGGCCAACTCAACCTGCATGTCGGCGATTTGCCGTTCACGGGCCTTGCGCTCGCTGTTATCGACCAAGGTACTGCGGGTGGAAAGGAACTGCCCCGCCGCATCGCGGACAATATCGGCGCTGATTAGCACAGGCAGAACCGTGCCATCTTTGCGGACGTAGTCGAACTCAACGTCGCGCGCCCGACCGGTAGTGTGGAATTCGGTAAACATGCGCCGCCCGAATAACTCACGGAATTCAGGTGTCATGAAGTCGCCGATAGGATGTCCGACATACTCTTCGCGGGAGTAACCAAGCAGCGCAAGTTCGGTCTCGTTGACATTGGTAATCGTGCCTAAAGCATCGACTGAATGGTAACCGCAGGGGGCGTTGTTGTAGAGGTCAACAATTTCCGCCGTGCGTTCAAGCAGGGTCCGGTTGGCCTCTTGAAGCTGCTGGGTGCGCTGGACGACGAGTTCTTCCAAACGGTTATGGTAACGATCCAACTCCTCATATACCTGCTTGCGCTCGGTGATATCCTGCACAGTGCCTATCATGAGCAAGGGTTTGCCATCCGCTCCCGTTTCCAATTGCCCACAGCCCAATAACCAGCGCTGTTCACAGTAGAGCGGAAGAGTGCGGAACTCAAGGCTGGACGGTCCTGCGCCCGCGCTGCATTGATCAAGCCAAGCTTGCATGTTCGGGCGGTCATCGGGGTGGAGCAATGCAAGAAATTGAGCCAGTGTGGGAACAGCATCCATTTCGGGCGATAAGCCATACAGCCGGAAAGTTTCTGAGCTCCACGTCATCTGACCGCTTGCAAGGTCCACCTTCCAACTCCCGATATGGGCGACGGACTGTGACTCCTCCAATAAAAGCGACTGTTGCCGCAGCTTCTCTTCCGCCTGTTTGCGTTCAGTGATACCCGTGTGGGCGATGACCACACCCTGTCGCCCGCCACTTAAGGGGGTGACGACCATTTTGAACCAACGTGTTTGCGTAGGCACGTCACAGGGATATTCCAGGATAAAACCGGGGAGCCGACCCTCCAGCACCGCCTGAATGCCGTCCAGCGCCTCCTGCGCACTGGCCGAAGAAGGCTCGGCGCTGTGCCGACAGACATCCATATAATTCGTGCCTATGCCAATATGCAAGGGAACTTCGCCCGGGCTAGGCGAATTTTCCTCGGCAAAGCGCTGCCAAGGGCGATTGACGGCGATAATCGTACCTTGACGGTCAAGCACGGCGATTTCGGCGTTTATCGAATCGAGAATCGAACGCCTGAACTCCTCACTCTCACGCAATTGCTCCAAGGTGGCCGATTGTTGCAGCCTGCGCTGCTCCGCTTCGCGCCGCGCCTGCCATAGCGTCTCGCTCAGCACACTCACCAACACACCGTTGGCAAGCAACAATACTAATTGCAGCGCGTCATAAGGGGACAGGCCGCCAACGATGTAAGCCGGTGGCAGCAATAAATAGTATGCACACAGCACGGCACTGGCGGTGGCAACCAAACCGGAGCCGAACCCACCACATAATGCGCTGAGGGTAATCGGGAATATGAATAGCAACAACAGGGGGCTGTCCCCGAAGACTAGAGGCAAGTGTTGGCGTAGCAGCAACATCAGCAAGGGAAATACTACGGCCAACAGGTAAGCAGCCTTCCACCTCAGGGATTGGTCACCATCGACAGCCTGTGGTGCATAGCCATGCCGAAACTCCCCCGATACCTTTAGCCAACTGATGGCCGCCAAAATCGCCAGCAACATTCCAGCGATTGGCGCGGTCTGGTTCCAGACGGCCACGCGGATCGCCCGAATCTGCCCGGCGGGGATGTGGGACACCCACTTCCACGGCGGCTCCTTGGCCATCACCGTGGCAGTCGCCCCGGCAACCCCCGAGCGGACCTCTTGCCATACCCAGAGTCCGTCATCCGCCAGCCGACTCCCGGCTGCGCTGCCCGCTATGCGCTCCCAGGCGGACGGAAAACGCCGTGCGAAGGTATTGCCGCCAGCCTGCCCAAATCCAACGGCATCGCTAGGATTCGGACTATACAGCCAGTCGCCTTGGTGATTTAGCAGCATCATGTGCTGGGAGGCGGCATCGACGGCATGGACGAAGTCGTCGAAAAGCCAGTTTGCCAAGAGATTGATGACCAGTATGCCGGCCGGGTGGCCGTTGCCGTCCACCACCGGCATCGCCATCCGCAACGTCAGTTTATGGGGCATCTCGATCTGTCCGTTTTCGACATTCAGATCGAGCGGAGAAAGATAAATGCCGCCCGGCCGCAGACTCATCGCGTCGGTGAAAAAATAGCGGTCCACCTTGGCCTGTAAATCCTGTTGACGCACAAGCACGGGGGTACCGTCCACATTATTGATGCGAACCCGCTCATTACCCGTTGCATCAATCCAGCGGACCTTGTCATAGGCTGGATTGTGCAACAGCAGGCTAGCAAACGCTTCGGCCATCCGCTGCAGATTGGCGGGTTGCGGGGCATCTAGGGTTTCACTGATCGGCTTTTCGCGGGTCAAACTGCGTAGATGCCGCATCGTGACCGCAAGATCGCCGGACAGCGTGGCGACACCAAGCTTCACAGCCGTATTCTCTTCGAACATCAGGTGCTCGATAGCGTCGTCAATCCGGGCTTGGCCTAGGTATGCGGCGAACAGCATTCCCAGCAAGCCCAGCGGCAAGAACAGCCTGAACCAGGGCTTTAACCAGTTCATACAGTGTTTTCTATATCAGGTGCTTGCTTGATAAGGCGAATGCTTGTGCTAGATATTTTTTTAAATTCAGAGACTGTTTGAATATTCATTTTTACTCCCGTTTCATTCGAATATTAGATAAAAAATGTCGGGTTGCCATGAAAGAACGGCATCCGTAACCCGACAAATCCGGCCCCACATGTTGGGTGACGGCGCAAAAATACGCGCCTAACCCAACTACATCCTATAACTTCTTTTGTATCAATGGATTATATCTTCTTTACGGCAATGGCTAGTTTCGCCGCAATCGCGATGGCCTCGATTTCCGCCGCCCGGAAATCGAATTCGTCCAGCCTTTCCCGTAGTGCCGCCAACGCAGATGCAGGCAGATAAAGCGCCAATTTTGCCAGCAGGGGTTCGGCGCAATACGGCTTGTTTTCAGCCAGACAATCTAATACGCCGAGCAATAGCTGTTTGATGACGGCCAAGTCGGCGGGATCACAGGATTCCTGCTTGGGCGAGCTGGAAACCGGTTCCACACCAGCCAGATAGCCACGGATTTCCGCCAAACCATTGGCTAAGGCCAGGCACAACCCGGACAGCAAGGCCTCCAATGCGGCTGGCTCAGTGTCGTGCACAAGTAGTGCGCGATGCAGTTCCACAGCGAAGGGGGCGAGTTGCATTAGCCCCAAGGTGCCCACTATGCCTTTGAGTTTATGGACCTGCCTGGCGGCATCCTGAAGATTGCCCGAGCCTAGGGTGGCGGTCAGCTCATCGGCAAAGTGGGCATAATTCTTGGTGAACCGGCCTAGCAATTTGCCATAGACTTCAACAGTGCCCACGTAGCGTATCCCTAAATCGGTATCCAACACGAGCGGATGGGTCAGACTGGCAGGGGCGAGAGGCGCGGTAGGGGCGGGTTTAGAACCCGCCCCGACTGGCGAAAGCCACTGGGCCAGCTTGGCGTAGAGGATGGAAGGTTCCACCGGCTTGGCAATATGGTCGTCCATACCAGCATCTAGGCAGGCGAGGCGGTCCTCGCCAAAGGCATTGGCGGTTATGGCCAGGATAGGCGTGGCCGCATGTTGCCGCAACTGGCGTATCGCACGGGTGGCTGCCAAACCGTCCAGCATCGGCATTTGTATATCCATCAGGATCAGCGCGTAGGCTGCCTGCCCCGCCATTGCCACCGCCTGCAAACCATCTTCAGCAAGATCAACCCTAAGCCCGGTCTTCCTAAGCAATTCCAACGCCACTTCCTGGTTGATTTGGTTATCTTCGGCCAACAGGATGCGAATACCACGATACGCCCCAAGCAACTCGATTTCATCAACGCAAGGCAGCGCTAAAGGCGTGGCAGGCAGTGCAATGCCGGGGCGCTTGCCCAAGCGCGCAGTGAACCAAAAGGTACTGCCACGGCCCCATTCACTTTCCACCCCGACCGCGCCGCCCATCAGTTGGGCCAATTGGCAGTTGATCGCCAAGCCTAAGCCAGTGCCGCCAAATTTGCGGGTCAAACTGTTGTCGGCCTGCTCAAACATGCCGAACAGTCGGTTCAGCTGTTCGGGCGCAATGCCGATGCCGGTATCGGTCACTTCGAAACGGACCAGCAGATCGGCTGCGCCGTCTTCGATGATGCGGACCTTGAGCCAGATATCGCCTTGCTGGGTAAACTTAATGGCATTGCCAAGGTAGTTAAGCAAAGCTTGGCGCAGGCGGGTGTCATCCCCGTTCAACACGGGCGGCAGACCGCCGGTGTCGAACTGCAAGCGCAAACCCTTTTCCCGCACCTTGCCATCAACTAGAGAACGAACTTGTTCGAATAGCGCGGCGGGGGAAAAATCTACCCTATCCAAGGCCATTTTGCCGGCCTCAATCTTGGACAGTTCAAGGATGTCGTTGATAATGGCAAGCAAATGATGGCTCGCCTCTTCGATCTTGGCTAGGCGCTCGAACTGCCCAGGCAAAGTCAGATTGCGCAATAGCAATTGAGTCAACCCTAAGATGGCATTCATCGGGGTGCGTATCTCATGACTCATATTGGCCAAGAAGGCGCTCTTCGCACGATTGGCGGTTTCGGCTTGCTGCCGCGCAGCTTCAAGTTGCACCGTGCGCTCGGCCACCAATTCTTCCAAGTGGTGGCGGTAGCGCTCCAGTTCCTGCTGGGTTTGCTTCCTCTCGGTGATATTATCGAAAACGGCAACGAACTCTTCTTCGGCGGGACGGAATACCGAGATGAAAAACCAACTTCCCAGTGAGTCGAGATAGGTTTCAAAGCGTTCCGACTGTCCCGTCAGTGCCACCCGGCCATACACTTCGAAAAGCTCCGGGTTGTCCCGGCGGATACCCGGAATGACCTCGCTGACCATTTTCCCCACCACGCCTTTCAGTCCGGTCAGCTTTTCAAACACGGGATTGACATCCAAGTACATGAAGTCTTTTGGTATCCCGTCCTCGAAGAACATCCGGCAATGCGCGTAGCCGTCCAGCATGTTGTCGAACAGGCCACGGTAACGCTGCAAGTTGTCCTGCAAAGTTTGTTTGATGTGAATACGCTCGGTGATGTCCTGCACCGTGCCGACCATGTGCAAGGGTTCGCCCCCCTGCCCTGTTTCCAACCGACCGCTGCCCAACAGCCAGCGAAGGCTGCCATCGTCAGCCCTGCGTATGCGAAATTCCAACCCCGGCGGGCATTTTCCCGCCAGACAGGCATCGCTCCAAGCTTGCATGGCCGGACGGTCCTCAGGAAGCAACAAAGCAAGAAACTTGTCAAACAAGGGTGCGGGATCGGTTTCAGGCGAAAAGCCATACAGCCGGAAGCCCTCCTCGCTCCAGGCTACCCTGCCGGTGGCAATGTCCACCACCCAACTTCCGACATGGGCAACCGCCTGCGTTTCGGCAAACGAACGCTGTTGCCGCCTCAGCGCATGGTTAGACGCCTCCAGTTCCCTGCCCAGTGCGCCTAGGTGAGCCTGTGCATCAGCCAACTCCTGCCGCAAGCGCATGATCTCGTCGTTTAGCTTAGGTTCGTCTGCCATAGTAAGTTATTTTTTATTCTATGGAAATTACAGCGTTTATAATATCAAATGGCTACTGGATAAAACTTATGCATTAAAAACCAACAAGAGAATTGCCGCCATCCAAACCAGCCCTGCCCCTTTTTCCCGCACCGCGCAATTACGCGGATTAGCCCGCATGACCCTAGCCAGCCTGATGTTTTCGCTCATGAATGTCTGCGTCTATGCGGTCGGGCTGTGCGAGCCGCTGGTACCCCCGACCGTGGTCAGCTTCGTGCGCATCCTCATCAACCTGCTCATTTTATTGGTTCCCTCTGTTTTGGCAGGGGGTTGCTTCAAGCTGTTCGGGGATTTCCGTCCGTCGCTGTGGTTGCGCGGTCTGTTCGGAAGCCTGGCACTGATGCTGTCATTTGCATCCATCCAAATGATCGGACCCGGTGAAAGTGCGTTTCTTGCGGCCAGCAGCGGTTTTTTTGTCGCCCTGCTTGGACCTTTGGTGTTAAAGCAGAAAAACTCAGGCTTAGTCTGGCTGGCCATTCTAGGAGCGATGGCGGGGCTTGCCTTGCTGGTCGAACCGGGCTTGACTAGCGGGGACTTGCGAGGGCGGGCCATGGCCTTGGCAACGGGCTTCCTTGCCGCCCTCGCCTATCTGATGGTGGCGAAGGCGGGACGCAGCAACACCCCGGAATCGGTCATCTTTTATTTTTGCCTGATCGGAACAGCCCTCCACTTGGCCTATTTTGGCTATTACGGCTATCAGCTGCCGAAAAGTGTGGAAGTCTGGGCTTTGCTGTTGGCAGGCGGTGTTTCGGCCAGCGTAGCCCAGTTTTACATGACTTGGGCCTATCAAAATGCGCCCGCCGCCTTGGTCAGCGCAGTCGGCTATCTCAGCCCGGTGCTTAGCCTAGTCTGGGGTGTGGCGTTATTTTCACGCACACCCGACGGCAAAGCCCTGCTCGGCTGCGCCTTGGTTTTGCTGTTCGGGGTCATGCTACCGTTTTTGAGCGCGGCGGGGAAGAGGTAGGGGCGGCTCCATCCGCCCTTGGGCGAATCAATTCGCCGCTACAATATTGCATAATTGATTCGGAAATGAAATCAGTCTACCCGCTGCGGCGGACACCGCTAAGGCGAACCCAATCCTCCAGAAAAACCGGCTCATCCATGACAAAATAAGGTTCATAAGCCCGCCCCACCGCATCGGCCTGTTCCCGCAATATGCCGGAAAGGACCAACGCCCCCCCCGGACGGACATAGCCCGCCAACTGCCCCGCCAGTTCGATGAGAGGGTTGGCGAGGATGTTGGCGAGCAACAGGTCAGCCTGTATCACGGGCATCTGCGGCGGCAAACAACAATCGACCCTCGCTGCAACGCTATTTTTTCGGGCATTGTCGGCGGTGGCGATAAGCGCCTGTGGGTCTATATCGGTGGCGACAGCCTTTTCCGCCCCCAGCAGCAAAGCGGCAACGGTCAAAATGCCCGAACCACAACCGAAATCGACAAGCGTCTTGCCCCACAAAGCTTGGCCGTCCAGCCATTGCAGGCATAAGGCTGTGGTCGGATGGGTGCCGGTGCCGAAAGCCAGGCCGGGGTCAAGGTTGACGCACACTGCATCTGCCTGCCGTGGCATCTCGAAGCCGGTAGGGACAATCCACAAGCGCCTGCCGAATTGCATAGGATGGAAATGATCCAGCCAAGCCCGCTCCCAAGCCCGGTCTTGGATTTCCTCTTCCCGCCAATCGCTCAAATTTTCTGCATCAAAGCCGTCCAATAGCGCCGAGCGCACCCGGCTCAAATCGATATCGGCCTCGAATAGGGCAATGACGCGGGTATTGCGCCAGACCGGGGTCTCACCCGGCTTGGGTTCAAACAGCGGCTGGTCGCCCTCGTCTTGGAAACTGACGGACTGGGCACCCAATGCAAAGAACCGGTCAGATAGCGACTCAGCTTGGGCTTCCGTCGCAGCCACCGACAACTGCCGCCACATCAGTGCTTAGTCCCAAGTTTTTTCTCCAAGAAATGAATGTTCTGGCTTCCTTCCTGGAACGCCTTGTCGTTGATAATGTCCAGCAACAGCGGGATGTTGCATTTAATGCCGCCGATGACCATTTCGTTGAGGGCCGTGCGCATCCGGGCGATGGCGCTGTCGCGGGTATCGCCGTGGGCGATGAGTTTGCCGATCATCGAGTCATAGTAGGGAGGAACCCGGTAGCCGTTGTAAATATGGGTCTCCACCCGGATGCCGGGGCCGCCGGGCATATGGAATTGTTCGATCAAACCGGGCGAAGGCAAGAAATTGCCGGGGTCCTCGGCGTTGATGCGACATTCGACGGCATGCCCGGTTGCTTTGACATTTTCCTGGCGGATGGACAAAGCCTCACCCCCCGCGATACGCAACTGTTCCTTGACGATATCGAAGCCGGTAATCATTTCGGTGACCGGATGTTCCACTTGGACGCGGGTGTTCATTTCAATGAAGTAGAATTCGCCATCTTGGTATAGGAATTCAAAGGTTCCCGCCCCTAGGTAGCCCAATTCCTTGCACGCCTCGACGCAGCGCTTGCCCATTCGCTCCCGTCTCTCCCCCGAAATGCCGGGGGCGGGGGCTTCCTCAATGACCTTCTGATGGCGGCGCTGGGTGGAGCAGTCCCGCTCCCCCAAATGCACGCAATTGCCATACGAGTCGGCAATCACCTGAAATTCGATATGGCGCGGATTCTCCAAGAATTTCTCCATGTAGACCGTGTCATTGTTAAAAGCGGCCCCCGCCTCGCCCTTGGTCAAGGTGATGGAGCTGTGCAAAGCGGCTTCACTGTGCACCACCCTCATGCCACGCCCGCCGCCGCCGCCGGCCGCCTTGATGATGATCGGAAAACCGATACGCCGGGCAATGCGCAGATTCTCGTCATAATCGTCCCCCAATGCCCCGTCGGAGCCAGGCAGGCAGGGGATGCCGGTTTTCTTCATGGCTTCAATGGCGGAGACCTTGTCCCCCATCAATCTGATGGTCTCCGGCCTAGGGCCTATGAAGATGAAACCGCTTTGGTTGACCCTCTCGGCAAAATCGGCGTTTTCCGAGAGGAATCCATAGCCTGGATGGATGGCCACGGCATCGGTGACCTCTGCCGCGCTAATGATAGCGGGGATGTTTAAGTAGCTATCCTTGGATGCGGCCGGGCCGATGCAAACGTGTTCGTCGGCGAGGCGCACATGCATAAGGTCGCGGTCAGCTTCCGAATGAACAGCCACTGCCTTGATGCCGAGTTCACGGCATGCGCGCAAAATGCGCAGGGCGATTTCGCCACGGTTGGCGATGACAATTTTACCGAGCATGGATGGTTACCTGATTGGATGGACAGGGAGAATAAGCACAACCGAATCAACCGAGTTGATAGGGATAGGGGGCTTACTCGATAACGAACAGTGGCTGGTTGTACTCCACAGGCTGTGCGTTATCCACCAATATTTTAGAGATCACACCGTCTTTGTCGGCTTCAATCTGGTTCAGGATTTTCATCGCCTCAATGATGCACAGGGTGTCACCCACCTTGACAGATGAGCCAATTTCGACGAAGGACTTCGCCCCTGGCGTGGGTGAGCGGTAGAAAGTTCCTACCATGGGAGAGCGTAGCACATGGCCCGGCGGTTCCTCGGGAACCTGTGGGCTGGCCGGGGCAAGCGCTATGGGCTGAGGCTGTTGTGCTTGTGCCGGCGAGTTGCTGATTACATGCTGGGAGGCGGAATAGCGGCTGAGGCGAACAGACTCCTCACCCTCATGGATCTCTATTTCAGCAATATCCGACTCTTCGATCAATTCGATCAGTTTTTTTATTTTTCTAATGTCCATAATCTGGCAACCCTTGTTTATTTATTTTCGAGTTCGTGGATGGCAGCTTGCAGCGCCAGTTCGTAGCCTAGGGCACCGAACCCGCTGACGACACCTTTGGCGATGTCGGAAAAATAGGAATGTTTACGAAACGTCTCACGGGCATGGACATTGGACAAATGCACCTCAATGAAAGGAATTTTGGTGGCAAGAAGTGCGTCCCGCAGAGCGACACTGGTGTGCGTGAAAGCCCCAGGGTTGATCAGTATGAAGTCTACGCCCTCCGCGTACGCTAGATGGATACGGTCAATTAGCGCATGTTCGGCATTGCTTTGCAGAAAGGCGACGGCATAGCCCATTTCGCTTGCGCGCACGGACAGAGCCTCTTCAATCGCCCGTAGGGTTTGGCTACCGTATAGACTAGGCTCCCTGACACCCAACAAATTGAGGTTAGGACCGTTGAGAACTAAAATGTTTGGCATTGTTACTTGTGGGCGAGTTTCCGATTTGCGCAAGAACTTTTGGAAAGCGGCTTATTTTGACGAAATAGGGGCGATTTGTCTACAACTTGCGTACATCATATCGATTATTCAACTTCGGAAAAATATTCGCTCAGGAACGCCTCGAAGCTTAAGGTGTCACTGGCTTCGGTTCGCCTCTGCGCAGCCAGCGATTCCTCGGCTTCGAGGCGCATTGCACGGGCCTTTTCAACTGCCAGCGGGCGTGAGCGAAAGCTTGCCGCATGTTGTTGCGACATTCTCAGTGCATAAGCCTGGAAAGACTCTTTGTGGTCCCGCATCTGCGCCAGCATTCTAGCCGAGGGAGTGCTGTCCGGGTCGCCGATCGCGGAAAGCATGGATTTGATGCTGTCCAGATAGACTGTTTCCGGCTTGCCCGCATCAAGAATTTCAGCCACGACCCTCATGCCCTCGGCCAATTCCATCGCCCAGTCCCTAAGCCTCACTTCTTTCCCGCCCCGCAGCAATTGCAAACCCGGTGTGCGGCCCCGGCAGGCGACATCCAATGTGTTTTTGCTGATTTCACTTTTTTCCAAGGCACCCAAGGGCGGGCTTTCCCGAAATAAGCAGTGCAGCAGAAACAATTCAAGCAAACGCATTTCGGTGAGTCCAATACCCAAAGGATGATCTAGCCCCAAATCCAATGAACGCAGTTCAATATAGCGGATACCACGCCTTTTCAGCGCGATAGTGGGGCTTTCGCATGAACTTGCTATCTGCTTGGGCCGGATCGAACTGTAATACTCGTTGGATATCTGCAAAATATTGGCGCTCAGTTGGCGATACTCTCCATCGGCCTTGACACCGATTTTTTCGTAATCCGGATAAGGCGTATTGATGGCCCGGACCAGACTGGCGACGTATTCGTCCAAATTGTTCAAAGAGATGTCCAAGCCTGACTGGCTGTCATTACGGTAGCCGATATCGCTCATCCGCAAAGAAGTCGCATAAGGCTTGAACAGTGTGCTTTCGTCAAATTCAAGGAATTGCGCTGCCATTTCTGGGCGACAAGCCAAGAACGATTTACTGAAGGCCGGCGAGGAGCCAAACAGATATAGCACCAACCAGCCATTGCGATGCACGTTGCGAATCAAACCGAAATATTGGTCGGCGATGAAATCGACTAGGGATGAGCGGTCACCCAACAAGTCTTGCAAAACCGGCCACAAGGCTTCGTTGACAGAATAATTAAAATGTATGCCAGCAATGGATTGCATGGGCCGACCGTAGCGCCAGCCCAAACCGTGGCGGTAAACATGTTTCATCCGGCCACTGTTGGAACTGCCGTAATTGGCGATGGGTATGCTCTCCTTGCCTTCGATTTCACAAGGCATTGAGGCCGCCCACAAACATTCATCGCCAATCTGCTGGTAGACAAACCGATGGATGGAGTCGAGAAATTCCAATGTGCCTGAAAACGCAGCGCGAAACGGCGGCGTAATCAGTTCGATCAAGGCTTCCGAATAGTCGGTAGTGATATAGGGGTGCTTCAGGGCGGAACCCAAGCCCTTAGGGTGGGGGGTCGCTGCTATTTTTCCCGCAGGTGTTACCCTCAGGCTTTCCTTTTCCAGACCCATCAGATTGAGTGCCAGCCCTAACTGGGCACCTTCTCCGATGGGCAATTGCTGGAGTAGTTTTTCCCAGCCAGGTGCTGTGAGGAGTAAGTTCTGGCGTGGCTCAATGCTTGTTTTCAAAGGAGATAAGTCTTCCGCTCTGGTTCTTGGAGTTGTGCGACCGGCCTAGACCAAGCCACCATAAATAGGGGATTATAACAGATAGCCCAATCACACAAACAATGACCGACAATCGGACATCAAGCACACCCGGCTAGGTAAGTAGGTGACATATATTTTTTAACTTTTTGGCTGGCAAGAGGTTGAACCTTATGTCTAGTTGTTAAAAAACTTATGGACTCCCACTTACTCACCAACTCAGCAACACCCACTGGGGAACTTTCATCGTGTTGGCCCCCCTTTCCATCTCACTGCTTCTGGCATCCATTGCACCATCGCCGTCGGTGTCCATCAAATAGTAAGCCGGTCCGATGTCTGGCTTTATCTTGACCATGTAAAGCCGGTTGTTGATGCGGTACTCCTCAATGGTGTCGTTTTCTCTGCGTTTGATGGTGACGTCCGGTGCCATTGGCTGCCCGCTTTCAACCGGAGGAGGAATATCGGGCTGCTCAGGAATGGGGATCAGCGCAGGCGCAGTCTCCTCACCCGCAGCCCACGTCGAAGTTGCCAAAACCAGCAGAATTAATGCGAAGAAGCGCGGCATGATGGATGCTCCAAGCCTTAAGTTAAATATTATTCGCCTAATGATAGTACAAAGAACCCGGTTTTACTCCAAAAATTCTACTGTAAGGCGTTCACCACAAAAAACCGCACTCAAGCCCCAAGCATCCACACAGGACGAAAATCACTCCCCTACAGTGAACAGCGCGACGGTGAATACGCCACTGTCATCGGTCCAATATTTGCTCAACATCAAACCTGCCCGGCTGGCGGTCTGGCGGAAAATCTCCAAGTCGTACTTATGGGAGTACTCAGTGCGTATGGATTCCCCTTCGGCAAAATGGAAAGACTCCCCCGCGATGGTGACCTTTTGCTGGCACAGGCTGTCGAGCCACATGACCACGCGCCGCTCCGCCTCATCGTACACCGCACGGTGGCGGAAATCCGCAAGCTGGAAATCCGCCCCCAACTCGCGGTTGATATGCTCCAACAGGTTCAAGTTGAAGGCGGCGGTGACACCCAAGCGATCATTGTAGGCGGCTTCCAGCATAGCCTTGTCCAAGCATGTGTCGAAGCCGATCAACAATCCGCCGCCTGGGCCGACCCATCTGGCTATGCGTTCAAGTAAAGATTCGGCTGCGCTAGCTTCAAAATTGCCTATGGTGGAGCCTGGAAAATAGATGACGCGGCGGTGTGTCTCGGTATCTGACACTGGTATGGCAAAATCTTTTTCAAAATCCGCGCAAACCGGCACAATTTCCAAACCCACATACTCGGACGACAAATTCCGCACCGTTTTATGCAAATGGTCACGCGCAATATCGACCGGCACATACACTTTCGGGTCTGCCAAATGCTCCAGCAATACGCGGGTTTTTAAACTGCTGCCGCTGCCTAGCTCAATCAGCATGCAACGCTGGCCCAGAACATCTGCCATATCCTTGGCATGTCTGGTCATGATGCCAAGTTCGGTGCGGGTGGGATAGTATTCTTCCAGTTCGCAGATGGCATCGAACAGCTCGCTGCCGCGCTGGTCGTAAAAATACTTGCTGGAAATCTGGCACGGGCTGGCCCGCAGGCCAGTCACAACATCCCGGTAAAAATCCAAGTTGGCAGGATTGACATCTGGCATGGTTTGGCGCTTGGCGGATGCATGCATAAGGTTTTCCTAAGGTTTATTTGGCGAGCCGAAAGCCGGTGAATTGCCAGCGTGCTTCGGGTGGGAAGTAATTGCGATAGGTGGCGCGTATATGGTTTTGCGCAGTGGCGCAGGAGCCGCCGCGCAGGACAAATTGGTTGCACATGAACTTGCCGTTGTATTCACCTACGGCACCCGCCGCCGGGGAAAACCCTGGATAGGGGGCATAAGGGCTGGAAGTCCATTCCCAAACATCGCCGAACAGCTGCAGCAAAGTGCCTGCCCCGGCGACCGGCGCGGGCGGTAAAGGATGGTGGAATCCCGACTCCACAAAATGACCATCAGCCGGGTAGAGCCTGGCCGCTACCTCCCACTCGGCCTCGGTGGGCAAGCGGGCACCCGCCCAGCGGGCATAGGCCTCAGCCTCGAAGAAGCTGACATGGCAGACCGGCGCGTCGGGGTCCAGTGGCCGCAGCCCAGCCAAGGTGAAATGCGACCAGCCTCCGTCGGCTTTGACCCAGTACAAAGGTGCCTCCCATTGATTGGCCTTGACCGCGTCCCAGCCCATAGACAGCCACAGTTCAGGGGAGCAATATCCGCCCGCAGCGATGAATTCCAGATACTCCCCATTGACGACGGGACGCGATGCCAAGGCATGGGGCTGCAACCAAGTGGTGTGGCGCGGACTTTCATTGTCGTAGGCGAAGCCCCCTCCGCCGTGGCCGATCTCGCAGGGACCGGCATCACCCTCAATCCAGGCCAGCGGCGGCAGAGGCGCGGAATTGGGCGCGTCCGGCCAGGCCCGATAAACCGGAAACGTCGGATTTAAGGAAAGCATATGTTTTAGGTCGGTCAGCATGAGTTCTTGGTGTTGCTGTTCATGCTGCAAGCCCAATTCGACGGTTGGCAGGAAATGCTCCGCCAGCCCATTGCCGGAACTCAGCAATTCGACCATGCGCTCATCAACCGCGCGGCGATAAGCGTAAATCTCCGCCACGCCGGGACGCGACAACAGGCCCCGTCTAGAACGCGGAAACTGAGCCCCAACTTGGTTATAGTAGGAATTGAACAGATAGGCGAAATCGCTGTGCCAAGGGACATAGCCGGGGCAGGCCTGCGCCAATACGAAGGTCTCGAAAAGCCAAGTGGTGTGGGCCAAGTGCCAGCGGACCGGGCTGGCATCAGGCATCGACTGGATGACGCAATCCTCAACCGACAAAGGCGCACACAGTGCTTCAGTTTGCTGTCGCACATTTTGATAGCGCACTCGCATCGTTTGCCAATTGATTGACTCGGCCATGCAATCTTCGGGGTAAAAGGTGGCGGTACGGCCGTTAGCTTGCATGTTATTGATTTCCACAAGGGATGTTTGGCTCGGTTCAGACGGCCCGTTTGCGGAACTCGGCTTATGCCTATGCTGCGTGGTTGGCACCATGCTAGACCGCCTCCCATGGAAAGCTGTCCAAGCGTATGGCGCCTTGGGGCGTAATCAGCACTTGCGTTTCCAGCTTGATGCATTCGGTTCCCTCGGCACCGATCAGACTCTCGACGCAGACTGTCATATTCTCCTCGAAAACACCGTCATAGGCGGTGGCTGCACTGGGATGGTCAGGCACAACCGGCCACTCGTCACACAGGCCCACACCATGCAACGCTATGCCATAGCGCCTTTCCTGATAATGCGTGGGAATGCGCCAAGACTTGTCGATGAATTCCAGAAAGCTAAGGCCGGGGCGCAGCAGCGACACATTATGCGACAACTGCTCCAGCGCTGCCGTATACAGGCTGTGTTGCACCGCGTTAAACGGAGTATGGCCACAAGTCCAACTGCGTGACAAATCCGCACAATAGCCATAGGGTCCAATCATGTCAGTATCCATCGCGATGATTTCGCCTTCTTGGCAGACAGTATCCGAACATTCACGATACCAAGGGTTGGTGTGCGAACCGGCGGTGAGCAGGCGTGTTTCCAGCCATTCGCCCCCCGAACGGGTGTTCTCGTATTGCAATTCGGCCCAGATTTCCTGTTCGGTCCGACCTGGCAGCGAAGCCTGCCACATCCGCGCCAAGCCGGCTTCGCAGACTCGGACGGACCATCCCATCAGTTCGATCTCATCCGCGCTCTTGATGGCACGCGCCGCTAGGGCGAGGGGCTGGCCGTCGACAATGTCGATGCCCCTCTGCTCCAGGGCCTTAAACCCTAGCATGTCTATTTTGTCGATGGCCAGCCTGCGGTTGCCACCGCCATATTCACGCAATAAGCTGTCAATCTCGTCTGCCCAAGCCTTAATGCGGATCGGCTGATGAGGGCCAGCAACCACAGACATCCACACCACCGCCGGACGTATTTGGTCGATGGCTGTAAGTCCTGCGGCAAGGTGCTCGGTTCCGGTCAATTCAAACAGCACCGCAGGTCCATCGGCAAGAATCAGCGCGTAGCGCACCGCATGGTGCAGAGTCCATACCTGCATGTTCGGCGCATCAAGCGCATAGCGGATATTGATCGGGTTGTACAACAGTGCTCCCGCGCAGTCGTGTGCGACGAGCTGGGCCCTTAGCCTCGCGAGGCGATAACGTCTTGCTCGCTCCAGTACGCCGGCGCGGACGGGACTTTGCAGCGGAAGGTCAATGCCTTCGGGATTCAGGAACGAAAGCTCTAGGGGAGGCTTAGGCACGGACATTGTTTGTCACCAGATACGTTGTTGTGTTCGCATGGCTTCCGGCGCTGGGGAAAAATCCGTATTGATGAATGCCGACTTACCTTTTTCGGTGCCTATGTTTAATAACCGGACTTGCCATTCGGCGATCCTCTCGTAAGTCAGTGTGCGCGTATCGACACTGGGTGTCCACAGGCCGCCAAACAGTGCCGGGTCATCGAAACGCAGCAAGCCGGACTCCCGCAACAGCTTGCCTTGGCCGGTGCCAGGAATGGGCGAAATAGCGAAAGAAGACACTTGGAAAACTAGCTGCGGATTAATACTGGTCAAAGACGCATGTATTTCTTGTATGGCTTCTTCCAACCGCAATAAACTGTCTTCCGTATCATCCTCGAAACCAATGATGACCCCGTAGGATAGCGCCGGCAGGCCAGAACGGACAATGGCACGGAGTAACTCGCAATGCTCCAGCCAAGGCAATAACTTGGCATAATTCTCGCGCCCTATGACAGGCCGCTCGGCAGGCATGTAAGCATGAAAGGTTCCAGTCTTGCCATTCCAACCCCACACGGCATTGATAAGCTCTTCATCGGGGGCCAAATCCGTACCCGGACGGTTTAACCCGCGGCCCACCGTGGCTTTGCGCAACTCCAATCCATTAGGCCAAAGCATTGCCAGGCCCAAATCTCGCGCGCCCTGCATAATTTCAAGCACCTCTTCCCGTCCGCCTTCCCGCAGCACTCGCGCCATAAATTGATCCGAGGAACCGACTACCGATTTTGCCCCCGCTTCTTTCTGCCTAGCAAGCCATTCTAGGGTGCGGCGCGGCGACATCCGCCGAAAACCCAGCCCATAGTTGGGCGTTTGGCAGAAATCGCAGGCGCGGTCACAGCCTATGTCAGAAAAAACCGAACCGATAGGCAATAGCTCGGTAGGATATTCCGCGCTCCAATAATCTGTACCCAGGCAGGAGCGCGCCACCTCCACTGAGGGCAACGGCCAATCTTCCGGTCTTAACGGCTGGATGCGCTTGGGGGCGGCACTACCGTCTGCCAAGATGACACCGGCCAGTTCGTCCTTGGGATAATTGCCCAGCACATATTCAATGATGGGACGGTTGGCCCCGCCCGACTTGTCCGTGACAATCGCCGATGCCCCCGCCTGTAAATAATAGCTCGGCTCGGCGATGGCATCCGATCCGCCGACAATGACCGGCCTGCCTTGCCGCGCCAGATGCCGGATGGTCATGCAGGCCACCTCCCGGTGCTGGGAAAAATTGCAAGTGACACCCCACACGTCATAATCAGTCTCATTCAGTGTGCTTATGTCGCGTCCAACGTATGCCTTGGTGAGCTTCGAACCACCCCAGGCCACTTTGCCATACTCGCCTTCATAGTCCCCGTCTTTCAGATTGACCAATCGCGCATCATAGCCATAGCCTTGGAGATTGGCCAGCAACACCTGCTTGCTAATCAATGTTGATCCACGCCTGACTGAAGCCCGGTTGCGACCCTGCTCATCAAACAACCCAAGCTCGGGCAATTCTACCAAACCAACTGAAATCGAATTTTTTTTCATGGGACACACCGCTGATTGAAAATAGATTGAATCAGTTTATTGATGGTTTTAAAAACGGGCTGCCGAGGCTTAAGCCAACAAGCAATAAGATTATAACGTTTCGGCGATGATTTATTCCATAAGTCTTTAAAAAGGTCCAGGCAAGCAGATCTCCCTCTGTAATTTCAGCGCAGCAGCAAACGCATGTCTTTTTAATCGCCTAACTGATGTTACGCAACCGTGTAGGCTGTAGCCCGGATGTTGTGGAGTGCGGCGACTCGTCGCCGCGTTTTGCCTCCAGCGGCGACGAGTCGCCGCACTCCACAAGTTGCCATCCTCTAGCGATGACTGCGTAACATCAG
>CAIZPP010000125.1 GCA_903934875.1 uncultured Methylococcaceae bacterium
CAACAAGTAACTCTTCGATATTAAAAACGCTGTAAAAATACTGTAATAATTTCTGGCATACACTGAGCATGAGACAACTATCAAACAGATCAATTTACATTATCCTAGCCATGATTATATTGCTGGGCTTGGATTTACGTTTGAGTTGTATCCGTTATACTGAAGTTGATACACCGATTCGGGCCGATGCCAAAGACTATCTTTTCTATGCAATCAACTTGAAAGCATTTAATGTGTATTCACGCTCCACTGATGCCGTGGAAGGCAAAGCCAAGTCACCCACTCCAGATGCTGTGAGAACTCCAGGTTATCCACTATTTATCAGCCTTTTCATTGGCGATAACATCTCGGATATGACACTCTTCCGCATCACCCTTGCCCAAGCATTAATCAGTACTATAACGATCTGGCTCACCTATGCGGCGTTTGCTAGCTTACTCTCCCGTCCTTTGGCACTTCTAGCCGCGTTGTTTACGGCAATTAGCCCGCATTTGATCAACACTAATGTGTATTTGCTGAGTGAGTCTTTGTTTTGTTTCCTGCTCATGTTATTTCTGTGGCTATTGAGCCGATGGCGTCCGCATACGATGCCTTATTTGCTTCTGCTGTTTTCAGGTGTGATTTTTGCCTTGGTAACCTTGACCCGGCCTTGGACAGAGTACTTCATCCTATTACTGGTTCCGCTGATCGCCTTTGCATCGCCATTGCAGAGGCCAAACCGCAGTGCGTTATTGTTGGCTGTCGGGTTCATATTGCCAATGGCGGTTTGGATAGGGCGGAACCTGACTAGCCTAGGAATGGCCGGTGACGATACCTTGATGATCAATGCCCTGCATCATGGTCTTTATCCGGGCATGATGTATGACAACAAACCGGAGACTCTTGGATTCCCTTATCGGTTTGATCCCCGTGCCGCTGAAATCAGTGTTTCAATTTCATCTGTGCTACATGAAATCATCAACCGGTTTCAAGCATCTTTTCCAGAATATCTTCAGTGGTACCTATTTGGAAAACCCATGATGATGTTTTCATGGAATATATTCGAAGGGCCTGGCGATGTGCTTATTTACCCCGTACTGCAAACGCCCTACGGCAATTTAAAGTTATTCAAAGCCACCCACTGGATTATGCAAACCTTGCATTATTGGTTGGTGGGGCTTGCTGCACTAGGTTGTATTGCCGCATGGTTGCCCGATGCAAGAAAACATTTAGAAAATAAAAATATATTCTTCGTCAAGTGCGTATCAGCATTATTCGCCTATTTTGTGGTGATAAATTGCATAGGAGCGCCTTTTGCCCGCTATTCGATACCTATGCAGCCAATTATCTATGGCATGGCGATGTATGCATTCTGGTATATTTATACAGCGTTTTTATCTGTTAAAAAAAATAAAAATGAATATTCAAAAAACCTTTGATTGAAAAAAATATCTGGCAACAGCCATAAGCCTTATTAAGTAACCGATTAAAGATGAAAATGCTGTGACAGGCTAAAGTAATCCTGCCCCTTCCACAAACTGGAGACCCGCTATGGGACTTGCCCAACGCGATGACAAATTGCACACCTATGCCGAGTATCTGACTTGGCCGAATGACATCCGCTATGAATTAATTGACGGAGTGGCTTATCTATTGGCCCCCCCCGCGCCCACACTCGACCACCAAGACTTTGCCGGGGAAATTTACTTGCAACTTCGGCAAGCGCTAGAAGGCAAGCTCTGCCGTGTCTATATTGCCCCGGTTGATGTGCGATTGCCGAAAGCCAACGAGGTGGACGAACTCATTGACACGGTGGTGCAGCCTGATGTGCTAGTTGTTTGCGACCAAAGCAAGCTAGACCGAAAACGCGGGGTATGCGGCGCACCCGATTTCGCGGTGGAGGTGCTATCGCCTTCCACAGCCAGCCATGACCATGTGCGCAAACGGCGCGTCTACGAACGGGCCGGGGTGCGGGAATACTGGCTGGTTCACCCCACCGACCGTATCGTCACGATTTACCGACTGGAAAACGGCTGTTTTGGCAAACCGGATGTATGCGACTTGTCAGGCGAAACCCCTATTGCTGTGTTGCCCGGCGTTGCCATCGCTTGGGACAATTTGATCCACCGGCTTCCCCAGCCTGATTGGTAGATGCCAGACGAAATCATTCTTGTCGACAGGGTCGGCAAAAAATTCCACCGCACCCACACCAGTGCCTTCATCCACAGCCTGCGAACGCTGGCCTGCAATGTATTGCGCCTACGCCCAAAGGAAACCCTGGGCAAAGACGAATTTTGGGCGTTGCGGGATATCTCATTTGCCGTCCAACGCGGCGAATGCCTGGGGCTGATAGGGCCTAACGGAGCGGGCAAAACCACGTTGCTGAAATTGATCCAGCAGGAATACCGCCCCGATGCGGGACGCATACTGAGCCTGGGTAGCGTCAAATCACTGCTCCGCATCGATTCCGGCCTGCAACCCCTGTTCAGTGGAAGGGAAAACATCTACATCCGCTGCCAGCAAATGGGGCTGGGCAAGGTGGCAACCGATGCCAAGCTGGATGAAATTATCGCCTTCGCAGAATTGGAGGAAGCCATTGACGCGCCGGTTAAGACTTATTCCGATGGCATGTACGCCCGCTTGGAGTTTTCCATCGCCACCAGTGTGCAAGCGGATATCGTGCTGGTGGACGAAGTGCTGGCGGTGGGCGATATCGCCTTTCAAATCCGCGCATTGGACCGCCTTAACCAACTTAAGCTAAATGGCGCGGCCATCGTCTTCGTATCCCATGCGGAAATGAACGTCCGCCATGTCGCAGACCGTTGCCTGCTGCTGCTCAATGGACGGCAAATTGCCTTGGGCCATCCCGATGCCCTGTTCCACGCCTACTACGAGTCCGTCGGCTATCTGAAAAACCGCTTCTTGCCTTTAGGCGAGGCGGTGCAAACGGTCCAGGATAGCAGTGGCGAATTGACGGTCAGGCAGATGCGTGACGCAGAAATGGAGCGAGGCGATCAGACCGTGCGAACCGGCGATAGCGTGGATTGGGTGGTGGAATATGAAGCGAAGAGCGAAGTATTCGACGCCCATCTGATTGTGCACTTTAGTAACTTGGCCGGGATGTTAGTGGCATCCGTCGATTCCGGTTTGGTCGGCAGGTGTTTCCGACTCCAAGCAGGCAAGGGGGAAATCTGCATGCGCATCCCCTTCATGTCGCTTACGCCGGGATACTACCGGGTTGCCGCAGGCTTTTCCGTCAACGGAACATGGCTGGCCTACCAAGGATGCCTGTTAGAACTTTATATCGTACAGCATGAGATGGCCGCGTATGGCGGGCTGCTGGTTTTGGATGCCCGTTTCGAGCAACGGGTTCCATCCTAAATTAATATTTCTTGGCAGATACGGACTTTGGCATCCTCAATCGCTTCGATGGTGGTTGCCAAAGCATCTTGGGGCATAGCATCAAAAGGTTCAAACCCGGAAGGTATAGGCAACTCTCCGCCTAGGTTCAAATCCATTAACAGACCGTCATAAGCCAGCAATTCAACCAAAGCGAGCAATTCATGCCGGATAACGCAAGCGGCTTGCAATGTCCGTAGATAGTCCCCTGCCTTCCTGCAGGCCACGCTCAAGTTGTAGTCGCCAATCTGCCGATTTAACTCCTCCGTCAAAACGCCTACCTTGTCCTGCAATTCGCCAATTTCGGCGTTTAGCTTCATGTTCTCAACCATGTTTGCCGGAACCCCTGGCTGGCGATTGCCAGCGCCGGTTAATTCGGCAATTTGTTTGTCCACGGCTAGCAAGTCCCGGTCGCCATACTCTTTGCTATCCGCAACGAGAGCCATTTGGATCGCCAGCTTTTGCATCTTCAGTTCATTCAAACTGGCCTTGCCAGTCGCCGACCTTGCCGGTTCGACGACGGCTTTGATTTTGATCAGTCTGTCGAGTTGTTGTCGGGTCTGGTCGATCTCGGCGCGTATGTCGGCAATGGCAGCTTTTGCCGCTGCCAGATGGCTAGCCGGTTCTTGCCTGCTGTCTTTTTCCGCTATTGTTGGCTCGTCGGTGACGATGATGGGGGGTAGCGCTTGTGACAATTCAACAGCGTCAGCCTGCCCCACGGCAGCCGCGCTGGACTCCACCTCAGATTGCCCGCTGGCAAAGGCAGAAACGGGATTCACCTCCGGCCAGTCTGTTTGTCCGGCTTTTTGTCGTTTGGCCGCCTCGTCGCGTACAGCTTGGAGGAAAAGAGGGTTCAGTGTCGATAATTTGGCTTCAGGTTCTTCAGTGGACACGGGGTACTCATTACAGCGTTTTCAACTTCAAAATACAGCGTTTTTAATATCAAAGAGTTACTGGTTAAGTTATATTTTTTTGCAAAGCAATTCACACACAGGATGGTTTGATTGAATGTCCTTTATTATTTTTCTTTGTTCAGATAAAAATGCTGTACATAAATATAAACCGGGACTCCTTGTGATGTATTAACACA
>CAIZPP010000126.1 GCA_903934875.1 uncultured Methylococcaceae bacterium
CCTTCGCCAATGTCGTGAGAGACCTCCAATTTTGGCACAGAACCGCCGATATAAAGGCCAAGCTGGTGCTTGGCGTTCCCATTGGGAGCGCCAAGCCCCAGCTTGGCGAAGGTATTGAATTGAATTACAGCGTCATCGGTGCAATCTGGCGCACACCACAGGGATACCGGGCCAAGCCGGGCCGACAAGGCGGTATGCAATGTGCGCCGGAGAAATGTCCGTTGCAGGCTGGCTGCTGATGCAAGCCTGTTTTTTATCCTGAAATAGATGGTAAGACTCGCGGCAGGCCGCCAACAAGCGGCTGGCCGAACACGCCGGGGGATATTTCCCCAGCATGGACTCCACAACCATACTAAAGGTAACACCATGGGAAGCTTAAAAACCACCCTCGCCAGTCTGGCAGCCACCCTCGCCCTGTCCGGTTGCATGACCGCCCCGCCGAAGGCATACACCGTCCAACAGCCGCAGACCGCGCCCATGCGCAACCTCACCAGCATGGATTTGGCTTTAAGCTGTCTGGACCGGCAGTTACGCGATCACAACGTAGCCCCAAAGCTGCTAACATCCACCGGCATCCCCAGCCGGGCGGGTGACAAGCTTGTGCTAGGCAGTGGCTTGGACATGTTGAAAACCAGCATCGGCCAGCTTGCCTTAAGCAAGGTCTACACCTTCATGGACTTGTCCGCCATCGCTTCCTCGCAGGGTGTCATGAATAATGAGGCCAACTACCGGCCCTTGGATGTGAACGCCATCGGTAATTGGGCCGGATTTTTGCAGAATAGCCACCAACCATTCAAGTTTCCCGACCGCATCATTACCGGCTCCATTTCCCAGGCGGACAACAATGTCACCTCGGACCAAGTCAGCGCCGGATTGGACGCGGGCGGCACAGGCAACGCCCAGGCCGGGTTGGGGGGCAGCATGAACCAAGGCATCACCGTGGTGACGGTGGATATGCAAATCGTCGACATACCCAGCCTGCAAGTCGTCAGTGGCTTGACCACTAAAAACTCCATCGCCGTGGTGCGCAGCAGCACGGGCGCGGACCTCAGCGGGCATGTCAGCGCCTTGGGCGCACATTTCAATGTCAGCCTGGACCGCACCGAAGGGCTGCACCAAGCTGTCCGCATCTTGATTCAATTGGGCACGGTGGAATTGCTAGGCCGCCTCGCCGGTGTCCCCTATCAACAATGCCTAAGTGGCGAGACTGTCCAAGCCAACGCGGTCGGCAAGGCGCAAGATGCGTTTGATGACATGGACGCTGATGTGCGCGTCCGCTTCGTCCAGCAACACTTGTCCATGCTGGCCGATCAAGGCAGGCCCGGCCACCCGCCCTATTACACTGGCCCGGTGAATGGCGTGGAAGACACGGCCACCCGGCAGGCAATCGCCCGTTACCAGAGGAACGCCGGTCTCATTGCTTCCGGCCAAGTGGACTTGGACCTTTACCGCAGCCTGCAACACCGCGTGGCCGATGCGCCGACTACGCCGGTGCCGCCGCCGCCCGTTTCCACCCCGCACCTCACATTACAAGCCGTGCCGGGGGCAAGCGTAAAACCCGGCACCACGCTGGCGGTCAATTTAAGCGTAGACCGCGATGCCCATGTGCAATGTTTTTTACAAAACGACAAACAAGAAATTTTCCGCATCTTTCCGACTGCCGAGCAGCCCGACGACTTGCTGACGGCGGGCACGACAGTGACCGCGCCTAGCCTTAGCAGCCCCCGGCAAATTGTGATGGACACGCTAGGGCAGGAGCATATTGGCTGCGTCGTCTCAGACGGAATACTCAAAGCAGGTGAGGCGTGGCCGATAGGCCCGCTGGGCAGCGCACCCGTATCAGCCACTAGCCTGCATGCCTTGTCCGACCAATACCGGCGCGCAGCGGCAGGGGCGGCGATAGCCTTTGGGGAATTGCCGATTCAGGTACAATAAACCTCAACCGGAGGGCAATCAAAAGTGCTTTACTCCCCCATCCATGCTCAGTTTGACTCAAAGCCCCGTCATTTCGGCAGGGATGCCGAAATCCAGGCCAAGGACGGTGACAAGCCAACGGATTTAAGCCTATCATAATCCACCAGTTTGCCATCCATGGTCGCTGGATTTCGGCATCCCTGCCGAAATGACGGGGTTACATTTAGCGTTGCTGGCCCAAACAGAGAATTGCTGTTACTCCCCAGCCATCCCCAAACTAGCGAGGACACCGATGAACCAACCCGCACGACGAGAAGCGCAATACGAAGACTTATTCGACCTGCCCGACAACCTGATAGGTGAAATCCTTAATGGACAGTTGATTACCCAGCCCCGGCCCGCGCCGAAACATGCC
>CAIZPP010000127.1 GCA_903934875.1 uncultured Methylococcaceae bacterium
ATGTTACGCAGTCATCGCTAGAGGATGGCAACTTGTGGAGTGCGGCGACTCGTCGCCGCTGGACGCAAAAGGCGGCGACGAGTCGCCGCACTCCACAACATCCGGGCTACAGCCTACACGGTTGCGTAACATCAGTTAATAATAATACCGAATTGGGTCAAATTAGAGAAAATCTTTTCCCGGCTAACATAATCATCAACGGCGAATGAAATGAGCGAAACAGAGGCAGGCCTAGCTGAGGAAGAGTTGGCAGAATTGCAATGGGCGCACCGGCATCTCGAACACCCCTCGCTGGCCGCCCGGTTAAGCAGTGTGATTGGTGACCCCATCGAGCAAACCTTGCATTTGATGCCAAAGTCCTGGTATCGGAGGATTGATGAGGTGGCCGAGCGCAGCATCAGGATAATGTTGGATTTAACCATCAACGGCATGGCGCAGATTAGCCCGGATGCATCCAATGATCAGTTGCACAGTCTTTTAGTCATGGGCACAGGAGCGGTAAGCGGCTTTTTCGGACCCGCCTTGCTGCTTGCCGAACTGCCGGTCACTACCGCCTTAATGTTGCGTTCCATCGCCGATATTGCCCATAGCCAAGGCGAGGATTTGAACAGTGAAGATGCTAAAGTGGCCTGTATGCAAGTCTTTGCCCTAGGCGGCCGCAGCAAAGAAGACAACGCGACTGACACCGGCTATTACGGTTTACGAATCACGTTGGGCCTGCACTTCTCCCACCGCATCCTGCAAATCCGCCCGTCTTCCAAAATGCCCATTCCAGCTGGGATCAACATAGCCAGGGGCATCGCCTCACGTTTTGGTGTGGCCGTGTCGGATAAAGTGGCGGCCCAATTGGTGCCTGTCGCCGGCGCAGTCAGCGGTGCCTTGTTAAACCTGGTGTTCATGAACCATTTTCAGGATATAGCAAAAGGCCATTTTATCGTGCGCAGGCTGGAAAGGCGCCACGGAGCGGAGAAAATTCGCAAAGCCTATGAGCAGTTCAACCAAAACGAGGCTGAAACCAAGCGCAGTTTCAGCCCGCTAGAAGGCTGGTAGCCGTCCCTCTTTGCCTACAGGAAACCGCACAAAGTGAATCTGCAAATCGAAATTTGGCAACAAGTAACCCAACATATCAATGGCATTGCCATTGGTATGTGTGTCCATACGCTGGAACAAGTCGGCTTATTGGACAAACTGGCCAATGCCTCTGCTCCTTTACCGCTCACCGGTCTGTGCCACCATTATCGGATCAGACCGGGCTATTGCCATTTGGCCGCCAAGCTGCTTGCCGCCGAAGGTTTGCTCCGACGCAGCGGCGACATTTCCGGTGGCGACACTCATGTGGAATTCAGCGACATGGGCAGGGAGTGGTTGCAGTGGGTTGAGGCTTATCGATGCTATCCAAACTTAGTGGCATCGGCGATGAAGGTGCCGTCAGCCTTTCTGGGCCATGCCGAAATTGCGGGCACACACCGTGGCATCTTGGATAAACTGAGCGCGACAGCGGGGCCTCACCATGTGCTTGCCAGCCGTGTGGCCAACCATATCCGTGGCCCTATCATTGCGGCCTTGATGCATGAATGGCATCGCCGCCGGCTTTTTGCCCCGTTTGCCGGCAAGAGCGGACATTTCATCCCGTTTGATGGGCTGTTTCCCCAGCGGCAACCCATCGAAGCAAGCGCTAGGATATTCGCCGAACAAGGCTGGATGGTGTTGAAAGCAAACGAGGCGGCACTCACTGATGCCGGGGTAGTAGCCGTGGGCATGGCGCTGCAATATGGCTACTCAGTCTGTTATTTGCCGACCACCTATTGCATCCCCGAGTTGATGCTGGGGGGCAAACCGTTTGCCGACACCGCAGCAACGGAGGAAGAGGCCCATGTGGACCGGGCCTTGGACATCCGCTTTAGCGGCGAAGTGTTTAGCCGCCAGTGCCGGGAGCCGTTCTTGAACATGGCCCGATCATTGTTTGACCACGGCGATTTTGCGAACCAGCCCGCCGTAGTGGTCGATTGCGGCGCGGGCGACGGCACCGTGCTGTTAGAACTGTACCGGGCCATAGGCGAGGAAACCCGGCGCGGGCAGAGGCTGGAGGATTATCCACTGCTAATGGTGGCTGCCGAATACAATGAAGTGGCCCGCAAAACTTGCGCTCAACGTTTGACCCAGGCTGGCATTCCCCATCTAGCCCTGTTCGGGGATATAGGGGAGCCGGAGGCATTGCTACAGTCATTGATTCAGCATGGCATAGACCCCGGCACGATCCTCCATATCAACAAGTCGGTCATCCATAATCGAACTTACCACCCGCCCAATACTCCTGTTTTAGCCGTCAACCCTCCCCACTCAAGTTCCGTCTTCATCACCCCCGACGGCAGCCTTATCGCAAGCTCCGATTTGGAAAGTAATCTGCTCGACTTTTTTCTGCGTTGGAAACCCTATATCCATAGGCATGGCATGATTTCCATTGAAGCCCATACCGTTCCCGCCGAAATCACCGCCTTGCATATCGACCACTCGCTAGTGACCGCGATGGATGCCAGCCACGGCTTTTCCCATCAATACCTCATCGAATACGCCCGGTTTATTGAAATTGCCGGTCTGGCCGGCTGGCTGGCTAGGGAAAGTGTGCAACTGGGCGGCAACATCGCCGGTGCACCCACCCTTTCGATCAATCATTTCCAATCTGCATGATTAAAGAAACCGACTCGGTTTTTGAAACCGAGTCGGTTTGTCCCCTCAAAAAATCTGCGTTTGTAGCAAAAAATCAGATTTTTTCCGATATGAAAGCCTATCGAAAAGTGACAAAGTAGCCGCCAAGAGACATGCGGCTTGCTGGTGCGCGGCGGCGTGGGTCTCTGATCAAGAGCGCCTATAAAAACTTGCCAGGAAAAAAAACATGACCAACTACACGAACACCTTGACCACCAACCAGCAACTCTTAGTCGGAGACACGCTGACCTCTTCTAGCGGGGCCTATTATTTGATACTCCAGACCGACGGGAACTTGGTGTTATACCCCGCCGGTCAGTATGGCCAAAACGCACTCTGGGCCACGGGGACCAACGGCAAACCTTCGCAGTGTGCGCTGATGCAGGCGGACGGCAATTTTGTGGTTTATAACGCCCTCAACACCGAATCATCAAGCAATGCCTTATGGGCCACGGGCACATATGACCATCCCGATTCCTACATTGCTTGCCAAGATGATGGCAATTTGGTGGTGTATTCCTCGCTTAACGCCGCCATTTGGGCAACTAACACCGTGCAATCATCAAGCTCAGGCTCCTCCTCGGTGACACAAGTTGCAACGGTGCAAACGGTTGCCACCGTGACAACCGAGGCAACCGCCGCCGAAACGACAACGACAGCCGCCGCCGAGGCCGAGGTTGGCGCAGTGGCCGTTGCGGTGATAGTGCTGACCTAACATCAATATGGCAAACGAGCACCAAGCAAAACAGCAATACCACGCCGAGTGTCACTAGTTCGTCGGTGACGACTGCCACGGCTGTGGTTACAGTGTCTACGGAAGTGCAAACGGTAGAATCGACCACCACCGAGGCGATTGAGGCTGAAACTACGGTCGCGGTCGCTGCCGAGGGTGTCGTCGAATTGACCTGAGGAATAGTCAATTTTTACCCTACCTTTCCGGCAAATAACGGGTTTCATCGCCCATGCAGCAGCTTAAGAATGCTGTTATTGCATACTTTAGCTTGACATAGTAAAGAAAACCGACTGGGTTTTCACAACCTAGTCGGTTTGCACCCCCAAAATACAGCATTTTCAACATCAAAGAGTTACTTGGTAGTGGGTATGATAGTGCGGGTTATTCGGTTAACCTGAAGGGTTAAAGGAATGTCTGTTTTAGGTATATTTTTAAGATGAAAATGTTGTACATAAAGATATCCAAATGCTTCACACACCCTTTTAAGAAATATAGGAGTCCCGATTTGCATTTATCTACAGCGTTTTTTCTTAACCAATAAAAATAATACAGGGCACCCAATCAAACCATCCTGCGTTTGAATTGCTTTGCAAAATGAAAGCCCATCGAATCGTGACAAAGTAGCCGCTAAGAGACATGCGGCTCATAGAGCGCGGCGACATGGGTCTCTGCTCAAAAGCGCCTAGTAAATACTTACACTGAATGGCTGCGCAACTCTAGCTTGAGAACTAGAAATCCTAATTAAAAGAGGTATTATCATGACCCCAGCACCCTCCAAAGCGACTTTGCATTACCGGAATATTTTCACTTCCCGGACGGAAGAAGAGCTTGACACTATCGCCTTGGTCAAACGGTTTATGGAGCGTTTGGTCGGCGATCAGGATTTCCGCAAAAAACTCAAGGAGAATCATGAAAATCCCAATCCGGTAGTGAAAGAATATGGCATTGATATTGACCTGATGCAGGCATTGCCCTTATGGCACAACCAATATTCCAAGTATCGCTTCAAACATGAACAGGAACAGGAATGGCCGTTCGCCGATGCGTTCGACCGCTATATTGACCAAATGCGCCAACATCGTTCGATCATCCGCGACCAAGGCAACATGTCCGAGTCGTATCCGCGCTTCCATGCTTGGAGGGAACGGCAGATTGCCCGTTCCGCCAGCGAAATCCCCGGCAATTACGAAGCCATCACCCATCCGATCATCTCTTTTGAACTGAGCCAAGGCTGCTCGGTGGGCTGCTGGTTCTGCGGCATTTCGGCAGCCCAGTTCCAAGGCTTCTACCCATATACCGAGGAAAACGCCACCTTATGGCAAGACATGGTGGCAACCGTCCGCGATTTGTTTGGCGAAGCGGCGCATACCGGTTTCTGTTATTGGGCGACCGACCCTTGCGACAACCCTGATTATGCGAAATTCATCCAAGACTACTACCGGATCACTGGTTATCTGCCGCAGACGACGACCGCCGCCCCGTTGAAAAACATCGCCTTGACCCGTGAAATATTGGCATTGTTCAAACACTACCATTGCGTCACCAACCGTTTTTCAGTGACCACGCTACGCCAGTTGAACCTCATCCACCAGACCTTTACGCCTAGGGAACTGTTAGGGGTTGAATTAGTGGCCCAGAACAAGGAATCCCTCAGCCTGAAAGCAATGGCGGGACGGGCGATAGAGCGCAAGAAACGACTGCAAGAAGCGGGGCGGAATGACGAGATTTCCAAGCTGAAGGGCGACCATGCAACCATCGCCTGCGTCAGCGGCTTCTTAGTCAACATGATGAAGCAGACGGTCCAACTCGTCTCGCCCACCCGCTCCTGCGACGAATGGCCGTTGGGCTATCGGATTTATGACGAGCGGCACTTCAACAGCGGGGAGGCATTCAAGGCGATGTTGCAAGACATGATCGAGCAGTTCATGCCGGAAAACGTGCCAGATGAGTCGATACTCTCCTTCCGCAAAGATTTGACCTACATCCCCCCTGAGGATGGCAAAACCAACACCTTTAAATTGAAAAGCCCCTACATCGAACACAATTGCAACGGCATGCCCTTTATGGCGCGTTTGGGTGAGTTGGTTTCAATCGGCCAACATAGCGCGGGGGATGTGGTCAATCAATTAGTCCTGTCCGGGCAAAACATCCGGTCAGTCAACGAAGCCTTGCAACACCTCTATGTGAAAGGGCTGCTGAATGACGATCCCGCTTATAACGGCATCGCCACCCGACGCCAGGCGGCTTGATGAGGCCATGCTCATGAGCAAGGCTGTGGATGTCTGCTTGGTCAACATGCCGATGGGGGATGTCAAGCGGCCTTCCCTAGGTTTGAGTTTGTTGCAAGCAATCTTAACGAAGGGAGGGATAAGCTGTAAAGTTGAGTATGCCAACCTGCGTTTCTTAGACATGGCAGGGGCCAATAGGCTGCGCTTGCTCGGTTCGACCCGGGCGGAGGATCAGTTGACGGAATGGTTGTTTGCGGAAACAGCCTTTCCCGACTTTAAGATTGATGACGAACACTTTCTTGAGCGGCTGATTGCCCGCAACAGCCTGCTAAGGAAGCAGGATACAAAGGCGGTTCGCAGCCAACTCATGGAGCTTCGCGCCCAAATTCCCGAGTTTGTCGAAGGTGTTGCATTGAGCCTGCTCGAACGCGGCCCGCGCATTGTGGGTTGTTCCTCCACATTCCAACAAAATGTCGCTGCACTGGCTTTGCTCAAGCGCTTGCGTGAATTAAATCCGGCTATCGTCACAATGATGGGCGGCGCGAATTGCGAGGGGGAGATGGGGCTGACCCTGCATCAAGCCTTTGCATGGGTGGATTTTGTCGTCTCGGGCGAGGCTGACCTGTTGATCGTGCCGCTGTGCCGGCGAATTCTCGATCAAGGCCCGGATATTCCGGCGCAGGAATTATCGGCTGCGGTTTTCAGCCCCGCCCTCAGGAAAGGCGGTTATGCCGGCTTAAACAAAGCCAATCCAATTCCGCGTGCGATAACGCACAACCTGACCGACTTGCCGACTCCCGATTTTAGCGACTATTTCACTGAGTTGGAGAAAAGCCGCTACCGGCAATTCATCATCCCCGGCTTGCCGTTCGAAACCTCGCGCGGTTGTTGGTGGGGTGCGGCAAGCCATTGCACCTTTTGTGGATTGAATGGAGGGGGGATGGGTTATCGCGTCAAATCCGCAGGGCGGGTCGTTGCAGAACTTGAAGAACTGTCCACACGCTATGCCATCAAGAGGATGGAAGCGGTTGATAATATTCTCGACATGGCTTATTTCAAAACCTTGTTGAAAGATTTGGAAAACTACAACTACACGCTGTTTTTTGAAACCAAGTCCAACCTTAACCGTGACCATGTGGAGCAACTGTACAAGGCGGGGGTGCGCTGGATTCAGCCTGGGATCGAAAGCTTGGACAGCCGGGTACTGAAGCTGATGCACAAAGGCTGTGCCGCTTGGCAAAACATCCAGATACTTAAATGGTGCCGGCAATACGGCATTCGTGTCGCTTGGACGATAATCACTGGCTTTCCAGGTGAGGAGGACGAGTGGTACCAGGCTATGGCGACATTCATTCCACAATTGACCCATCTGCTGCCAGGCGGCTTCACTCTCTTGCGCTATGACCGCTTCAGTCTTTACCACAACGACCCCGCGCACTATGGATTAAAGCTCGTGCCTTCGGAACTGTACGCCTATGTCTACCCGCTAGCAGCGGAAAAGCTGGCCGACTTGGCCTATTTCTTCGAGCCTGAGGGGAGCTGGCAACAATCCCGCAAACTGACCGATGCCAATGCGCTGCTTACGCCAGGGCGGGACAGTGTGCGCCAGGCTATCGAGGATTGGGGCAACCAATGGAGCAATGGCCAGGTCACACTCTCTTCACGGCGGGTTGCGGTGGAACCTGGGGATGGGATTTGCCTAGAAATCAGCGATACCCGTCGCTGTGCCTGTCTGCCGCGCTACCGGATTAATGGCCTAAGCGCAGAAATACTGGAGTGGTGTGATTCCGCGCTTACCCCTAGGCAACTTGAAGGGCGGCTGGCAAGTCCTCTGACTTTGGAGTCGGCTGCGGTGAGTGAGGCAATCGGTGAATTATGCGAGAAGAAATTGATGGTCGTCATGGATGGGCGCTATCTTTCCCTAGTCTTGCAAGAGCCTTTCCAGCCGCTTTCCCCCCCCGTGTTCCCCGGTGGGCATTTGCTGCAAAAGGCATTCACATCATGACGGGGTAGAGCATTGGAGATTACCCAACACACTGCCCAAATCAATCAAGCCTTGCGGCTCGAAAGTGGCCGGATGCTCAACCAGTATGCCTTGGCTTACGAAACCTATGGGCAGTTGAATGCGGCGGGGGATAATGCCGTTTTGCTCTGCCATGGCTACACCGCAAACCAACATGCAGCAGGCAGGCCGGTCGGCCGGCCGAAAGCAGGCTGGTGGGATGTCGCGATTGGACCGGGCAAGCCGATGGACACTGACCGTTTTTTCGTACTGAGTTCAAATGTGTTGGGTGGCGCTGGCGGCAGTACTTCCGCCGCAAGCCTAGACCCTAAGACCGGCAAGCCTTATGGCATGAACTTTCCCCTAATAACCATAGGCGACATGGTCAACGCGCAGGCCCAACTGGCCAGCCATTTGGGGATAGCCCGGTTCCATGCAATAGTCGGCGGTTGCATGGGAGGATTTCAAGTGATGGAATGGATGGCGAGGTTTCCTTCCCTGTTCGACAAGGCGATGGTGATTGCCGCTACCTACCGTGTTTCGGCCCATACTATCGCACTGTTGTCCCTCATCCGCGAGGCCATCTGCTCCGACCCGGATTGGCAAAACGGCGACTACTATGGCAGCGGGCGCAAACCAAACCAAGGCATGGGCTTGGCAACGGCATTTGGCATCTGCATTTGGATGGGCCGTTCAGTGATGGAGCAGCGTTTTGCCAATCGTACTCACGGTGACGGACAATTGCGCTATGGGTTTGCGCCAGAGTTTGAGATTGAACATTTTTTGCATCAGGTCGCGGCGGGAAGCGGCGAAAAAATCGACCCCAACGCTTTGATTTATCTGGGCCGGGCAATGCAATATTTCGATCTGTCGCGCCCTTATCGGCAATTATCAGATGCTTTTGCTGGTTTTCGCGGGGTAGCGCTGCTGGTCAGTTACGATTCCGATTGGCGCTACCCCGCAGACGAGATGGAACTGATCAACCAAGCCTTGCTAGCGGCAGGCATCCCCTCGCGCCATGCCACCCTGTCCAGCAAATTTGGCCACGGCGCGTTTATCTATGATTTCGCCTCGCTTGCGCCAGTGCTGGAAGATTTTTTGCTTAGGCCGGTTCCGGGATGCCCAAATCTTCAGAGAGAACTTCCTCGGTCTGCTTAGCGACCTCTTTGACCAGACGCTCCTTCTCCTCTAGGGCTGCCTTAGCCGCAACAGCCCCATCATGCAGGGCGCTTTCAATCACGCTTTGTTTCGGGATAAGCAGTTTTGCGGCCAGCAAGGAACTGAACACCACCCCGTAGGAAATGGTGTAAAATGTCTTATAGGCCACCTTGGAAACAAAGCCAGCTTTAGCTTCTGGTGCCACGGATTCTGCAACGCCTACGGTTTCTACGACGGTTTCTTCTGTGTTATCAATGGTCTCGCCTCCTTGTTCATCAAGGCGGAATTTTTCTTGGGCATAGTTAAAAATTTTTTTTCTCATGGTAAACTCCCATAAAATTGAGGCAACAACAAGCTCCTGCCGGGCCGGTAGCTTGCACAACTAAACAACAATGACTGGAACCGGCCGACAGAAAGTTCCTTAAGAGAACCCTCCGCTGGAACGGAATTCTCAATGGCTAGCAGTATAACAAACTAACGGGTATTTTTTTCGCTTGTCATTAAACTGTAACATTTCTCTGTTTCATTTTACGTTTGGCGGCGCAGTGTCATCAAATGTTAACAATTGCAAATTACCATTATCCATTTCAACCACATAAAGAGTTTCTATGCCGAACTTCCAAGATATTTTCAAAAACGACCTTGCCCGCGGTGCTGCGCTGGGCATCAGTGCGGCCTTTGTTGCCTTTGCTGCGATTCCGCTAATCGTCACTGCCACCCGGCCACTGGCCCGTGTGGCGCTTAAGACTGGCCTGCTAGCCTTGGAAAAAGGCAGGGAAGCCATTTCCGAAGCTGGCGAACATCTTGAGGATCTGGTGGCAGAGGTGAAGGCCGAGATGGTTGCAGATCGGGAAAGCATCGTCGAGACGGTAGCCGAAGCGGTAGAAGAAGATTTAAACGGCGTAGAATAAGCTTAAGGGATTGCTTTCCGCTGATATCATTGACGGGGGCCAAACAAAAGCACCTGCTGTTTCTGCTGTCTCGATTGTAGCTTGTGCATATTTATTGCTAGCATATTAGGATGTGCTTTTTTATTCAATCAAGGTTGAACCTATGAATTTCAATACCGAGCAATCCAAGTCAAGCGACAAGAGCGATACATCTGCATCCATCACGGTGGAGACTCCCGAGGTTGCGGACAGTCTGGTTTTGGACAAGGAGGAGTTGAAGCGAGAGTTCCTGGACAATCTGTTTTATGTGCAGGGCAAATTTCCGGCTTTGGCGACCCAGCACGATTATTACATGGCCCTTGCCTATACTGTGCGTGACTACATCCTACACCGCTGGGTGAGCACCGCATCCGTTTACACCACCAACAAATCCCGCACCATCTGCTATCTCTCCGCTGAATTCCTGCTGGGCCCGCATTTGGGCAACAATCTGATTAACTTAGGCATTATGGACTTGGTTAAGCAGGCGGTCGAAGAACTGGGGATGAATTTCGATGATCTATTGCGGGAAGAAAACGAACCTGGTTTGGGCAATGGAGGGCTCGGACGCCTTGCCGCCTGTTACCTAGACTCACTGGCCACATTGCGGATTCCCACTTTGGGCTACGGCATCCGCTATGAGTTTGGCATTTTTGAACAAGCCATCGTCGATGGTTGGCAGGTGGAACGCACCGACAAATGGCTGAGATTCGGCAATCCCTGGGACATTCCCAGGCCGGAATGGTCGGTTGAGGTGAAGTTCGGCGGCCATCTCGAACATTTCAAGGATCAGCATGGAACTGCGCGGGTGCGCTGGATGCCCGGCAGGACGGTATTGGGTGTCCCCTATGACACGCCGATCTGCGGTTACCGCAACAATACCGCCAACACTTTACGGCTCTGGCAAGCCGATGCGCCGGAGGCCTTCGATGTGGGCATGTTCAACCGGGGCGACTACTATGGCGCGGTTGAGCGGAAGGTGCGCTCGGAAAACCTCACCAAGATTCTGTATCCGAATGATGAGCAAATTGAGGGCAAGCGGCTTCGCTTGGAACAGCAATATTTCTTCGTGTCCTGCTCATTTCAGGACATGATGCGCATCATTCAGGTGCAACACATCCCCGTGGAGCAGTTCCATGAGAAATTCACCATCCAACTCAACGACACCCATCCGGCCATCGCAGTCGCCGAGTTGATGCGCCTGTTGCTGGATGAACACCATATGGATTGGGATCAAGCCTGGACTATCACCCGCAGCACCTTCGCCTACACCAACCACACTTTGCTGCCGGAGGCCTTGGAGCGCTGGCCTTTGGCCATGTTCGCCAGCCTACTTCCCCGGCATATGGAAATCATCTATGAAATCAACGCAGGCTTTCTGGAAGAGGTCCGCATGCGTTTCATCGGCGACGAAGAACGGGTTTCACGGCTTTCGCTGATTGATGAAAGCGGCGAACGCTATGTACGCATGGCCCATCTGGCCTGTGTCGGCAGCTCCGCCATCAACGGGGTCGCCCGCTTGCATTCCGAACTGCTGAAAAGCGATGTGCTGCGTGATTTCTACGAACTGTGGCCGGAAAAATTCCAGAACAAGACCAACGGCGTCACCCCGCGCCGCTGGATGGCGCTGAGCAACCCGCGCCTGTCTGAATTCATCTCCCAGGCCATAGGGCCGGATTGGGTCACCGACCTGACCCGTTTGAAGGCTTTGGAACCCCTGGCCGAAGACCCCCATTTCCGCGCCCAGTGGCGCAATGTCAAACGGCTGAACAAGCATCAGTTTGCCAGCTTCGTGCGGCAGTCCACCGGCATAGGCATTGACCCCGATGCCCTGCTGGATGTCCAAGTGAAACGCATACACGAGTACAAGCGCCAGCATTTGAACATCCTCAGCGTCATCAACCTGTACCTGAAACTCAAGGCCAACCCCAACGGTCCCGTGGTGCCGCGCACAGTCGTCTTCGGCGGCAAGGCCGCGCCCGGCTACCACATGGCGAAGCTCATCATCAAGCTCATCAACTCGGTGGGTGCGGTGATAAACCGTGACAAATTGCTGCAAGACCAGCTCAAAGTGGTGTTCCTGCCCAATTACAATGTCAGCAACGGGCAACGGGTCTATCCGGCGGCGGAACTTTCCGAGCAGATATCAACCGCCGGCAAAGAGGCTTCCGGCACCGGCAACATGAAGTTCCAGATGAACGGCGCACTGACCATCGGCACCTTGGACGGGGCCAACGTTGAAATGTGCGAAGCTGTGGGTGCGGATAATTTCTTCCTGTTCGGCATGACTGATGTGGAGGTCAGCAAGACTCTGCGGGAAGGCTACCGGCCCATGTCTGTCTACGAGACCAACCCAGCCCTTCGGGAAGTCATCGACCTGATCCGCACCGGATTCTTTTCGCGTGGTGACGGTGACATTTTCCGCCCGCTAGTGGACAACCTGCTTTACCATGATCCCTTCCTAGTTTTGGCAGACTTCCAGTCGTATATCGACTGCCAGGCCCAAGTGGATGCCGCCTATCTGGATCAGGAGCAATGGACGCGGATGTCCATCCTCAACACCGCACGCTCCGGCCTGTTTTCCTCGGACCGGGCGATTCAAGAATATGCCGACGACATCTGGAAAATCAAACCCGTTGAAGTTGAACTTCTCGACCAACACCGGCTGACACCCAACCAGAGCCAGGTCCAGTAACCGCGTTTTCAAAGTTTAAGCTGGTTCCCAAGTTCCAGCTTGGGAACCCCTTATCTTGCAAGCTCCTGCTTGACCGTTCTTCAGGAAGCTGGAGTTTCAAAAACCCTATTCCCAAGCAAGGAGCTTGGGAACGAGCAAAAACTGGGAATTGCTGATGCTCTCCATGAGTAATAGAATGTGCATGGCAAGCCTTGCACACACGGCCCCCATTAGACTTTAGGTGATTTTCAATAATGAATACACCAACACCGAAAAGAATTGTGCATGAAAACCACTAACAATTCCTCCACAAATTGCCTTGCCAAGCTGGGGCTTGGCGTTCCTTCTGGGAGCGCCAAGCTCCAGCTTGGCCTTTGGATGGGATGTTCTTTCCTGGAAATCAGCTTAATAGTCGCGCCGCTACTGCATCAGTGGAAGGTTTCCGATAAAGTCTATTGAATAAGGGAAAAATCATGCCCGCTGCAACCCCCGCCAAGCATCTATTACACCTGCGAGTTTTCCTCGGTTCCCCCAATGATTGTGGGGAAGAGCGCCAAGAGGCACTGAAAGTGCTGAACGAGCTACCCTATGACCCGTTTGTGCAGCACCGGGTGACATTTGAGGCCCTAGCCTATGACCATCCGCAAAGCGGGGCCGTGCTGTTGGCCGGTATTCCCGCACAAGATTCCGTGATTCGTAGCTTGGGCAAACCTGCCGAGTGCGATATCGTGGTGATTTGCCTGTGGACGAAATTGGGTTCGCCAATGCAACAGCCCGCTTATCAAAAACCCGGCGGCGGCTATTTCACCGGCACTGAATGGGAATACGACAACGCCGTGCAAGCCTTTCGCAAGTCGGGCCGGCCCGAGGTATTGCTCTACCACCGCAGCGATGAATTGGTAGGCAATCTATCGCCTAAGTACAAACTGGCTAACGCAGAGCGGACGGCACAGATGGAGCAGGTTGAAGCGTTTCTGCAAGACTGCCATACCCGTTACGGCTCCATCCCCAAATCTTACCGAGGGGCCAGCGGTTTCGCCGAAGCCTTGCGGGACGATCTGAAGCAAATCATCAGCCAGCGTTTGGACGCACTCGCCCCCGCGCCGTTCCAGACCCACTCGGTTTCCAAAACCGAGTCGGTCTCAAACCCGTCCCCATTATGGACAGGTTCGCCATTCCCAGGGCTACGCCCATTCACCGACCAAGACAGCCCTATCTTTTTTGGCCGGGGCCGGGAAACCGACGAACTGCTAGCCCGTCTGCGCGAACCGCAGTCACAGAGGTTTATCGCCGTGGTCGGTGCATCCGGGTCTGGCAAGTCTTCTCTGGTGTGGGCCGGCTTGATCCCCCGCTTGATGGGCGGCGCACTGGAAGGCAGCGCCGACTGGGTTTGGAAACGTTTCACGCCGGGGGAGTTGGGCGACAATCCGTTCATCAGTTTGGCCGCCTGTTGGAAACCGGCCTTGGAATCCAGCGGAAAAACGGTGCGCGAACTGGCGGATGACTTATGCCTAGCACCCGAAAATGTGGATGGCTTGTTGAGCATCGCCTTGGCCAACCGTCCAGCCTCCGCCGAGTTGCTGCTGTTCATCGACCAGTTTGAAGAACTGTACACCGTCGTCCAGCCTGATTTGATCGCGGCGTTTGTCCGCTGCCTGCTGGCCCTGTCGGCATCAGTGCGGGTTCGGTTAGTCCTCAGTGTGCGGGCGGATTTCTACGCGCAATGCGTAGCGCAGGGCTTGGCGGAAGTATTGCGCACGGCTTCCTACCCCTTGGCGGCAGCGGAGTCGGGTGCCTTGTACGCGATGATCACCCGGCCCGCCGCGCTGGCCGGTTTGGCATTCGAGCCAGGTTTGGACGAGGTCATTTCAAGCGACGCAGGCCACGAACCCGGCGCGTTACCGCTGCTGGCCTTTGCGCTGGAGCAACTCTACCAAGCCAGAACGGCGGAAGGCTTGCTGACCCATGATTCATACAAGACATTCGGCAAGGTGCAAGGGGCCATAGGCAAACAGGCGGATGCTGCTTTTGCCAAGCTGCCCCATGCAGTCCAAGCCAAGTTCACCGAAGTGTTCCGCGAATTGGTGGAGGTGGACGAGCGCGGCGAGCCTACGCGCCGCCGCGCCAAATTGGGCGATATCCTGCATCCGACACAAACACAGCAAACCGACTCGGTCTTGAAGACCGAGTCGGTTTTATTAATCAACGCGCTGACCAAGGCGCGGCTATTGGTGGCCGACGGGGACGGCGAGGCGGCCACTATCGAGGTGGCCCATGAAGCCTTATTCAAGAGTTGGCGCACACTCGCCGATTGGGTGACACAAACCGCCGACGACCATAGGCTGCGGCGGCAGATCACGCAACTGGCGGCTTATTGGGATGCCCACGACCGGCAAGACGCGCACCTCTGGCCCGACGAGCGGGTGGTGGAAGTGGCACAGATGTTGGCACATTTAGGCTTGCGGATGGAACAGTTCTCCGCTGTGGAACAGGCGTTTCTTGGTCCGATAGACTCTGCGGAAATGTTGCAAGAAATCGAGTTACCGAAAACCAGCCACGAACGGCGGGCGATGATCGGGGTGCGTTTGGACCGCTTGGGCGACACCCGCAAAGGCGTGAGCCTGAGCAAAGACGGCCTGCCTGACCTAGACTGGGTGTCAATTCCTAGTGGTGAAGTGACGATAGAAATCCGCGCCGATGTGAACAAGCCGGATTCGGAGATTATCAAAACCCTCACCCGTGAGGTCGGTGCATTTGAAATAGCCCGTTTTCCGGTCACAGTCGCCCAATTTCAAGCCTTTCTGCGGGAATGCCATGATGGCCAGCACTGGCATCTGCCGCCGGGTGCGCCGTTCGATCTGCCGGATTCTTATGCACCGCCGAAGCACCGTGCAAGGCATGGCAACCACCCGGCGGATTCGGTCAACTGGTATGATGCCGTCATTTTTTGCCATTGGCTCAGTGCCCGGCTTGGGTTTGAGGTTCGCTTGCCCACAGAGTTTGAATGGCAGTGGGCGGCGGTAGCGGAGGGAGTTTCAGCGGTAGGCCGGAATAAGCCCGCCCCAGCGGGCGTTTCCGGCGAACTGGCAGGCCCAATGCCGGAAACGGTCGCCAAGCGACCTTATTCCGGCCTACCTCTAAACTACCCGTGGGGGCAGGAGTGGAACCCGGAACAAGAACCTTGGCGGGCGAATAGCTATGAGAGCGATTTGGGCAGGGCGACAGCGGTGGGGATGTATCCGGGCGGGGCTTCCAGTTCGGGTCTGCTGGATTTGTCCGGCACGGTTTGGGAATGGTGTCAGAATACCTCCGAGGACCCCGACGACGTGGCGTTCTCGACTGGCGCGGCCCGTGTGCTTCGCGGCGGGTCCTGGACCGACTACGCGAGGATCTGCCGTTCTGCGTATCGTTACGACTACCAGCCCGACTACCGCAACGACATCATGGGCTTTCGTTGCGCCCGAGTTCAGTCGTGAGCCAGGCAGGCCAGCAGGCGGCGGCCGGGGCAAGGCAGACGCGAAGCGGAGCGTAGCTAGTCTGCCTAGCCCCGGCCGCCGGTTTTTTGGAGTGCGGCGACTTGTCGCCTGGTTTTTTTGGAGTGCGGCGACTTGTCGCCGCCCGCCGCGCCAGCGGCGGTCGGTTGCCGTGTGCCTGCCTGTGGGAATTTGGGATATAATCCCGCTAGACTAAAACAGACATCCCAGTCGATACCCCATGAGCGTAGCCCTACACCTTTACCAACAATTGCGCGATGCCCCCGACGACAATAGCCGTGCCAAGGCCATTGCCGATGCGTTTGAGCAAGTGGAAGAGCGTTACCCG
>CAIZPP010000128.1 GCA_903934875.1 uncultured Methylococcaceae bacterium
GAAAAGAGCGGGGCAACGGTGTTTCCACGCGGGAATTTGGTTGCGATGGGCCAGTCCGTCGATGATTTCATCCAACGGGTGTCCAATGCAAGCTGATGCCTTCCCATATTTGAGAAACCCATTCGACAAGGCGGTGTGCGGGCTGACACCCCTGCTAATGGCCCCCCTCCGTGGAACGCTGGAACCGCCGCCATTGGGCGGCTACCGCTTTGTCGCGGCAAGCCTTGGCCCTGATGGACTGACAAAACTCCATCGAAAACTATAAGTCTTTGGTGGCGATGAAAATAAGAAAACATACCCACAAGGCAAGTTAACCATCCATCGGGACTGGTCGGGTTGGCGGCGGAAGGCGCGGGCCGACTCCGGGTCGTGGGCCGTCAGCAACGCCAGACGGTCAATCAGGGTTTGGGGTTAGGCTTCGTGGGTGAGGTTAAAGGTCTTGGGCTAGGCGGAAGCCTAGATGGTTTTTTCGCGATTTAGATATAGAATCTTCGCGAAGATCGGAGCGCATACCTACCGGATGAGACTCCCATGATCCGCCACGAATAGCTAGGCTGCTCTCAAAATCATTGGTGCATATACTCTCATTGCCATTATAATATTCTGAATACTTATGAACAGAACACGTCCATTCGTCTGCGTTACCCGCCATATCATACAAGCCCCAAGGGTTTGGCGGATAAAATCCGACGGGCTGAGTTTTCTTTACATACACTCCAGTTTTAGCGCCACAGTTGTTGTAATCACTTTGATCAACAAACTTAGTCAGCTTGCCATCATAGTTAGCTTGGTTGGTATTGATGCAATTTCCTGTGTAGAAAGATGTCGTGGTGCCTGCACGCGCAGCGTATTCCCACTCAGCTTCTGTAGGCAACCGGTAGTGCCGACCGGTTTTTCGACTTAACCAATCCGCATAAGCTCGGGCATCATGAAAGTTTACGCAGACGACTGGATGTTTATCGTTTTGTGGAAAGCCTGGATCGCGCCAGTCGTAATCATCACCCGGCGATTCTCTTGCAAAACACTTTCTTTCTGTTGAATAACCACTTTCCTTCACAAATGCAGCAAATTGACCAACAGTTACTTCATATCTGCCGAGCTTGAACGCTGCTATTTGAACTTTATGGCGTGGTTTTGCATCATCGCCATATTTGGAGCCATCATCAGCCGCCCCCATCCAGAATTCACCAGTAGGTATGTTCACCATCTCCGGGCATGTATCGCATTCTTTAGGCGCAGGGCTTCCGGCTTGTTCCGGCACTAACTTGAATTCCAATGGCATGGTCGTACCATCGCCAATTTCAAAATTACGGAGTTCACCAACTAGCCCTGATTTCTTTACTTCGACCGTATGCTTGCCCGCCGCAAGACCCGGTACATGCAGCGGGGTATGGTCGCCTTTTAAGATGCCATCCACATAGACCTGGGCATCAGCCGGTTCGGTGTGGATGACAATTTGCGCATCGGCCCACGCGGCGGCGGCGGGCAGCAAGGTGAACAGGGCAGTGGCGAGCCAGATTGTACGTTGCATGGGTTTTGTCCTCAGCGAAGAAATTGTTTGATGGCGGCGGTTTTGGGTTAAGCGGGACATAGTGGTTGGGGTGGGAGGGAGGGGATTGGCCTTCGTGAGCTGGGTTAAAGGTCTTGGGCGAGGCGGAAACCTAAATGGTAGCCGCTACCATATTCTGGGTAATATCCACCTCTATATCGAGAACGAACTGTATTGCTTTCATAACTCCAATGTCCACCACGGATTATCCACCCAACTTTTCCAGTACATATTTTCTCACTTCCATTGTATCGTGCGCTGCTTTCTACAGTAGCATCTGAGCAAGTCAATTCCCAAACATTACCTAACATATCAAATAAGCCAAAGGTATTTGTTTTATAAGTTCCTACTGCTTGGGAACCAGAACAACCCCCTAGGCCTTTATTCATCTCTAGCTATACGAAAGCCAACATTATTTACGCTAAACCTAGATGGGTAGTGGCCTCTGTCAGCAGAACGCAAACGCTTAGGGTTGCTGACCCAAGACCCACCTCGGAAGACTCGAAAGTTAAGTTGCCTATCATCTGCATCAAGAGCGCATTTCGTTTCACTCCCATCGTAACTATCCGTGTTAGCGGAACACGTCCATTCCGCCGCATTGCCAGCCATATCATATAATCCCCAAGGATTTGCTGGATAGAATCCAACGGGCTGACTTTTTCCAATCCAAACACTAGTCTTTGCCCCACAGTTATTATAATCATCACCTGTGCCGTCATAATTGGCTTGATCAGTACTGATACAATATCCAGTATAAAATGGTGTTATCGTGTTGGCGCGAGCAGCATATTCCCACTCTGCTTCGTTAGGTAGTCGGTAGTGATGGCCTGTTTTATGACTTAACCAGTCGGTGTAGGCTTGGGCGTCTTTGGCATCAACACAAACTACTGGATTTTTGTCATCCTGCGCAAATCCTGGCTCTCGCCAATTTTTATCAGGCTGATATTTTCCGTCATATCTGCTACAGCCTTGCGCCTTTTGATAACCACTTTCTTTCATAAATGCAGAGAACTGCTCCACAGTTATTTCGTATTTCCCAAGCATAAACTCCTTAACTTGGATCTTGTGCCTTGGCTTTTCCTCCCTATCAGTTTCAGGCTCACCATTAGCCGAACCAATCCAGAATTCCCCGGCGGGTATGTTCACCATCTCTGGACATATATTGCATTCTTTAGGCGCAGAACTTCCAGGTGGTTCTGCCACTAACTTGAATTCCAGTGGCATAGTCACACCATCGCCAATTTCAAAATTACGGAGTTCACCAACTAGCCCTGATTTCTTTACTTCGACCGTATGCTTGCCCGCCGCAAGACTCGGTACATGCAGCGGGGTATGGTCGCCTTTTAAGATGCCATCCACATAGACCTGGACATCCGCCGGTTCGGTGTGTATGACGATTTGGGCATCAGCCCACGCGGCGGCGGGCAGCAGGGCGAATAGGGCGGTGGTCAGCCAGACTGAGCGTTGCATGGGCGTTTGTCCTCAAAGAAGAAATTGTTTGATGGCGGGTATCTTGGTGAGCATGGCCGCACCGAATTTAGCGTAAGCGCCGCCCGGCAGAACATCCGCCGCGACGCTCAAGGCGCAAGTCCAGCCGTCGCATATGGAAGCATTTTGCTGTTCCGCCAGTTGCCGCCGGGCATCGTCCAGCCCGATTTTGAGTTGGCCGAGTCCGCTGTCAATGGTGTCCAAGCGCCGGTCGGTGGCTTGGTTGTAGGCTTCAAGCGCGGCTTGCAGGGTTTGGCCTTGCACGGCGATTTGTTGTTTGAGGGCTTTGGATTGCTCGGTGACGGTTTCGACCAAGGCGAGGCGGGCTTGCTCGATCTGCTGGCGGGTTTGGACGTTTTCGCTGTGGATTTGGGCGGTGAGGGCTTGGAAGCGTTGGATGTCTTCTGCGCGCAGCAGGGCGTTGATTAGGGCGTGAGTGCCGTTGAATTCGGGGGTTTCTTGCAACAGGCGGAATTTGCGCTCGGCGGCGAGGCGGCGATAGGTTTGCGCGGGGTCGGCGGCGGCGTGTTCGTCTTGCAGGGCTTGGGTGAGGAGTTGGTTGGCGACGCGGTTCAGCCCGTCTTCGCGGCGGTTAGGATCGACGCTGGCTAGGGCGCGGGCAAGTGAGTCTTTTTCGATGCGCCATGCGGCGGCTTCGGCGTCTTTGGCTTGTTCGGCTTCGGGGAAGGCGGCGGCGTAGCGGTCGTATTCTTCGGGCGTGTTGGCGGCTTTGGCTTTTTGGTACAGCAGGCCATGCACACGAGTGAGGGCGGCGAGGCTTTCCGGGTAGCCGGGGAAGTCTTGAATGAAGCGGGCGTAGGCGTCCACGTCGGGATGGGCGTCCACCGCTTGAAACACGCGGTGGACGGCGGCGGAGGCCAACGAGACGGTGGGTGGCTTCGGCGTGAGCTTGGCGAAACGGCGGTAGTTGTCTTCGTGGCGGCTTTGCTCGGCTTGTTGCCACGTTTTGAGATAGGCGAAGCCGTTTTGATCGACGGCGGCGTAGCGTTCGGCCACCTTATACCAGTCTTCAAAACCGCCGCTTTGCCCGGCCAGTTTCAGCGCCAGCGGGTAGGCGGCATCCCATTCATGAATGGATTCCAGCCCTTCGAGTTGCTGTTTTTCGGTCATCGCCGCCGCAGGGCCGGACATGACTAGTAGGAGAATGCAAAGATAGGAGGTTTTGGGCATAGGCTGTACTCCATAGATAGAATGGCTGGATGCCGTGAATTTACACGCTTAATACTCGATGTTCAAGTTTTTAGCTTTCAATCGGAAAAGAACCAGTCGTTCAGGGCTTTTGTCGTCCCCACCGGACTGGTTGACCCTGACCCTGCCAAGTTTGCCCGCCCAAGGGCAAGCCATGACACCGACAAGTAATGAGAAAACATGAAAGACATTGACCAAGCAGACATAGTTTTTGGCGAGGGCGTGGTTGTCATCAAAAGACGCGGGGTTACACAACCCAGCATCGCCGTGGTGTTGGGGGCCGAAAGCGACCTAGCCAAGCGCACCAGCCGAGTGTGGCTGGATCGCATGGTGCATACCATCAGGGACAACACCTTGGGCGGATGGCAGGTTTCAGGGGCCATTTCCACCATCCTGACGAAAGACACCACATCACCATGAAAACCCAGCAGACGAGTACGAGCATAAGAAAAACAGCGGGCCTGTGGCCGACGGCGAAACTAGCCGTTTGTGCGCTTGCGTTCACCGTGTCCGTAACGGGTTCAGCCGTGGCAGGGGATGTTGTGCTGAATGACGGTTCCGTGTCGGGGGCGGAAATCAATTCGATGATGGCCGACACGGGTTTGTCGAGACTGTATGAATCGCGCAACCAGTATTCCTTCTGGGAATTTGTGGACGACCA
>CAIZPP010000129.1 GCA_903934875.1 uncultured Methylococcaceae bacterium
ACGTTACGCAGTCATCGCTAGAGGATGGCAACTTGTGGAGTGCGGCGACTCGTCGCCGCTGGACGCAAAAGGCGGCGACGAGTCGCCGCACTCCACAACATCCGGGCTACAGCCTACACGGTTGCGTAACATCAGTTATCTGATATTAAAAACGCTGTAATTCCACATCCACCCGTCTGAACTGGCCCAAGCGCAAGGCTTCGGCGGTGCCACCTTCCAGATAGGCAGCTTCCACGTTTAGCACGGTGCCATCCCGCCCATGCAATTGATAGCGCACGGGCATTACCCTCTCCGCTCCGAAAGTGTCTAGCCGTTGCGGATTGAGGTACACCAACAGCGTGTTGCCCAGCAAGGCGCAGGCTACCGAGTCGCATGGCAATTCCTCTGCTGCGCCAAAAGGCGTGACTAGCTGCTTTTCGGTGGAGAAAAGTGCATTTGACAGGCTAGGCGCAGGACGGAACAGCAAGCGGCCGTGTGCAAACAAAAAGGGGGATGGACCCAGAAATAGATGGGTCCACAAATGCAGAAACTCCACCGTGGCTCCGGACAGCCGTGCCACACATCCCCGGCCTTGTTCTCGCGGGTCAATTGTAAAACCGCTGCTGACGATAAAGCTGACATTTTCGATCGGGCTGCGGCAGTATTCTGCCGGGTCGTGGAATGGCACTAGCAGATTTTCCATCTGCTGATAAAATTCATGGATGAGTCCGCGTCGGGCCATTTCCAACACGAATTTGTAATGCATGTGCAGGAAAACAGACCCATTTTCCAACCAGCCATAGTTGAATATGCCGATCCGCCCGAAGTCTAAAGCATTGTCACCCAGGGGAACATTGACGCGGAACATGCCGAGCGTGGTATCGAACAATTGGCTATCGCACACGGCTTGGTAAAGATTTCTGGCCTCATCCGGTGAGGCAATGCGCATGGCGTGTACGAAGCCTTCTAGAAACAAGGGCAAAGGCTGTGATCGGAAGCACGTCACTGCCACAGAGCCGTCGTTTATACGATACTCTTCAGCCTGATAAGCGAAATAGGTGACTATCCCTTCCGCCGTCCTCGCTTTGGCAATGGCTGTTTGCAAATAATCGGAGACCGTGTTGAGGAAATGCTCAACAGCATCCAAGGTTTTTGTGTTTTCCGCTCCTTGGAAGCCCATGAAAACCTGTTCTCTGTAGGCTTCCTTCAGGTCATGGCTTTCCTGCCAAAAATTTTGGGCCGCCACATTGGGGCGATGCAATAGGCTTTCGAGTCCGTTGATGAAGCCTGCCAATTCAACGGGCAGGGCGAGCATTCCCTCAATGCCAGCCAAATACCTCAAAGTAAAATCCACCAAGCGCTTAAGCTCGATGGTTTCATTCACCGAGGAACCCAACAGCCCCGGCAATCCGTTCATGGCATCGCACCAGCCGGGGCGGTCGGCCTCCATTTCTATGCCCACGCCCTCGGGGTCCAGGGATGCCAGCTTGTTGACCACCAGCGTGAGGATTTTCCCCAGCAAGGTGGTGACCACTACCTGGCCTTCGCCGGCTTGGTTGCGGACATGGTGCCGACACTCCGTCCGCGAAGCGATCAATGCCCGTTTTTCTTTACGCTCCACAACCGCCCCATACTGGCGCACACCCTTGGGAGTGACGACGTATTTGCAGGAGCGGGGCAAGACGAAATGGATGGGATCGTAAAAGGTGTAACGCTGCTCATGGAATAGTGAGGCAATGCGGTCCGGGTAAATGGCCGCGTAACTTTCCAGCAAATCCACCAAGTAAGTCCAATGGTCCGACCAGTAACCCCGGTCAAATTCAACATCTTCGATTTCCCTCGCATCCCTTAACAGTTCGGTGATGACCGCTGCCATGTCCCCCGTCGGATTGATTAAGACCGACTCCGAAAACGAGTTAACCTGTCCCCCCCTTTGAAAAAGAGGGGTTAGGGGGGATTTGCTTTTGGCCTGCAAAACCCGCCATAAATCCGCATATTTGAAGGGATGGGCAAGCACCTCCGCCAGCCCTGGAAATTGCTCCATGTAGTGGCGGAAGGCGGAAGCCTCCACAATAAAGCGCGTATTGCGCAGTTGCTGCGGGTTGTAGCCATCAGGCTGGATGAGATTAAAAAAATAGTGGATGTTTTTGGCATCTAGCCCAGGGTCAAAAAACAAATCCATGCGCCGGTTTTGCAACACATCGCGGAAATCGCCATTGCCTTCTGAAAAAGGCGAGTCTTGCAGCAAAAAATCATTGTAATCCCGTTCCAGATCGCCATGCTTACGGCCAAATAAATACAAATGTTTGCCGCCTGGCACCGCGACGGAAAATCCGCCGCGCATCCCGTTATCCAGATAGCACTGTCTAGCATAGGCATCAAACAACGGGTTTGCCGTGGCGGTGAAAGCCGCTTGGGTGATGCCGTCCAGCAAGCGACGGTTTTCCTCGCGCTTAGACTCGAAATACTGATCGTCAGTGATACCCAGCAAAAACTCCTGCAAAGCAGGCCAAGATTGCACATGGCCATAAAGCCCGTAAAACACTTGGGCTTCTCCGGGGGCCAATTCCAGTGTCAAGGCTTGGAAGGCAGAGGGGGTGCGATTGCCCGCCACTTGCCGGCCAAAGTCCAGCGGCTCGGCGGCAAAGAACCGTTCTGGATAAGAAAAGTCATCGGCCAAGCCAAATATCCTCTCCGCATCGACCAACACGCGGGTGCGCTGTCCGTGCAAAAACCCGACAAAGAAATTGCCCGCCACCACGGGTTCCACTAAGGGCGTGTCCCCAGTCAACACTTTCAGCCGAAAATAAGGGCAGTTATCGGTAACGCCCTCTACCACCATATAGGCTTCAACGGTGCGGCTCATGAACTTGACACACCACTGGTTGATGCCAAAGGGAAGCACTTGCGGCAGGCCGTCAACAATCTCCACCGTTTTGGCCTGTTGCGAGGTATTTTGCACCCTCACTCGGCGCACCAGCCCGGCCAAGGGCGCTTCGGGCAGGGTGAACATATCGGCTCGAATCGCCAGACCTAGGCCGGGATGGATTTCCTCCACGCCCACTTCATGCGGGGACACATAAAGTCGTTGACGTACACCCAATGATTTAGCTTGCCCCTCTCCCCAGCCCCTCCCCACGCAGGGGGGAGGGGCTTTTCTCCCCTCTACCTTAGAGGGAGAGGGGTCGGGGGGGAGGGGAACATCTAAGCTAAATTCAACGGCATTGTCCCGCGCTGATCCACGTTGGAAAGGCTCATGAGTGACACTGTGCTTGCCATCAGAAATTTTCAGGAAGGTTCGGAACCCCCGCGAGGCGGTGAGTTGGTAGGCTTTATCTGCCGGAAAAAACTCCAGCATAGCCCCGTCTTTGTTGCGCACCCCGAAGCTGGCGATAACCTGCCCCCGGTTCACATAAAAAACCCATGCCGGAATTCCGCTGACACCGGCGATACCGGGCAAGAAGCTCGCAAACGGGGCTGCGTCGTTGTATTGCTCAATGATAAAACAGCGCTGGTTGTCGAAAGAATACGAGACCTTGGGCATGGTGTGGGCTTCCTATAGGGCTGGAATAATAATACAATATAATGATATTACAGCGTTTTCAACATCAAAGAGTTACTTGATAGTTGGTATTATAACACAGATTATTCGGTTAACCTGAATGGTTGACTGAATATCCTTTATTAGGGATACAGCATTTTTAATATCGAAGAGTTACTTGTTGGGTTATATCATTTTGCAAAGCAGTTCACACTCAGGATGGTTTGATTGAGTGTCCTTTATTATTTTTCTTTTTTAAGAAAAAACGCTGTACACAAATGTAAATCGGGACTCCTAGCGGTGA
>CAIZPP010000130.1 GCA_903934875.1 uncultured Methylococcaceae bacterium
GCCGCGCTTGATGTCACCGGCACCGTCAGCGGCGCGGGCATCAGCCTCAGCACCACCGGCGCGGGCAAAGGCATCACGCTGGACAACCAACTGCAAGGCGGCGCGGGCAACGTGGTGCTTAACAGCGCTGGCGGTGCCACCGAGAACGCCGGGGGCAAGATCGGTGGGGCAGGACTACTATTGCAAGGCACCGGTCCATTCACCCTAAAACAAACCAGCAATGATGTCACCATGCTGGCCGCCAATACCAGCGGTGGTTCTATTAACTACTCCAATGATTCTTTTTTGACGGTAGGATCGCTTGGTTTGACAAACGGCATCACCAGTGGCAATCAAGCGGTGAACCTTGATGTGAGGGGTAATTTGACCATCGCCTATAATGTGAACACTGGTTTTGGCTCGGTGAACTTAACTACCAGTGTTGGCGATATCAACGGCGCAGGCGGAACAATCATCACCACCAACACGGCTCAGGGGGGCGGTTTGACGCTCACGGCGGCTGGTGGTATAGGTGTGAATGGAGTGGTTTTGACCAACACCAGTGGCAATGGCAACCTCACCCCATTGAGCCTTACTACTTATGGCACAGGTGCACTGGGCAATATTAGCCTGATTGAGGAAAACACTTTGGAAACCAGCCGGGTCGATATTACTCAAGGTTTAAGCGTGGGAACGGGGCGCACAGTTAGCCTGACATCCCTTGCCAGCGATACAATCTATATCAATGCGTCTATTGGCAACTTTGCAGATAGTTTGACGTTGGCAGCTCCATCTGGCAGCATTTTCAACAGTGGAAGTGGGGGGCTGGTCACGGCAGGCGGACATACTGGTTTGACCTTGGATGCCGGGGTGGCTATCGGTTCAAGCGTCAATCCAATAACCACGGCAGCTTCCGTCATCAACACCACCAGCAGCGACACGACACTCGGCGGTAAGCCCGGTGTGGGTGGAATATACCTTTCGAATAACCAGTCAACCACTCTAACGGCCTTAGCAACTGCTATTAGTGGAAGCAGTGGTGCTATTGATGTGGCAAACACCAGCGGCATGTTAACCGTCGCTGCTGTGACCTCTAATTTCAACACCGTATATTTGCGAAACCCGTCTAACGCCACGACGGACGGTATCACCCTGGCCGCTGGCAGCACCGTCACCGGCTCAGACCCCGCAGGCATCACCGCTGTTGCCCTGTCTGCCAACCAGCGGTTTATCAACGATGCTGGAACCAGTGCCATCTCTATTTCCAATGGAGGTGGGCGCTGGTTGGTGTACTCCAACAATCCGACGAATGATATCTTTGGACCGGCCAATAACAATGTTTTGGCCAGTAACAACATTGCCGGATGGAATGTGGCGTACGCCAACTACCCCAGCAGCACTTTGACCGGCAATCGGTACCTGTTCGCCTACCAGCCCACTGTCACTTTCACTGGGGATACCTTGTCTAAAACCTATGGCACGGCTATTGATGTTTCGACGCATTGGACTGCCAGCGGTTTCTACACAGGTAACGGACAAAACAATGGCGCCTTTACCCAAGATAGTTTAATAGCATTCAACGGAACCCCACTTGTCACCTCCACCGGCTCTGTAGCCACTGCGCATGTCGTCAATCCTGACAGTACTGACCCCAATTCCCCTAATTACACAATTGCCGTCGCACAGGGCGGCATGACTTCCAGCAATGGCAATGCAATGGCATTTGTCAACAGCATACTGACCATCGACCCGGTGGCACTGACTGTCACAGCTAACAATGCCGGCAAGACTTACGGCCAGACCATAAGTTTTACAGGCACAGAATTTGGCTCCAGCGGTTTGCAAAATGGCGAGACTATTGGAAGCGTCAACCTTGGCAGCCTTGGCTCGGTGGCATCTGCACATGTCGCGGGCAGCCCTTATGTTATCAGTGCTAGCAATGCCTCCGGCGGCACTTTCACGCCTAGCGATTACACGATTCGCTATGTCAACGGTGCATTGTCTATTAATCCGGCAGCCGCCATTACCGTTACCGCAGATAGCGCCAACAAGACCTACGGTCAGACGGTGAGCTTTGCGGGTACCGAATTTACTGCGGCCGGACTGCAAAACGGTGAGACCGTAGGCAGCGTTACCCTAACCAGCACCGGTGTGCCGGCAACCGCTGCTGTAACGGCCAGCCCCTATGTCATAACCGCCAGTAACGCCGTTGGAGGCAGCTTCTCTGCTTCCGATTATGAGCGCATTAATTATGCCAATGGGGCGCTCACGGTTAATCCGCTCCCAGTGGTCATTACAGGCACGCGCGTCTATGACAGTACTACCGGCCTAGATGGCACTCTGTTCAGTGCCACTAATTTGGTTGGAAACGATGCGCTAAACTTTGCTGGCAGTGCCACGGCAGGCAGTGCCAACGTAGGCACTTACACCATTAATGGCCCAGCCCCCAATGGTCTCAATATTGCCGGTCTGACTCTAGGCGGTTCATCTGCGGGTAATTACACCCTTGCAGGGGCCAGCGGCAACGGAGGGATTAGCTACCGTACCATTACCCTGACGGCGGGCAGTAACGCCCCCGGCACAAGAACTTACGGCGATGCCACTAATCCTGTGCCGACAGTCCCGGCAGAATACATTGTGGGAGGGCTGGGTATGGCTGGTACTGAAAATGCCAAGACTCTGTTTGGTTTCAGTGTGGGCAGTACTGCGGATAGTACCACGGCGGCGGGTGTTTACCTGCCCGGTACGGCTCAAGCTTACAAGGTCGGCGGTGTGGGTGTAGGCACTAACGGCAATTACAATATCAAATCCATCAACGACGGCACTTTGACTATTTCACCGCTAGCCCAACCGGTGGCAATGGCTATCCAGCCACCAGAAATCGAACCCAAGCCTGCCCCTAACTATCTTGTCAATTCTGCTGGAAATAATTACTTAGTAGATTTTATAGGAGAACTGGAGGGGGCAAGGGGTAGTGGCAGTGGGGATGCCCCTGCTGCAAACATAGTGACAGTATTTTGGAATGGGATGCAGCAAAATGATAAGCATCCAGTATTCCATCATTCAGCACACAGCAGATTGATCGGAAATTCCAGAAATCCTCTGCGGGCTATGAGGTATGCGCAAGAATATGGGTTGAAACCATTCCCGCTCCAAATGATGCCCGTATTAGAGCATACAGTTCCGGTCGCAATTAAGCCCTACAAACCGTTTGTGGAGCCTAATCCAATCAATAGCGGTGATGCAGATGCTGGATTGGAGTTGCCTAAAGAAGTGCCAACCTGGGGGGTGTTGCAGACTCGACTAATCAAACCGTCAAATTGACAGCAAAGCCTATAGCTGTGGAAGTAAAGCCACATTCGATTTGCCTTCACCCCAACAAATCCGTAATCAGGGCTTTGTTACGCATGGACTGAATGGATGTCCGCAAGCGGCAGGCGAGTACAATGCTGCGAATTTCCGCAATGGCGGTGTCGAAATCGTCGTTGATGATCAGATAGTCGTATTCGGCATAGTGGGACATTTCCGCTATTGCATCGCGCATCCGGCGAGCGATGGTTGCCTCGTCGTCTTGCCCCCGTCCGTAGAGGCGTTGCGACAATGCCTCGCGTGAAGGAGGCAAGATAAACAGAGTCTGGCACTCGGGCATTTGTGCCTTGATTTGGCGGGCACCTTGCCAGTCGATCTCAAGCAGCACATCTTTGCCTGAAGCCAAGAGAATTTCCACGGTAGCGCGGGCGGTTCCGTAGTAGTTGTCGAAAACGTGGGCATATTCTAAAAATTCCCCGGCGCGGACCATTTCCTCAAAAGCTTCGCGGGGGGTGAAAAAGTAATCCACCCCGTCCGCTTCTCCCGGCCGCTTGCTGCGAGTAGTATGGGATACGGACACCGAGAAACCCTCAACTTGTGTGCGCAGTTGTCTGGCTAGGCTAGTCTTGCCTGCCCCTGAAGGGGCAGAAACGACGAATAGGATGCCTCGATTCATAGTTGTCTCCAATACAGCGTTTTTAACATCGAAGAGTTACTTGTTAAGTTATATCATTTTGCAAAGCAGTTCACACACAGGATGGTTTGATTGAGTGCCATTTCATTCCAGCTATCTAGTAACTCTTTGATGTTGAATACGCTGTAGGATTAGCGCAATTGCCGCCAAGAGACCCGGCCTAGAGAATCTATGGGATCGCGGACCTGCTGAATGCCACCGGTTGATCCGCCGAAGGTCTTAACTAGCGCACTAGGCGTTTTTACCAACGCGGGGGTTTTGAGGATGCCCACGGTGCTTTGAACGCCAGAGGGTGCCATTGTGGTCCCGTCCGCCATTACGAAATCATTCGTAGGTGAATTGCCAGACGGGTTGCTGCCAAAAAGGTTTAGGAACGACGGATTGCTTGGCCTGTTCCCAGTGATGGCATCGAGTTCCATAAGCATACTGGATGGCTGAGTAGTGCAAGGATCGGAGGAGGGGATCAATGGGGTGAAAACGATATTGCCATTCAGCAATAATGGAAAATAGACTGAACGCTCGCTTGGACCTGGAACGCTAGAGACTGGGGTTTTGTACAAATCTAAATACCATCCCGATTGTGAACTCACTTTTGTGCCATCCGTCAGGGTACATTGAGTATTCGGGTTGGCTTGGTAACACGGCAGATTTAACGGTGCCACTGATGTCAGGCGCACATTGGTTACGGCGGTATTACCGTCGCTTTGAGTTATCTTTTTTGGGGTTAATATGGTCTGTGGGTAGAGGCTGCTGCGTCCAGCTATGGTGTCGATGCTTGCATCCCCTGTGTTTTTGTCCCACAGGGCATAGAAGGTTTGTTGTTGTGCAAAGTCTTGTTGTGAACAAGTGCTGCCACTAGGAGATGCCTCAATGTCACAAAGCCCTAAATAGGATCCAGTGCCAAAATACACCATCATTGATGCTTTCTTGGGGGTAGAAATTGATTTGGCTTGGGCTGCGCTGAAAAGCGAGTTGGCTTGGGCTGCGCTGACGCTGCCTACTTGCGGTTTGCTCGTGATTGGTTGGCGATCAGCATCTTTACAAGGTATGTCGGTTGTGGCGCAGGCGACAAACAAGGGCTTTCCATTATTGGCAATTCCCCAATACGTGCTTGTTTTACTTGGCTGGTCCGTGTTTGTTTTACTTGGCTGGCAATCAGGATTGTCGCTGCCGGTCGAAGGAGTCGGAGGAGTCGGAGGAGGGCAGTTCACATCAAATTTCCACAAATTGCCTTGCAGGTCGCCTGCATAAATGTAATCCGCCTTGCGGTCGCCATCCACATCCACTGCAATGGGTGTTGATAAGCCATTGATGCTGCCAGGGCAGGCGCTGGAATTGGCTGTGCAAGGGGATATTTTGGCGATGATGAAATTGGGGTCTGCTGGTGTCTTGCTGACATCCAGAATATACAATACCGGTATTTGGTTTGGGCTGTTATAGCCGTTGCCCACAATCGCTGCCCATTTTTTGTTTTGCATTCTCACCAAACTAGGTTGGGACAAGGTTATACCTAAGTCGGAATCCGCCCAGTCGAAAGGAATTTTGTTACTATTAGCACTATTTCTAAGAACGGGGTTATTGGTGAATTCCCAAAGTATCTTGCCAGTCCCTGTGCTAATAGTGGTAAAGTCGCTTGGATTGGTCACATCTAAGGCAAAAATGCTCCCACCATTGTCAAGTTTTCCATCCGTACCAGTGGCTAATCCGGTACTGGCTGCGCCGGCGGTTGTGCCCAGCAAGACCGTATGCCAAGCCCCGTTGAAATAGGCATCCGCCGCTTTAGGCGAACCATCCACCAAATATTTATGGTATAGCGGATTCTTTGTGGTAAATGGCGTTTGAGTATATGATGTAGAGTCAAATGCCCGTAAATAAAGATCATTACCTATAACGCTACCAGGAAAAAAGGAGAATAACTCTGTCCCCTGCCCGCTATCGAAGGCATTGTTTTTAGTATTCCAAGTGCCAGCTTCAAAGCCATGTAACCTGCCATCATTGCCACCGACATACACCATTCTAGAGCGTGGTGAATTCCCGCTTGTGTCTACCAGGCTTTTATTGTTTACGAACGTCCGATAAGACGAGGTTGTGCTTTCTATCAGGCCATCATAGTTAAAATCCTCAGACCCGACAAACAAAGGATCTGAGTTAACCAAATCGCCTAATAACACAGGGCGCTGTCTGAAACTAAATTTAGATTTATTATTTTTACTATTATTGGTACATGTATTAGGTGCTTCACATGTACGGTAGCCAGTAAAATAATCTGTTATAGAATTTGTTATAGAATTTGTAGGATTAGAGTAGAGGTTATTAGGGTCTAGTACATTAATCTGTGCATCGCTAAGATTTAAGTAATTGAATAGGATGCCTGATAGTAAGTTTGCAGTGCAGTAACTCGAACCCGGACATCTACTTTTTAAACTGTTATTACTGGGATGGAAGAAAGTATATGCATTGAGTGAAAAACCATTATTATTTAGCGTTGTCAGAACATTTCCAGCATCCCAGAGCGAAGTTTGAGCCGGGATGCCCGTTGTCGGATCGATCTGATAAGCCAACAATTGGCCGGTCCAGTCGGTCGCTTTAAACAGGGCTTGGTATATCCTCCCTCCTACAGGATCAATTGCTAAGGAGGAAGAAGAGTGGTACGTGTTGTCTGGAGTGGTTGTAGTGTCTGTTATGTTTTTCAAACAAATTGAAAGGGGAAATTGCGCAATATCAAGGCATGAGGACGATGCGCTCGTAACATAGGGAGATGAAGAAATATTGGTATAAGGACAATAATTAGGGTCTGCCCTTAGGTTAGACCACGGCAGCGCACAGGCAAACAACAAGGCTACAATTAAATTTCTTTTCATTGGCGTTCTTCTCCATATCCTAGTCACAGTGTTTTTAATATCGAAGAGTTACTTGTTGGGTTATATCATGTTGCAAAGCAGTTCACGCACAGGATGGTTTGATTGAGTGTCCTTTATTATTTTTCTTTGTTAAGAAAAAACGCTGTGCATAAATGCAAATCGCGACTACTAGCCATGTAGTGGCGCATAGGCCGTTGTTTGTCGAGCAACAAAAAGACGTTGCCAAAACTACGGCTTACGCCTGTTGCGCCATACCGCGTTGAGGGAAGCCCAAAAGCTACAGTGTTTTCAACATCAAAATATAATCATTCTTCAGTGAAATATAATGTTTTGCAGAATAGCGTAAAAAATTTATTTCCTCATTAGTCAAAGCTCTGGCCTTTCTGGCGGGAGAACCTATATAAAGAAATCCCGTCTCCAATATTCTGCCGGGCGGAACCAAGCTACCCGCCCCAAGGATGACCTCGTCCTCAATAATCGCACCATCCATGACAATGGTGCCAATGCCTATCAAGCAGTGATTGCCGATGCGGCAACCGTGCAGCACCACGCTGTGCCCGACTGTTACATCGGTGCCCACCAACATTGGATAGCCGTCGGGCGAATGCTCATTGGGATGGGTGACATGCAGTACGCATCCGTCTTGGATATTGGTTCTGGCACCAATCGTGATGCGGTTGACATCGCCGCGCAACACACACATAGGCCAGAGGGAGGTGTCATCGCCGAGGATGACATCGCCGATCACCAAGGCCATTTCGTCGATGTATACGTTGCCACCAACGATGGGAAGTTTATCTTTATAGGCTTTAATTGGCACTTTAACTGCACTCATTTCGGTTAGCGATGCCACTCTATGACATCTTAGTCTATAATCCACTTCTGTTTAGCCCCATACCTTGATAACCTCAGGAGAGTCCCATGATCGAAGGTGGCTTCATTCTGTTTGGCATAACGGCTATTGCGGCTCTTTATGTCATCATTATCTACAATCGGCTGGTAAGCCTTAAACATGATACCGCAAAAGCGTGGTCAAATATTGATGTGCTGCTTAAGCAACGCCACGATGAATTGCCCAAGCTCGTTGAAACCTGCAAACAATACATGCGGCACGAGCGTAAGACCTTGGAAAAAGTCATGCTGGCTCGGGCCAGTGTTTTCTCCGCCCGGCAAACATCCAACCTGCGTGCGCTTGGAGTGGCCGAGAGCGATCTTCAAAACGGCCTGTTGAGCCTTTTCGCCAGTGCTGAAGCGTATCCCGAACTGAAGGCGGACGAGTCCTTCCGAAATCTTGAAGCGCGCATCACCGGATTGGAAAACGCTATCGCTGACCGCCGCGAGTATTATAACGAGGTGGTCAACAACAACAATGTCCGCCTTGAGCAGTTTCCCGATATTTTTGTCGCCCGCCTATTTGACTTTGATAGTTTCGATTTGCTGCAATTAAGCGTGGAAGAAAAGGCAGACGTAGATATAAGAGCTTTATTTGGGTAAGAATGTCAAGCACTCTGCTCGCCAACTGCGCTGGCTTTGTACAATTCCTCTCCCCATTGGCATTTTTTGTGTGCGGGGGCATCATCGGCATTGCCGCCGTTGCCAGTTGTTATGCCGGTGTTAACGCGATTTACCGATCCCGTTTAATCGTCGACATGCCGACTTCCAAGTTGCGTTCTGCCGCCCAAGGTTATATTGAGTTGGAAGGCTGGGCGAAAATGATGCCCGGCGAGCCGATATACGCGCCGGTTAGCGGCAAGCCTTGTGTGTGGTATCGCTACAAGGTGGAGCAGTCTGGCGATTCCAGGGGGGAGCGCAGTCGCTGGACTACGGTTGAAAGTGGCACCAGTGATGCTATTTTCTATATAGTGGATCAAACCGGGCAGTGTGTGGTCGATCCCGACGGTGCCGAGGTGATACCCTCCGTCAAAGTCTGCTGGCGCGGTAATACGCCCCGGCCGCTGTTCTCGCCCAAAAAAACCAGTGTTTGGGATATGCTGTTTTCCAACGGTTCCTTTCGTTACACCGAATACCGGCTTCATGAATATGACGCTCTTTATGCCATAGGCCAGTTTAGCGGTATGGGCGACAGTGTGCAAGCAAGCGTTAGCCAGGCGACCGGTGATTTGCTTTCCCTGTGGAAGCGGGATAGCAACGGGCTGTTGCAGCGGTTTGACACCAATAGGGACGGACAGATTGACCTGGGCGAGTGGGATAGAGTCAGGCAGGCGGCTGAAAGGGAGGTTATCTCGACTTGGCGCGAACGCCAGCAGCAGCCGGAAATCAATTTATTAAAAAAACCGGCGGACGGACGGCCTTTTATCCTATCCTCGACCAGCCAAGACCAGATTATTACAGCAAGTCGCCGCAAAGCTTTGTTGGGGGTGGTGGGGTTTCTTGTGCTCGGACTGATTTTGGTGTGGTCGGTCATACAGCGTTTTCAACTTTAAATGGTCGGTGGATTCATTATTGGGAATCACCTTACTTGATAAGGAGTATGGTGGTGCTTTTATGCAGAGTTTTCATCTTTAAAATATGCCTAAAAAAGGATGTTCAGTTACAGCATTTTCAACATCAAATAGTTACTTGATAGCTGGAATGAATGGGCAAGTTATTCGGTTAACTTGAAATGCTAGCAGAATATCCTTTACTAGGTATATTTTAAAGATGAAAATGCTGTACATAAAGATATCCCCATACTTCACATACCCTTTTCATAAATGTATGCCAACCAATCATTTAAACGCGTATAATAATTCACTAACGGGCTTGCCTCAACGCGGTAAGGCGCAACAGGCGTGTTCCGTCATTTTGGCAACGACTTTTGTTGACCGTCAAAACCGCCTATGTGCCATTTTTTTCACCGCTAGGAGTCCTGATTTGCATTCATGTACAGTGTTTTTTCTTAAC
>CAIZPP010000131.1 GCA_903934875.1 uncultured Methylococcaceae bacterium
GAGCCTGTCAAAGCCTTTTTGACGAGAATCTTCAAGTCCATAGGCTTATTATAACATATTGTTTTATAATGTTGATGGTGCTTTTCGTTCAGGCACTAACTATTCCTCCGCAAATAACCTTGCCAAGCTGGTGCTTGGCGTTCCTTCTGGGAGCGCCAAGCACCAGCTTGGCCTTCGGATGGGATGTTCTTTATTGGATATCACCTTAATCCTTCGGTCAGACGCTCCAGCGAGGCCGTGTAGGCAAAGCGCAGATGGCGTTGTGGTTCGTTCAGGCCGAAATCCTTGCCCGGTGTAATGGCGACATGGGCTTCTTCCAGAAGTCGCCAAGCGAGCTTGAAGTTGTCATCTGTCCACCGGCTGCAATCGGAATAGATGTAAAACGCAGCGTGGTTCAAGCGAGGGTTACACTTTTGGCAAAGCACCACAAGGCCAAAGCCTTTGTTTTCATGGGGTCGAGCCTTTTGAGTGCCGTAGTAAAGTGTTACCCTGAGACTTGGCGAATTGAACCATGCCGAGATTGGCATTATTGCCAATGCCTTTGGGCGCAAGCTGGAACAAGCCGCCAAGTCCAAAACCGCCAACAGGAGTGCGGCGATGTTGTGTTAGCCGAAGCCACCATTTTTCTGGTAAGCTACGCGAAATCTGCGTTATTGAAGCACGCAAACAGGCCATTCGGCAATTCAAAACGCACCCACTGGGCTTTTGCCCTTGATGCCAGAGGCAACCTAGCATAGGCGGCATTTTGGAACATTTTTAGCCTTGGAAAAGCCGCGCTGGCGGCAGGTTTGGACAAGATTTGATGGAGATGTTATCTATGCCAGAGCGCATGGTGCGGCTGTGAAAACGCTTTATTTTGACACGGCGGCGACCACAGCCATCGCTCCTGAAGTGTTGGCTCGAATGCTCGAACTGCTTGGCGGCGAGTGTGCTTATGCCAACCCTTCTTCCGCAGCCCACCTCCCTGGACAAGCTGCCGCTGCCGTAGTCGCGTCGGCACGAGTGGAGATTGCCGCCGAATTAGGGTGCGAGGCCGACGAAGTGGTTTTCACGTCAGGCGCGACTGAGGCGAACAATTTGGCGCTGCGCGGCATCGCACTGGCCCATGCCGCGCAGGGACGCCATTTAGTGACATCGGTCATCGAGCACAAATCGGTGTTGGCGTGTTGTGCCGCGTTGCAACGCGAGGGCTATGAAGTCACCTACCTAAGCCCCAACAGCGCCGGGTGGGTCGAGCCTGATGCTGTGGCGCGGGCGCTGCGGCCCGACACTTTGCTGGTTTCTTTGCAGCATACCAACAACGAAACCGGCATCATGCAGCCCATCGCCGAAGTGGCCGAGCTTGCCGCGCAGGCCGGAGTGTTGCTTCATGTCGATGCCGCCCAGGCGGTCGGCAAGTTTGCCATCAATCTGCAAAAAATCCCTATCGACTTGCTCTCGCTGTCAGCGCATAAGTTTCATGGCCCGAAAGGGGTTGGCTGCTTGGTCGTCCGCAACCGCCGTCAACTGCGCATGCAACCGCTGATGCACGGCGGCGGCCAAGAGTTCGGCCTGCGTCCCGGCACTTTGGCGACTCATCAAATCGTCGGCTTGAGTGCGGCGCTGTCACTTGCCGCAGCACGGCGTGCCACCGATTTAGCCCATGTTGGCGAATTGAAACGCCGGTTTTTGCAACAATTAGGATGCCTGCCAATGCAAGTCCATGGCGAAATGGCCCGTAGTTCGCCCTACATCGTCAATTTTTCCATTGCAGGCATCGGCAGCGATGCACTAATCAACCAACTAAGGTCGGATCTCGCCATTGCCTCGGGTTCTGCCTGTTCGTCGGGCGCGGTTGAACCGTCTTATGTATTGCGGGCAATGGGCATCGAAGGTGAGCCGCTGTACGGCGCGGTTCGCTTAAGTTTTTCCCGTGACCATAGCTTGGCGGAGGTTTCCGCCGCAGTGGAACGGATAGGCGCAGCAGTGAGCCGCATGAAGGAGTTGGAGATTAGTGAAGTTAAATAAAGATAAAACCGCTTTCGGACGCCACGAAACCTTTCCGCTGCGTTACGGCTGGTTAACCAAGGGCTTTGAGGCGGTTAAAAAGGAGCATGATATTTTCAGCAGGCCAGAGCACGCCATGGTCGAGTTGGGCGTGGGGCGGAACATGGTCAACGCCATTCAATATTGGCTGCAAGCAAGCAGGATGGTGGACTTCGCCGAGGGCCTGGCCCAGCCAGCCGAATTAGGTGAAGCATTGTTAGGGAAGGGGGGGGATCGCTATTTGGAAGACGAGGCCACGCTGTGGATTATCCATTGGTTGCTTGCCTCCAATGCCGAGTTGGCTACCGGTATTTATTGGTTTTTCAACCGTTTTGCCATGACCAGTTTCAATAGCGAAGAACTCCTACGCGCACTCGGTGAATTTATCGAGCACGAATTGCAATCCAGCCGTTCGCACAGCACGTTGAAATCTGATATTTCCACCTTGTTGCGCCTTTACTCCCCGGAAGTTGGGCGTAGCGATGAACATCTGGATTCCCCGTTGGCCTCGCTACATGTGATTGAATCCGGAGTCGGGGGAAGTTATCGAAGTATTCGCGAGATGCGCCCATTTTTGCCGCCCGTGGCCGTGCATTTCGCGCTTTCACAGCGCTTCGACGCTGATTCGCAAGGTGGACCGCTGCCTATGCGATCTGTTTTGTATGGAGATGGTGGTTGGGCGGCGCCGGGTGCGGTTTTCAGGTTCAGTGAGGAAGGCTTGATGGCCGTGTTGAGCAAAGTCATGGAGCGTTATCCAAACTGTTACGAGTTGCGCGACACGGCGGGGTTGAATCAAATATACCTTGGCAATAGCCCCCAAAAGCCTCTCGAAGTATTAAGGAACCACTATCGGGAGGGCATGGCATGGGTAGCCTAAATCATCAGATAGGGATCAAAACCGCCTACACCCGCTCGATTAACCTAGTGCGAGATGGGGAAACCCTAGAATTAGTAAGCGCCTATTTGCCTACCACGCGGGCCTTGCAGGCCCTTAATCATGTTGCAGAAGGTTTGAACGAACATGCTTCTGGTAGGGCTTTGGCGTTGGTCGGCCCGTATGGTGCCGGTAAGTCTGCGTTTGCGTTATTTCTTGGGGCTTTGCTATCGCCGATGCCTGACGAATTCCGCCAAACGGCCACCGCTATTCTCAGCAAGGATGATGCAAGCTTAGCGAGGCGTTTCACCGAAGTCTTGGATGGCCGGCCCGGTTTCTTGCGGGTGCAAGTCAATGGCATTCCTGACTCGCTTATCCGCCAGTTGATGTTGGCCTTGGCGGCAGCTTGCGAAAAGTGTGAACTGGACAGCACATTGATTAGTAATATCCGCTCTGCTGCCTATCCCGGCACAGAAATGGATCGCGTGCTGGCCCTGATCCGCCGAGTGCAAAACGCTTGGGCTGACAAACAAGGCTGTGGTGTGCTAGTCGAAATCGACGAGCTGGGCAAATTCCTCGAATACGAGTCTTATCATCCCCAGCATCGCGAAATCCACTTGCTGCAACTCTTGGCGGAACACTCCCAGGTGGCTAACCGCGCTCCGCTGCATTTAGTGGTGATGCTGCACCAAGCCTTTGAGCATTACAGTCACCGGCTGGGCAAAAACCTGCGCGAGGAATGGCAGAAGGTGCAAGGGCGCTTCGCCACCCTGGCCTTCCTGGAACCGGTCGAGCAATCCTTGCGGATTGTTGGCGCAGCTTTTCAACGCGAAGGCCGGTTGCCCAATGCGATTGAAGACGCATTCACTGACTGGGCTGCTCTGTTAGCGGCAGAGGGTGCGCTGCCTTTAGGCTTGGAGGAAACAAAAGCGCGGAAACTTTTTAGTGGTTGCTACCCGCTGCATCCCCTGACGCTGTTGATTCTGCCGGTGTTATGCCAGAAGGTTGCGCAAAACGAACGCACTCTATTTTCTTACCTCGGCAGCAGCGAACCGTTTGGCTTGCGCGAACGCTTAAGTAGCATGTGCTTGGGCGATTGGATCGAGCCTTGGCAGCTTTACGACTATTTCATGCTCAATCCGGCCAGTGGTTTTTCTGACCCCCTGACTTACCATCGCTGGGCTGAAGTCGCCACCGCCTTGGCGCGTTTTGACGGTCTGCCAGATGGCCGCGCCGCACAATTATTGAAAACCGTCGGCCTGCTCAACTTGATTGGCGCACAACGCGGCTTGAAAGCCAGCCGGGCACTGCTGCAAGCCCTGTTCGGCCAAGCGACTGACGACTTGCTGGCCGAGTCGGAAAGTGCCTCGGTGATCCACTTGCGCCAGTTCAACCTAGAATACCGCGTCTGGCAAGGTAGCGACTTCGATTTGACCAGTGCATTGCGTCAAGTCTCTGCCGAATATGCCGCCCTGCCTTTGGCGGACACGTTGAACAAGCTTGCGCCGATCAAACCGATTGTTGCCCGTCGCGCTACGATTGAAACCGGTAGTCTGCGCAGCTTTGTACCCCTCTTTACCGACCATGCCCACTGGCCACCCAAAGCCAGGGACGGTTTGACGCTATGGTTTTACTTAAATGAAAACCAGGAACAGCCTAAGTTCGATGATTCCGCGCCACTTGCGGTCGTGGCGGTATGCGACTTCACCGAACGCTTGCGCGAAGCCGTCGCCGAATGGATGGCCCTGCAAGACCTGCCCAAGCGCTATGCCGAGTTGCAACAAGACCCGGTTGCCCAGCGCGAACATCGTGCTTGGTTGGAAAGCGCCGAGGCCGAGGCAGTTCAATTGTTGCGCACCCTATTAGGTGAGCCGGAATCACTCGATTGGTTTTGGGGCGGCAAACAAGTGTTGATTAACAACCGTCGCCATTTACAGCACCGGCTTTCCAAGTGGGTTGAAAATCAGGTTTACCCACAATCCCCGAAGTTTCGCAACGAACTCGTCAACCGCGACCAGCCTTCGCCTAGCGCCAACACCGGGCGCAAGCGCCTGCTGACCGCGATGCTGGCCGCGCCACACGAGGAAAGCTTGGGGATAGCCAAGACGCCTGCCGAAAAAAGCCTTTACTTGTCGCTATTAAAAGAAAGCGGGCTGCACCGCGTCGAAGCGGGGCTGCTAGGGTTTCACCCGCCGCATAGGCTTGACCGCTGTCACCTCATCCCGACCTGGAATGCGATAACCCGGCTGCTTGGAAGTGGCGGCTCCGCCCAAGTCCCGCTGCCCGAAATCTACGCCACACTCAAAGGACGTCCCTTTGGCGTCATGTCCGGCGTGCTGCCCGTTCTCATCATTGCGTATTTGCTTGCCGCTCGCCGCGAAGTCGCCTTGTACCAAGAAGGCGCGTTCTGCGAAGCCTTGACGATTGAACAAGCCGAACTCCTCTGCCGCCGGCCCGAACTGTTCGCGTTGGAGCGTTTCGACATCGGCGGCTTGCGGGGTGAATTGTTCGACCGCTACATTGGTTCAGTGGTGGGCAAGGTTCGGCACGATGCCAGCTTGCTCGACATCGTGCGCCCGCTGACGAAATTCATGAAGGATCTACCGGAATACACCCAGCACTGCCCTAGGCTCAGTGCCGAGGCAAAGCGGGTGCGCGAGGCGTTGCAACAAGCGGTCAGTCCGGGCATGTTGTTGTTCGATGCCCTACCAAAAGCCTGCGGCATAGACCCCGCCGAGTTTAGCAAGGGCGATGTGTCGGTGGTTGAAAACCTCGTCCAAAGCCTCGTCGAAGCGCTGCGCGAATTGCACAAGGCTTATCCCCGCCTGCTCGACCACTGGCAAGCCGAACTCAACCGCGTATTGCTGGATGTGGAAGTGGCTGATCTTGGCGCATTGCGCAAAGCGCTGGCGAAACGCTACCAAGGCTTGGAAGCCTATACCCCCGACCGCATGGGCGTGGGGGCGTTAGCCCGTCGGCTGGCCGATACCGCCCACGACGAAGATCGGACATGGCTGGAGTCCCTCGCCACCTTGCTAGGCCGAGTGCCTCCCGCCAAGTGGCGCGAAGACACGCGCCTACAAGCGGAATTGCGTTTGCGCGAGATAGCGCAGCAATTGCGCGACCTGGAAACTTTGCGCCTAGCCCTCGCCGACGGCGGGGTGGAAGGCTCGGTGCTGTTGAAAGTGGTCGATGTTGAAGGCGGGGAAAGCAGCCGAGTCGTACAATTAAGCATTGCCCAGCGGGCTGATGCCAAGAAACGGACGGACGAGATAGCCAGCCAATTCGAAAAGCTAGGGCTGGACGAAACGGAAAAATTTGCCGTGGTTGCCGAATTGATTAAGCGGTTTACGCGATGATAAGCCTAGACTGGATCAAACGTTGCGTCGTCACACAGACCTACCGCTATTCACGCCATGGCGACCGTGAGCGGCAGAATGACGCGCTGGGTTTGGAGGAAATAGAGCAGGCGATACTAAATGGCCGGATACTCGAACAGTATTCGGACACTGGGCGCGGTGAAAGCTGCCTGTTGGCGGGTTTCACCGATGCTGGAAAACCCGTGCATGTGGTTTGTGGAGGCATGAGCGATAGCTTAGTCATCGTCACTGTCTATATCCCAACGCCCCCGAAATTCAAGAACCTTTATGAGCGAGGAAACTGAACATGGCCGAGCAATGCGCATTTTGTGGTAATAAACACCTGACGGCTAAGACTACCCGCTACCTGCATCGGCATGGCGAGGAACTGCTGTTCGTGGAGCATGTGCCTTGCGTTGAATGCGACTTCTGTGGAGAGCAGTATTTTGATATTGCCGTATTGAAGAAAATCGAAGCAGACCATTTGGAAATAGCCGAACAGCGTAAGTTACCGCAGCGCTACTTACGGGTTGCGGTGGAAGAATTCAAAGCACCGGCTGGCATCGCGCTGTGATATTAAAAAGATGATTTGCCAATGGCTACCATATCCATCCTAGAAGCCCAAGCGAAACTATCGGAACTCATCCACGCGTTTAGGCCCGGCGAAGAAGTCATTATTACCGAGAACAGCCAACCGATTGCCCGGCTCCAGGCGGCGCAGATCCAACCGCGCCAGACTAGGCGGCCCGGCACCCTGCGGGGGACTGTGCTGCGCATGGCCCCTGATTTCGACGCGCCGCTGGATGATTTCAAGGAGTATATGGAGTAAGGCCGCATAGAGTAATGCCAATACACTGGAGACAATCAAATGACTGATGAACAACCGACCAAACCCCTCCGCCATTTATTGGGTCTGTCGGGCGGAAAAGACAGCTCGGCGCTGTAACCGTTTAGCCCCCCTTTGACGCTTGACCAATTCCCGGTCAAGCGGGGGCGGGCATGGGTGGGGCGGGATTGCCCTTGCGGCGCTCGGCGATCACTTTAGCCAAGTACGGCCAAGGCAGTTGCTTCCGCTTGCGGC
>CAIZPP010000132.1 GCA_903934875.1 uncultured Methylococcaceae bacterium
CGATCAAGGCTGCCAGCACATGCTCCACGTCTTGCGGGGTGCGGCTGCCTTCCAGCCGGAACAAGGCCGCCGCCAGATTCTTTAGCGGGGCCAGTTCGGTGTCGGAAAACCGCCCCTCGTCCAGCAGGAAATAGTGCAATTGCGGACGGTAGCGTTCCATGCCCGGCGGCGGTTCGACGATCAGTTCCCCAATCTCTTGCGCCGCGTCCCAAGCCTTGTTGCCGTTGTACAGCACCACCGGCAGCACCGGAGGCAAGCGCCCGTCGGCGGTCAGTTGCCCTGCGCGGATCAGGTCTTGATAGAGCAGCCCCAAGTACACCAGCATCCGCACCGCCATGAAGCGGTCGATGGTGGACTGGAATTCTAGTAGAATATACACATACATCCATTCGCTACCCCATCGCACCCGCCAGATGATGTCGTCCTCGCGGGCGCGGAGGTCGTCGGTGACATAGCTGCTGTTGACTTTTTCCAAGCTGGCGAAGTCCAACCCGTCGACCCACGGCTCATGCACGAAGCCGCGCAACAGGTCGGCGACCATCTGCGGATGTGAAAACAAATGTTTGTAGCTATGGTCGAAATCCATACTGAACAGTCTACCGCAAACAAGGCGTGTTGCCCATACTTCCTTGGGCAATCGGCTGGCTTTTCCATCAGCGAAAGTGGTGGTAAGCTGTGCGCCATTCTGAGCTTCCACTCCAATCCAAACCCTCTCCTATCGCCACGATGAATAAAGCCGAACTGATTACCGCCATCGCCGACCAAACCGGCCAAACCAAAGTCGATGTCACCCAAACCCTGGATGCCTTGTTGGACATCATAGGTGCCACCCTTGCCCAAGGCGACAAGCTGCAACTGACGGGATTCGGGATATTCGAGACCCAGCACAGGGCGGCACGGGCCGGCCGCAACCCGCAGACGGGCGAGTCCATCGAGATCGCGGAATCGACTTCGCCTAAATTCACCCCCGGCAAGGCATTGAAGGAGCGGGTGGCCGAGGCCCACAAGCCCAAGTAACCCCTAGTTGGCATCGTCAAAAAGCACTAGCCCCGTTCGGAATCCATGCCCGACACCCTGAACCGTTCGGAACTGATCGCCCGGCTTGCCCAAGCCATGCCCGCCATTCCTGCTGCGCAAGTGGAAGCGGCGGTGAAAACCCTGCTTGATGCACTGGCCGAATCCCTGGCAAGCGGACAGCGGATCGAGATTGCATTTCCGCCAACCCGTGGCAACCTGAAAACCAGTCAATTCGACTGGTCATCAGGAAAAAAACAATGCTGCCAACCCAGCAAACCCCGCCGCTCGTCAACTATTATGCGGAACAATGGCCCCGCTATGTCAAATTGTGCGTGGATTACGCCAATGAGATCACCCAATTCTCAGTCAGCGAACTCGCCGTCATCGGGCAGGAAGACGGTGGCGGAAAAGCTTACTGGGGTGTCTTCCCGCAACAGTGCGAAAACCAGCTTTACGACAACCTGAGGAAGCAGGCCGAAAACATCGTTGACCGGCTGGTATCGCTGGCGACAGAATCCTTTTTGGCTTGGGCGGAAATCGACTTGGACTTGCCGGGGCTTCAACGCCTTAAACACCGCTTTAACGGCCCATGCCAGGTCAACAGCCGCGAGAACATCCGCGTCGTAAACGGGTTGAACATCATCACCTTCCAATACCGCTTTGAGTTCCGATTCTCGGGCGAACTGGCGGACAAAATAGCCCTCTTCATCGGTTTGTATGGAAGCCATGCCATGGGCATTGCGGCCTAGGCAGATTGCAGGCGTTGCATAATGGCCAAGGCATGTGAGACTGGAATCCATAGCCACAGACTTCCAGCAGGAACAAACCCATGTTGACCGATTGGTATATCGACAGCCATCTTGACAACCGCCACGCCAGCCTTGGCAGCCGCGGACCCCGCCCCGGTTCTCTGGCCGGTTTGCACGAGGCGCGGAAGGCGAATTTGGCGCAATATTTCACCCCCGAACCGGTGGCCCGCTTTATGTGGAACTTGGCCGCGCCCACGATGGACCGTGCGCTGTGTGTGTGTGACAACACCGGGGCGAAAATAGCGATCCTCGACAACTCGGTTGGCATCGGCCGCCTGTTCCGCTTTGCCGACCCCGGCAAGCACTTCCTGGCCGGTGTGGATGTCCATGCAGACAGCGTCAACGCCCTTGTGCCAGCCCTCGAACAAACGGGGTTCGCTTGCGAAGTCAGGGTGTCCGGGATGGAATGCATACGGCCACGGGGATTTGGCGTGGGCCTGCTGAATCCGCCGTTTTCGATCCACTTGGAGAACCCCTTACTTGAGCCTTTGCCTTGCACAAGCTGGGGCCGGTTCGGCCCGAACAGCGGCGCGGACAGCCACGAATACGCGCTGCACCAAGCCTTGCGGGCTTGCGGCATCGTGGTGGCCGTGGTTGCGCGGACGTTTGCCGAACGCGCCATGGTGGACGAATGCTTAAAAAAGCGGCTGGTTGCGGTTTTCAATTGCCCGTCCAGGAGTTTTGCCGAGGAAGGC
>CAIZPP010000133.1 GCA_903934875.1 uncultured Methylococcaceae bacterium
ACGTTACGCAGTCATCGCTAGAGGATGGCAACTTGTGGAGTGCGGCGACTCGTCGCCGCTGGACGCAAAAGGCGGCGACGAGTCGCCGCACTCCACAACATCCGGGCTACAGCCTACACGGTTGCGTAACATCAGTTATCTAACCCACGCTGTGCAATTTAAGTGGCTCAAATTGCTCCTTTTCTAAGCCCGCCGCCCGCTCCGCCCAAGGGTCAACTTGCGAGGTTTGCTGCGACAATAGGAAACGTCCATGCAAAGCCGCACGGTTTTTCGGGTCGCCAACCAAGCGCTGTTTCACATAGTTCAAGCCGACTCGCTCAATCCAATGGGCGGTGCGTTCCAAGTAGCGGGCCTCCTCGCGGTAAAGTTGCATGAAGGCACCGGTGTATTCCAAGACTTCTGCCTCGGTCTCCACTTTGCACAAGAAATCGGTGACCCGAACCTTGATGCCGCCGTTGCCGCCGACATGGATTTCATAGCCGGAATCCACGCAGACTATCCCTAAATCCTTGATGCTGGCCTCGGCGCAGTTGCGCGGGCAGCCTGAAACGGCAATCTTAAACTTGGCAGGTGTCCACGATCCCCAGGTCATTTTTTCCGTCTTGATGCCCAAGCCCGTCGAGTCTTGGGTGCCAAACCGGCACCACTCCTTGCCGACACAGGTCTTCACCGTCCGCAGGGATTTTCCGTAAGCATGACCGGACACAAAACCGGCCTTGTTCAAGTCACCCCAAACTTTCGGCAAGTCTTGTTTTTTGATGTCAAGCAAGTCGATGCGTTGACCCCCGGTGATCTTCACGGTGGGAACCTGATATTTCTCCGCCACGTCGGCGATGGCCCGCAATTCCTGCGGGTTGGTGACTCCGCCCCAGATGCGCGGCACGACGGAATAAGTGCCATCCTTCTGGATGTTGGCATGGGCGCGTTCGTTGATGTAGCGCGACTGCGGGTCGTCCTTGTATTCGCCGGGCCAAACGCACAACAGATAGTAATTCAACGCCGAGCGGCAGGAGGGGCAACCGTCCGTGCTGTTCCATTCCAAAACCTCCATCAACTGGGGGATGGATTTCAATTCTAGCTTGGGGATGCTAGAGCGCACTTCCTAATGCGTAAACGCCGTACAGCCGCACATCGGCTTTTTCGAGGGCGCAGTGGAATAATCCCCGCCTAGGGTGCTGGCGAGAATCTGCTCCACCAAGCCTGTGCAGGAACCGCAAGAGGCGGAGGCTTTCGTATGTTTGCGGACTTCTTCCAAGGTGAACAATTTTTGGCCGATGATGGCCTTGACCACCTCGCCCTTGCACACCCCGTTGCAACCGCAGACCTCGGCAGTGTCGGGTAGGTTGGCGGCTTTGTTTTCCGCCCCATGCCCGACATCGCCGATTTGTGATTGCCCGAACAGGATATGCTCACGGAAGGCGGAGATGTCCGCCCCTTCGCGCATCAGTTGGAAATACCAAGCCCCGTCGATGGTGTCGCCAAACAATACCGCGCCCTTGATGCGATTGTCCTTGACCACCCGTTTTTTGTAGATGCCCCGCTCCGGGTCTTGGAAGGTCATGTCTTCGGTCGCTTCCCCGCCTTGAAATTGGCCTGCGGAAAACAAGTCGATGCCGGTGACTTTAAGTTTGGTCGAGTTCACTGAATTTTCGTAGCGGGCGATGCCGAATTCCGCCAAATGGTTGGCGCAGACTTTGGCTTGCTCAAACACCGGGGCGACCAAGCCAAACAATTGCTTGCGATGTTGCACACATTCGCCCACCGCATAAATGCGCGGGTCAAAGGTCTGCAAGGTGTCGTTGACGACGATGCCTTGCTCGCAATAGATGCCGGCGGATTTTGCCAAGTCCACATTCGGTGCTATGCCGACCGCCATTACGATGAGATCGGCGGGAATTTCAATGCCATCCACAAAGCGCACCGCCTTGACGTGAGTTTCGCCCAGCAGTGCCTCGGTGTTCGCCTTCAGCCGGAATTGGATGCCGATGCCTTCCATGGCCTGCTTGAGCAAATCGGCGGCAGGCCGGTCCAACTGCCGGTTCATCAGATACGCGGAATGATGAACCACGGTCACGCTCATGCCCTGTTTTGCCAGGCCGTTCGCCGCCTCCAAACCCAACAACCCACCGCCGATGACCACCGTGTTCTTCCCCCCGCCAGCGACCCGCAGCATGTATTCCACATCATGGATGTCACGGAAGCCAATCACCCCTTCCAAATCCCGTCCGGGGACGGGCAAAAACCGGGATTTTGAACCGGTCGCCAACAACAGCCGGTCATACTGGGTTTCCACCCCGGTTTCAGAGCGCACCAACCGCCGCTTCCGGTCTATCGCTGTCACCTTGACACCTTTATGTAAAGTGATGCCGTGCTTGGCATACCAGGCATCGTCGTTAATCACTGACGTTACGCACAAGTCCCCTGTGCGTTCCTTGGCAAAGGATTGCTGACTTGCTGTGATCGCATTGGAGTGTCAAGGCCTGCCTTGACAGGCAAAGCGAGCTTTGCCACTCCATGCGTAACATCAGTTAATCATGATATCCTGCACGGTCTTCTCACCGGCCAGCACGGGTGACAGCAGGATGCGGTTGTAATTGCCATAAGGTTCCGCCCCAAACACGGTGATGTCGTATTTGTCGGGGTTCAGTTTGAGCAATTCCTCCAAGGTTCGCACCCCGGCCATGCCGTTGCCGATCAACACGAGTTTTTCTTTCATCGCCATTACCTAAACCATGCCTTGGGGTTAGCTTGAAGACTATTTTTTCGCAAAAAAAAAGCACCGGGCCTATGCCCCCCACAAGGGACATAGGCACGACGCCGTTGTCGTGAAACCGCTGCACCGCCGTTGGTGTATTGGAATCTTTAGTAGTCAATGGAGCAGTTAGTATGCCATTTTTATTGATATTCCTATCTAACTGTTTTTTATTATAATGATAGTTTAATGACGGGTTTGGCAACGATCCCTTCAACACGAATCGCACCAAGGATAGAATGCTTGCCCGTAACTGGTGCAAGTGGGTGGCAACGTCAATAAACGGTGTTGTGGTCCCCCACATTCACCGGGATAATTTGCTGGCCTTGGATTAGCAATTCTAAGGTGATGCGGTAGGAAAGGTTGATTGAAACCGAATGCAAACCTTCAAATTTGCCATGCAAAGGATGCAAACGTAGCGAGGGGTGAAATGGATTAGCTTGCAGCAGCTGCAATGTTTTCAAATATTGTTGGCGGATTTGGGGGTGTTGCTTGAGAAACTTGCAGGCTCGACGGGAATATTGTTCGGTAAAAACCAACTCGAAGTTCATTTAAGCTGATCCAAACGCTTTAGATGCTCTTCGGGCGATTCTCGTACAAACCGCCCTGAAGACAAGTCGGCACGGGTTTCGGCCAAAGCGGCATCCAGTTCGCACTCGCGCAGATAGTGGTAATGTTCAATCTCCATCACCACAAAACGATCTTTGCCGCGCACTGAAATAACCGCTTCCGGCTGATGTTCCAACAATGCTTCGATGGCGGATATCCCTTTGGTCTTCAACTCATTTGCAGTGATGCTAGTCATGTATCCTCCGAATTAAGAGTGGCATTCAAAGTATCATCTAATCATACGATGAACAGTGCTGTAAAGCTGCCTGACATGTGATCAGCAATTATCATTGCCACCCGCCGCCAGTCTACAAAGAAAAAACTGTTTCACGCAACGACGCAAAGGCGCAACGTTAAAAGCTTTTTTCGTTGCGCCTTTGCGTCGTTGTGTGACTCTTTCACTTGGGTGCTGAACATGGGCGAAGATAGTTCAAATACGATAATTTGGTAAGACGCTATGGTAGTTTGGTCGCTTACTGCGCCGTATGAAGAGGTGATTAGGAACCACATGTGTCTGCTTTGAATTGAAAAAACTTGCAGTAAGACCAATCATAGTGCTATCATTAAAACACTATATGACTTCCTTATGGAGATTTTAATGAACATGCGCAACAGACTTACAACCCAAGCAATTGCAGATGTACAAAAGGCAGAGACAGCATCGCTGTTACCCTCTAGAGGAGGGTACAAGATTGAATTATGTAAAAATTCAAATTGTGTGAGGCTTTTAGATAAATTGAACCGCTCTGTAGTTTATACATCGCAAGACTCTGCTAAAAAAGCACTCCTCCGCCATAATCCAAGCATTAATATTTCCTTAAAATCAAGGTTGGACGATTAACGCTTTAAGGAGCATTAGTAACTCGGGAAACCAAGTGTGCAAGCGGCTTCATTTTTTGCCTTTCGTCCCGGTCGCTGCTGTTGCTTGTCTGTATATGCACTTGCATATACACTAGTGATATGAACACTTGGGACGAAACCAAACGTCGCAGCAATCTCCAAGACCACGGCATCGACTTTCTTGATCTGGACGATTTCTTTTCCGGCGATTTGCTGACCCGCGAGGATACGCGGGAAGCCTATGGCGAACGGCGGTATCAAAGTATCGGAGTGTTCAACGGCGTCGCGCTTTTCGTGGTGTGGACTCCACGCGGAGAAGAGGGCGACATTGCCCATCTTATTTCGGCCAGAAAGGCAATCAACCATGAATATCAAGCGTGGTCACGGCGCTACCGAAAAGGCCGCTAAAGGCATGACCGATTGGAATCGACTCAAAGCTATGCCAGACAGCGAGATTGTTTTGACTGACGATGCTCCGGGCACGATGCCTGACGATTGGGCGGACGCGGTGGCGCACCGTGGCCTGCCGCTCCCGTCGCGCAAGACGCAAATCGCTTTGCGCGTGGATGAGGACGTATTGAATTGGTTCAAGTCGCAAGGAACTGGATATCAAACACGCATGAACGCCGTGCTTAGGGCATTCCGCGATGCTCACGAGATAAAATGATGCGCAAGGCATCTAACCTACAAGCCTAAAACCAATCGAGGCAAACCGTATGTCATCTCAACCCAAACACATTTATTCTGCGGAAGAGTATCTCGCCCTTGACCGCGAGGCGGATTACAAGAGCGAATATGTGGCTGGCGAAATCTTTGCGATGGGCGGCGCATCGCCTAAGCATGTGTTGATCGCGGGCAATACCGCCCGGGAATTCGGCAATCGTCTGCGGGATACAAACTGCCAGGTCTATTCGGCTGATTTGCGCATTCAGGCGGAGAAGGGGGACGCTTATCATTACCCCGACGTGGCCGTGGTGTGCGGCAGGCCGGAGTATCTGGACGAGCGGAAGGATACTGTCACCAACCCCCTTATCATCGTCGAAGTGTTGTCCCCGGCCACACGGAATTATGACCGTGGCGACAAGTTTGCCAGTTACCGGCGGCTGGACTCATTGCGGGAATACATCCTGATTGCCCAGGAAGCCTGCCATGTCGAGCATTTTGTGCGCAAAGAGGGAGGCTGGGAGTTTACGGAGATTGATGAATGCCGAGGGAATCTGATGGTTCCGACGTTAAACATCGTCATTCCATTGACGGAAATCTACGCCAAGGTGGAACTTCTGGAGGCATAGCATCATGCCATTAAGTTAAGGATTTTCCGTTCGCCCTGAGCGCTGAGTCCTGGGCTTGTCGAAAGGTCGAAGGGTGGACGGAAAATACTCAGATCATTGATCGTTAATCCGTTCATGGTTCGCCCTTCGACAAGCTCAGGAGGCTCACCACGAACGGCTTAACTTAATGGCAGTGAGGCCGCCGTATCCATTGGCTTCGTTGATTGCGAAATGAGGGCAACTTTGTTCATCGGCAACCAAGCACCAACTTACCCGCGCAGACCATTAACAAACCAAACAGCGACAGCGAAAGCAGCTTCCAAAACAATAAAGGGTTCCGCTCATACCAAGAGCGCTTCTGCGGCTTGATCTGCGCGCCCTTAGCCAAACCGTTTTCCAGTTCATAAGCCAGTTCCATGATGTCGGCATACCGCTCTTTGGGATCGACGGCTATGGTACGGTCCAGCACGGCATCCAACCAACTGGGCAAATCCGGGCGGTAGTGATTTAGGCTCTTGGCGCGATGATGGTAACGCGGTGTGCTAAACGGTTCGATTTCGCCATAAGGATAGGCACCCTGCGCGAACAAGCGGAACAACGTCACACCCGTGGCGAATAGATCGGTAGCCACGGTGCCACGTTCGCCCTTGAACTGCTCGGGGGCCATGTAACTGGCGGTGCCGGGGATTGGAGAGTCAGGTTCCTCATCCCAAGCCGGGAGACGGGCAACACCTAAATCCAGCAACTTTAAGCCACTGGTGTCTAGCAACAGGATATTGTCTGGTTTGATGTCGCGATGGATGATGCGCAACCGGTGCAAGGCATGGATGGCTTTGCACAGCGGCAAGGCGATGGCTATGCCTTCGCTCAACGAAACTGAACTGGAATGGGCAATAAATTGTTCCAAAGTCTTGCCGGCATAGTATGGCATCACCGTATACAAGCGGCTTTGGCGGCCGGGCGGGGTTTCGATCACTTCGGCAACCCAAGGGCTATGGACACGGGCGCCTATCCAAGCCTCGCGCACAAAGGCGTTATAATATTCCCGCTCGGTGGCAAGCTTAGGATGGGGGAACTTCAACACAAGCTGCTTCTGGTTGAGTTGGTCATGCGCTAAAAACAGGCTGCCATATCTCCCTATGGAAATGGTTTTTTCCAGCCAATACCCGTCCACGGATTGCCCGGCCTGTGGCAGTTCCAGCAACGGCAAAGTACCCATAAAATTTTGCAACACAGCACGGTTGGGAGGTGGCAAACTAATGACATCCACCACCAAGGCAGTGATATTGTCTTGGCTACCTTTGGCGAACGCCATCTCGGACAGTGTTTGCGCACTGGTTTCCGGCGACATGCGCTCTAACAGTACTTCGCGCAGGTCATTTTCACGCAATACGGCGTGGAGTCCGTCGGAACACAACAGAAAACGGTCATGGGCTTCCAACGGCAAAGCAACACATTCTGCACACAGCGTGTTTTCTATGCCTACCGCCCGATAGAGGACGTGATCCATGTCGGGATGTTTCAGCGTGTGGTCCTCTGTCAGCTTTTCCAGCACGCCTAATCGCAGCCGGTAAATGCGGGAATCGCCAACATGGATCAAGTGGGCTTGGCGATGGCGCAGAATCAACGCGCTGAATGTCGTCGCCATGCCCGCCAGTTCCGGGTCACGTTGACTGACGGCGTGTATCCAGCGATTGGCCGAGTCCAAAGATTTCGCCGCCGCCTGTTCGACTCCTAGGGTTTCCGGCGTACTGTAAAACCCTTCGATAAACATCCGTACCGAGGTTTCCGCAGCAACACGCCCCCCTTTCGTCCCGCCCATGCCGTCGGCCACGGCGGCAACAATGCCGTGCAAGCCCAAATCCAAGCCGTCCGGCTGGGTGAAGCTGACAAAATCCTGATTGTCCTCCCGTCGCCCTTGCAGGGACGAGAAGCCGGCTTGGATGTTGAGCTTGGGTTCGTTCATGGTCAGTGGCTAGTTGCATCGTTCCCACGCAGAGCGCTAATCGTTACACACAAGTGTTGGAGGCCCGATAGGGGTAGGGAAGGCTCTCGCCTCCCCTCCCTCCGAACCGTACGGGCGGTTTTCCCGCATACGGCTCTCCAGTCGGCAGTTTCCTCATCGGGGGTGTCCCGCAGCAAGCCGGGCAGGGAATAGCGCGAACAGCCCGG
>CAIZPP010000134.1 GCA_903934875.1 uncultured Methylococcaceae bacterium
CCAGGCTTTAAAGCTACTGGTTTTCGCTGGGAGACGAATGGCTAGGCCTGCCAATTGCTGCTGGTAGGCGGTGTGCAGGTCTTCCAGCAAAATCCGCCAGGACACGCCGTCCACCGCCAAATGATGGATACACCAGAACAATCGGGCGGAATCGGGCAATGGAATGAACACCAGCCGGGTGATCGGCCCCTGTTGCAAATTCAGGCTGTTTTGGTAACGGAGGGTTGATTCCGCGAGTTCATCGCTGTTGCCTAGCGGCTCGATGCTGAACGGGATCGAAGCGTCTATTCCGGCAAACGTTTGTTGCCAGCCGCCAGCAAGCAACTGGAAGCGTGAACGCAGCGCGTCATGGTGGGCGATGACCGCAGCGAGAGCCAGGCGCATGGCCTCGGTGTTTAAACCGGCCGGAACGTCCAGCAAAACCGACTGGTTGAAATGCCAGTATTCCGGGGCTTGCCGGTTTAAAAACCAGTGCTGGATGGGCGTTAACGGCGCAGTGCCTGTGACTAAGCCTTGTTCGGCATCGGTGGCCACGCCAAAGCCCACGACTCTGGCTAGGCGGGCGATGGTCTGGTGTTCAAACAGGTCTTTAGGGGTCAGTTGCAACCCGGACTGCCGGGCGCGGGCAACGGCCTGGATGCTGAGGATGGAATCCCCGCCCAGCTCGAAGAAATTTTCATGAATGCCGATGCTGTCCAGTTTCAACAACTGGCGCCAGATGCGGGCAAGCTGTTCCTCGATATCGCTGCGCGGGGCTTCGTAACTGCCAGCCGCCTGGAACTCGGGCGCAGGCAGGGCTTTGCGGTCGATTTTGCCGTTGGGGGTTAGCGGCAGGCTGTCCAGCATCATGAAACTGGCGGGGATCATGTAGTCGGGGAGTCTGGACTTTAAATAAGTGACCAGTGCTTGGTGGCCAGTGGCTAGGGAAGAGGGGGATGCTTGGACATCCAACTCAGCCTGCTTTCCACTAACCACTATATAGGCCACCAGCCGTTTGTTGCCGTCCGCTTCATACAGATTGACCACAGCTTCTTTGACGCCTTCATATTGACTGATCGCCGCCTCGATTTCGCCGAGTTCAATGCGGAAACCGCGCAGTTTCACTTGGTGGTCAATTCGCCCCAAAAATTCCAGATTGCCGTCGGGCAGCCATCTTGCCAAGTCTCCCGTTTTATAAATCCTTTCCGTTTTGCCAAACAGTTCGACTTCGATGAACTTTTCAGCCGTAAGCTCGGGGCGGTTCAGGTAGCCACGCGCCAAACCCGTCCCGGCTATACACAGCTCGCCGGGAATGCCTGGAGGTTGGAGTTGGTGTTGGGCATTCAGGATGTAAATGCGGGTGTTGGCGATGGGTTGGCCGATGGTTGGCTTGTTTCCGTCAGCTGTGCATTTAAAGACACTCGCGCAAACTGTGGTTTCCGTCGGGCCGTAGGCATTAATGACATGGCGGTCTTGTCGTGCCCATTGGGTGACAAGTTCAGTAGGGCAGGCTTCGCCCGCGACCACCAGATATTTCAATTCGGGTACATCGCCATCCGGCAATGCATTGACGACAGAAGGCGGCAATGTCGCATGGGTAATCGCTAGTCTTTGCAACACCGCCATTAAATTAGTGTGAATGTCATCCTTGCTGGCAAGATGCAGCCTGCAACCAACAGTTAAGGACATGAGAAGTTCCGATGTAGCCGCGTCAAAACTCAGCGAGGCAAATTGTAAAATACGACTTTCTGTATTAATCTGGAAATAGTGCCGCTGGAACTGCGCCAAATTGACAGCCCCCCTGTTTTCTAGCATCACCCCCTTTGGCTTACCCGTCGAGCCAGAGGTATAAATGACATACGCCAAATCCTCGGCGGTGCTTCTTGCGGGCGGGTTTTCACCGGACTGGTCGGCCACATCGGTTTGGTCCAGGCACAGCACCACGCAGTCATGTTCCAGTCCGTCCAATGACAACTGTGCTGTCAAATGGCTTTGCGTCAGCAGCAGCGGCGCGGCGCTGTCTTCCAGCATGTGGCGAATGCGGGCGGCGGGATAGCTTGGGTCTATCGGCACATACGCCCCGCCCGCCTTGAGTATCGCCAGCAGGCCGATGATCATGTCCAGCGACCGTTCGACCGCAATGGCAACCAGGGGGTTGCCACTCAACAACGGCTGTCCGTCCGCTTTGGCAAGGCCCAGCAGGTAATGGGCAAGCCGGTTGGCTTGGGTGTTAAGTTGAGTATAGGTTAAAGATTCGTCTCCGAAAACCACGGCAATAGGGTCGGGGGCGGACTCCACCTGCGCCTCGAACAAATCGACGAGGGTTTGGTCTTGCGG
>CAIZPP010000135.1 GCA_903934875.1 uncultured Methylococcaceae bacterium
ATCATTTTGCAAAGCAGTCCACACACAGGATGGTTTAATTGAGTGTCCTTTATTATATTTTTAACTTTTAGGCCGTTAGGTGGTTAAGCCGTTCGTAAGCGTTCACCCCTACCGGAAATCCCCTCGCCCTACGGGAGAGGGTTAGGGTTCTAAAAATCAGGGCATCTACAGATGCCCTCACCCCCGGCCCCTCTCCCGTAGGGCGAGGGTGAATTTCAACGAATATCCGAAGGAGACTAGCCCCCCTGCCCCTCTCCCGTAGGGCGAGGGGAGTGAACGCTTACCACTCGACCTCCTCAAACGGCGCAAGAGCAACCCGCGCTTCATCCGCCACGGTTTGCAATAGCAGCCACAGGTCTTCATAAGTGGCTAGTTTGCGGGCGGGGTCGGTCATGGTTGTAATCCCAGCATTTTCCGCGCATCCGCTTCGCTAAAGCCGCTTTCCACTAGGCGGGCCAGCGCTTGCTCCAGTCCTTGCGTAATACCCTGCGCAACACCCTGCGCGAGTCCCTCTGCAAGGCCTTGCTTTGTCGCCTTGATGATGGCGTTGCGTTGACCTTGAATAAAGAATGACTGCTTTTCCAACTCTTCCTCCTCTTCCCGCGTCAATTGGGCGACATTGGCCAAATCGAAGGCTCGCTGCAGCGGCGGGTCGTTGGCGAATTCAGCCGGGATCACCGTCAAATCCCGCGCATGTTGGATAAAGTACAACCAACGCTCGGCCTGGGTCACCAACTCTTCCAGACTCTTGTCGAACTTGGGCAGTTCGACGAACACCAATTCCAGATCGTCCTGCGGGTAGTCGAGCAAGAACTCCTTTTCTTTTAGCACAAAGCGGCTTAGATAAGGCCCATGCCCTGGAAACATCAGGAAGTCGGTCAAGGTCAATGCGATGACCGGGGCGAGATCAGTAAATTCCCCGCCGGTGGGCAACTGGATCGAGTAAGCCTTGGCGGCGTTGTAGAGGATGCGCTTCTCGAAGCCCTCGATATTCAGCACCTGCATTTCGATGATGACCTGCCGACCGTCGCTGAGGCGGGCGCGCACATCTAGGTAAGTCTCCTTGACCCCGCGTATCTTCGGCGCTAACCAAGGATTGATGATTTCCAGGTCGGCGATGACACCCCGGCTCCCGTAGAGCAGGCTATCGAGGAAGTCGATCAGCACCTCGTGGCTGTTGTCAGACCCGAAGATTTTTTTGAAGGCCAAATCGGTTTTAGGATTGATGAAGCGCATGTTGTTTACAGTTTTTTAAATATCGAATGGTTACTGGATAAAACGTATGCATTTGCGGAGAATTTCATTAAATCAGATACTTGTGCCATTGCCTATCATTTTTTTTAGTAACTTTTAGAACATAAAAACGCTGTACATGAATGCAGATCAGGACTCCTAGCGGTGAAAGCGGCACATTGGCCGTTTTGTGCTGCGGGTCCGCATACACCGCCTGTCCTACCAGCGATGGTCAAAACTGTCCTGTGATAAAGGTGGTTTTTTCCCTGCCGGGAATTGCTGAATTGCCGCCCGGATTGACCAAAATGATGGCACAATAGTATCTTATCAGAATAGCCGTCAATCATTCAGGAACGTTGGAAGGAGTTATGAAGAGAAACCAAGATTTCGCAACAAACACCTCACGCCTTAGGTTTATTTCGCGCTCAATCTTGCTCGGCGCAGTCTTCGTGCTGATCTTCGCCGGTTGCGAAGACAAGGCTAAGGAAGCGCAAAAACTGGCCTTGGCAACCCCGCCGCCGCCCCCAGTGGTTGAATACGTGCTGGTCAGTCAGCAGGATGTGCCGATTTATGATGAGTGGGTGGGCACATTGAATGGCATGGTCAACGCGCAAATCTTGGCCCAGGTCACGGGCTATCTGGTCAAGCAGGATTACAGAGAAGGCGAGCAGGTCAAAAAAGGCCAATTGCTGTACCAGATCGACCCGCGCACATTTCAGGCCTCGTTGGACCAAGCCAAAGGCAATCTAGCCCGCCAGGAAGCCCTGCTAACCACCACCCGCTTGGATATGCAGCGTATTCAAAGGCTGTTGCCCGAAAACGCGGTCAGTGTGCGGGACAGGGACAACGCGGTAGGTCGCGAGGCGCAAGCCCAGGCGGAAGTGGCCGCTGCCAAAGCCGCAGTGGAAAGTGCGCAACTCGCGCTAGGCTTCACCCGCATACTGTCCCCGATTGACGGCATTGCGGGCATGTCCCAGACACAATTGGGCAACTTGGTCGGCCCCGGTAGCGCCAATGCGGTGTTGACCACGGTTTCCACAGTCGACCCGATCAAAGCCTTCATCCCCTTGAGTGAACAGCAATATATGCGCTTCGCCCGTGAAGAAAAAAAAGACGCGGCTGAAAATGGGCATATTCCTCTGGAACTGATTTTGGCCGACGGAACCAAATACCCCCAACCCGGCAAGTTTTTCTTTGCCGACCGACAGGTGGATGTGAAGACGGGCACCATACAGGTCGCCGTATTGTTCCCCAACCCCACGCAAATCCTGCGCCCCGGCCAGTTTGCCAGGGTCCGCGCCGCGACTAAAATCAAACGGGGTGCTTTGCTGGTGCCGCAGCGTTCAGTCACGGAAATGCAAGGCCGCAAATTAGTGGCCGTGGTGAAGCTCGACAACACGGTTGATATCCGCTCGGTGAAACCCGCCGAAACCGTGGGTTCGATGTGGGTGATTGATGAGGGCCTGCACCCCGGAGACCGGGTGATTGCTGAGGGCATACAGAAGGTCCGCCCCGGCTCAAAAGTTGACCCGAAACCCTTTGCGGAACCCCCCGCCGCCGCCGGGAGGTAGTGGGTCATGGCTAAATTTTTCATCAACCGCCCCATCGTGGCGATTGTCATCGCCATTTTGATGGTGATGATCGGCCTAGTCTCCATGTCCGAATTGCCGATTGCGCAGTTCCCCAACATCGCCCCGCCGGAAATCCAGGTTAGCACCACTTACACCGGCGCGGACGCGGTGACGGTGGAGCAGTCGGTGGCCACGCCCATAGAGCAGCAGATGTCCGGCGTGGACAACATGAACTATATGTACTCCATCAATGCCAACAATGGCTCGATGACCCTGCGCGTCAACTTCGATGTGAAGACTGACCCGAACATCGACCAGGTGTTGACGCAAATGCGCAAATCCCAGGCCGAAGCGCAGTTGCCCAGCGATGTGAACAACTTTGGCGTCACCGTGCAAAAATCCACGGCTTCTCCCCTGGTCATGTTCGCGCTGTATTCGCCCAAGGGTAGTTACGACAACATCTTCCTCGCCAACTACGCTTATATCAATATCAACGACCAGATGACGCGAGTAAAGGGCATTGCCAGCGTCTCGGTGTTTGGCGCGGGCCAATATGCAATGCGCATCTGGGTCAAGCCGGACCAGTTGGCCAAGCTCAATATTACGATTCCTGAAATCATCAGCGCGGTGCAAGCCCAAAACAATGTGAACCCGGCTGGACAGGTTGGTGGCGAGCCGACGCCGCCGGGGCAGGAATTCACCTATGCCGTCCGTGCGCAAGGCCGTTTGCAGACCGAGGAGGAGTTTGGCAATATCGTGTTGCGGGCCAATCCCTCCGGCTCCATCGTCCGTATCAAAGACGTGGGCCGCATCGAATTGGGGGCGCAGAACTACAGCATGATGGGGCGTTTAAACGGCAAGCCGGCGGCCCTGGTGGCCTTGTATCAGTTGCCGGGTTCGAATGCGATTGAAGCCGCCGAAGGCGCGAAGAAGACCATGGAAGAGCTAAAGACGCGCTTCCCCGAAGACTTGGATTACGTCGTCGCCTTGGATACTACCCTGGCCGTCACTGAGGGTATCAACGAGATCGTGCACACCTTGTTTGAGGCTTTGCTGCTGGTCATCTGTGTGGTGTTCCTGTTCCTACAGGGCTGGCGACCCACCTTGATTCCGCTATTGGCGGTGCCGGTGTCGCTGATTGGCACGTTCATGCTGTTCCCGATGTTGGGTTTTTCCATCAATACCTTGTCGCTGTTTGGCCTAGTGCTGGCGATTGGTCTTGTGGTGGACGACCCCATCGTCGTCGTTGAGGCGGTCGAGCATCATATCGAAAAGGGCTTAAGCCCCAAGGAGGCCACGCTACAGACTATGAAGGAAGTGACCGGGCCGATTATAGGCACCTCCCTAGCTTTGATCGCGGTATTTATGCCGACCGTGTTCATTCCCGGCATCACCGGCAGGCTGTACCAGCAATTTGCCGTCACCGTCGGCGTGTCGGTGATGATCTCCACCTTCAACTCCCTGTCCTTGAGTCCGGCTTTGGCGGCTTTGCTGCTCAAGCCTAGGGTGCGGGGCCGTGGCCCGGTGCAAAAGTTTTATGATGGGTTCAACCGGGCCTTTGGCGTCGCCAACAACGGCTATGTGAGTTTTTGCGCGGTGCTCATCCGCAAGAGCATCATTAGTCTGGTGTTCCTCGCCCTGCTTGCCGGTGTGGCGGGCTTTTTGGGCAAGGGCATCCCTATGGGTTTTTTGCCGGATGAAGACCAAGGCTATGTTTTCGCCGCCATCCAGCTTCCCAATGTGTCTTCCTTGCAACGCACCGACGAGACGACCCGCAAAGTCGAGGAGATTCTGAAAAACACGCCAGGAGTGCAATATTATTCCTCGGTCATCGGTTACAACATGCTTAGCCAGGCCTACACTACCTACAACACTTTTTTCTTCATTTCGCTGAAGAATTGGTCGGAGCGCACCAAGCCGGAAGAGCAATACGCGGCGATCAAGATGCACATCAACCGGGAGTTGCAGAAGCTGCCCGAAGCCATAGGCTTCGCGTTTCCGCCCCCGGCCATCCCGGGGGTCGGCACCTCCGGTGGCGTGACGATGGTGCTGGAGGACAGGGCAGGCAAAGATGTCAAATTCTTGGCCGAGAACACGCATAAGTTCATTGAAGCCGCCAATAAGCGACCGGAAATCGCCAGGGCGTTCACCACCGGCCTGCCCTCGGTTCCGCAAATTTTCGTTGATGTGGACCGGGACAAGGTACTTAAGCAGGGGGTGTTGCTGTCGGATGTTTACAAAACCCTGCAAGCCTATATGGGCAGCGGCTTCATCAACTACTTCAACCGCTTTGGTCGGCAATGGCAAACCTATGTGCAGGCTGAGGGCGAATACCGCAAAGACACCGAATCGCTAGGCCAGTTTTATGTGCGCAATAACAACGGCGACACCGTGCCATTGGCCGCGTTGACTAGCATACGCAAGACCGAAGGGCCTGAATTCACCATGCGCTTTAACTTGTATCGCAGCGAGCAAATCAGTGTCTCGCCCAAACCCGGCTATAGCTCCGCGCAAGTGATGCAGGCTTTGGAGGAAGTGTTTGCCGAAACCATGCCCAAGGACATGGGCTATGATTATTTAGGCATGAGTTTTCAGGAGAAAAAAGCCCAGGAAGGCGTATCGCCCGCCGCCGTCTTTGCGTTTGCGATTTTCTGCGTGTTCCTGATTCTAGCCGCTTTGTATGAAAGTTGGAGCCTACCGTTCAGCGTGTTGCTGGGTACGCCCATTGCCGTATTTGGCGCATTTGCCGGACTGACAATTGGGCACTATGAAAATAACCTCTATGCGCAGATTGGCTTGGTGATGTTGATCGGTTTAGCCGCGAAAAACGCCATCCTGATTGTCGAATTTGCCAAAATGGGTGTGGAGGAGGGCAAGTCCATTTTGGATGCTTCGCTTGAGGCTGCCCGTGTGCGCCTGCGGCCCATTCTGATGACTGCCTTCTCCTTCATCTTAGGCTGCGTGCCGCTCGCGGTTGCCAGCGGGGCAGGGGCCTTGTCGCGGCGGGTGATGGGTTATGCGGTGATAGGCGGCATGACGGCGGCCACCTGCCTGGCCATTTTCTTGATTCCGGTTTCGTTCTATGTGGTGGAAAAACTTTCGCACCGGGGCAAAGTCGAGCCAAAAGACACCATAACGGAGGAGAACGGCCATGCGTAAATTATTGTTGACTGCCTTGGCTTTGCTGTTGGCGGGTTGCTTTAAGATTGGTCCGGATTATGAAAAACCGGTGGTGGATACGCCAAAGAAATGGCGCTTCGCAGAAAAGGAAGCACGCGAATTGAGCAATACCCAATGGTGGCGGCAATTGGGCGACCCCGCGTTGAATCGCTTGGTAGACCGCGCCTTGCAGGGCAATCTTGATTTGCAGGAAGCCGTTGCCAATGTCGATAAATTCATGGGCGTGTATGGCTCCACCCGCTCCAACCTGTTTCCGCAGCTGTCAGGCTCTGCCGAGTATCTGCGTGCGCAGAGCAGTAATCTATCCATCCCAGGTACCACAACCCATTACCAAAATTCCGACTACGCCCAGATGGGCCCGCAAATGAACTGGGAGTTGGATGTCTGGGGCAAGTTGCGCCGGGCCAACGAAGCGGCCTTCGCTGACATGCTCGCCCAAGAGGCGGTCCAGCGCGGTGTGATTTTGACCTTGGTCAGCGATGTCGCTGCAACCTACATCCAGTTGCGGACCTATGACAAAGACCTTGAAATTACCCACAATGTAGTGGATACACTCAAAGAAAACCTACGCATCGCGACGCGGCGTTTTGAGGAAGGCTACACTTCGGAACATGAAGTCGCCCAAGCCGAATCGGAACTGCAAAGGCGTAGCGCGGAGATTCCGTTATACGAGCAATACATCGCTGAAACCGAACATGCGTTGAGCGTCCTGCTGGGGCGCAACCCCGGTGCCATCGAACGGGGACTCACACTGGACCAACTCAAGGCACCTGTCGCACCTGCCGGCTTGCCGTCCGATTTGCTGGCCCGCCGCCCCGACATACAACTGGCGGAACAACTATTGATCGCGGCCAATGCCCGCATTGGCGTGGCCCGAGGAGCTTACTTCCCGACTATTTCACTGACCGGAGATGTGGGACAGCTCAGCACTGCGGCGGGGACACTGTTTACCCCCGGTGCCAATTTTTGGGCCATAGGCTCGACTCTCGCCACGCCTATTTTCACGGCGGGCAAGATCGCGGGCCAAGTCCAATCGGCGGAAGCCACGCAACGGGTGGCTTTGGCAAATTATAAGCGTTCCATCATTTCCTCATTCCGTGAGTTTGAGAATGCGCTGATTGACACGAGTAAAACAAAAGAGCAACGCGACCATCAGGCGCAACGGGTCGCCGCCGTGGAAATTTACGTCCACCTTTCGCATATCCGCTACGATGAAGGTTATACCGACTATCTCACCGTACTCGACTCCTTGCGGCAATTGCTGGACGCACAAATTGCCTTGGCGCAGGCGCAAAGCAACAACTTTCTCGCGTCCATTGGACTGTACCGCGCCATGGGAGGCGGTTGGATCGTGAAGTCTGAGGAAGCGGTCCCTGTGCCCAAGCCGCAGGAACCAGTGTACTTCCCGTAACTGAAAATCCCTTGCCATCATGACGACGGCTGGCCATCCCCACAACTCCAACTAGGCCTTCCTTTTGCCTTCGACAATTTCATGTATTTCAGCCTTGTGACCCTGGCTAGCTTGGGTTATGGCGTTATTACCCCCGCCGTTCCGCTGACTAGAGCCTTAGCCTGCATGGAGGTCATCGCCGGACAGTTTTATCTCGCCATCACGGTAGCGGGTTTGGTGGCCTTGTATTTGAAGGAAGGGCGTGACCGCTGACGAGACCATGGCAAGGCTTAGGTGTTTTCCAATAATGAATCCACCAAAAGAATCGTCCACGAAATAGAGACAGCATCCCCTCAATGGGGGCTGACTTTGCCGGAAACGCCCGCCAAGGCGGGCTTATTCCGGCCTACATCTTGATGTTAAGCGGGCGCGGGCGTTTTTTTGGCTAATTGCCGCACGGCATCTTTTGCCAAATCGCTCAAGCCCTCGCCGCCTTCGTTTGCATGGGCAATGATGGCTTTGCGCATTCTTGGCTCCCAGAATTTGCTTAGGTGATCGACCATGCCGTTGACGGCTGAGGTATGGTCCGGGTCGCTGGCGAAAAAAGCACTGATGTCGTTGGCCATTTTGACTAGGTTTTCGTGATGCATGTGGGTAGTCTCCTTAAATTTTACGTTCTGGTTCCCGCGCTCCAGCATGGGGACTGGCTTTACTCCGCTGCAGCGGGTTTGCGACGCCGGAGCGCCGATATCTGCATTCCCACGCTGGAGCGTGGGAACGATGTCCATTATAAAACTAAGCGCTGCGGGTTGGCGTATACCGTGTGCCGGTCGCCCCGCGCAAAACCCAGCAGGGTGAGTCCGGTTTCTTCGGCTAGCCGGATAGCCAAACCCGTCGGTGCGGAAATGGCGGCCATGAAGCTAATGCCTACGGAAGCGCATTTTTGCACCATTTCAAAACTGGCACGACTGGTGATGAGGACAAAGCCCATCTCAAAATCCGCACCCGACTTCACCAACGCGCCGATCAATTTGTCCAAGGCGTTATGGCGGCCCACATCTTCACGGACAGCCACAATGCCGGTTTCTGGAACTACCCAAGCGGCCCCGTGCACCGCGCCAGTTTTGTTGTTCAAGATTTGATTGCCTCCCAGATTTTGCAAGGCTTGCCGCAACGCCGCAACCGGCACGGTCACGCCTTTGCCAAGTGGTGCAGGGTGGCGCACGGCTTGGGCAATCGTGGCGGCACCGCACAATCCGCAGCCGGTGCGTCCGGTCAGGTTGCGCTCTTTGTGGGCCAGCTTTTCAAACTGGTCAGGCGGAATTCGCATCCACAGTTCAATGCCTTCCTCACGATGATAAGCTTCGACAAAGCTTAATTCTTGTGGGGTGGCAACAATGCCTTCGGTGAGGCTGAACCCCAGCGCAAAATCCTCCAGGTCCAAGGGCGTGGCCAGCATGACGACATGGGGTTCGTTATTATAGAACAAGGCCACCGGGGCTTCTTCAATCACGGCATCTTCCACACATTGCCGGTCGTCTCCGCGCCAACGCTCGACTGGATACTCTCGGGTAGCGGCCCAGCGTTCGAAATTGGCTGTCCACGACAACGGAACGCTGTTGGGTGCTTCATGCTTAGGCAGCATTACTGATCTTGCCCATTGGAATTAACTCTCGAAGCAGCATTTCGTACTCGCGTAGGTCAGCGTAGAAGTAAACTTCACTACGATTGGCTGTTTGGTGAATGGGGGTGCCTGTTCTGGCTATCTGTCTCACAGTAATATCCAGTCCTTGTGCAATTCCTAGTTCGAAATAGCAGCTTGGTCGTTCCAGTGAAAGATCAGCGATGACTAAATTGGCAGTACGTAAATCGTTGCGTGCTGCCGCAATGGAAAAGCTCTGGTGTTGATCAAGCGGAAAAAAGAATCGGAGGCCAAACTCCGCTGATAACTTATCGAGTATGGAGCGCTTGACTCGATATTCTGGATCAGAACCAACAGGGGCGATTATATAGATGTGGCTCACGGAATGTGTCCTTGTGGCACACCCGTCGCTGGGGCTTTAGGCGTCATCTGTGACAAAGAAGATGGTGGCCAGTGTGTAGCAACGAGCCTAATCATAACTATGAGAGTGACAAGATATAGCGTTCCAAACGCTTTTGGGATGAAATATTTGATGTTCGATGATTTCAACGCGACGATGTTTGAGCTTCCAACTTCTTCAAGTGCGTTAAGCGCGGATAATTTGTCCCATTCTTTTTCAAATGGGCAGTAAGATACGACAGTTCCGGGGTTCTCTTTGTAAAAATCTATGCGAGGTGCCATTTCGTTAAGAATTGCGAATTTGGCATTATTGAGTTTTTTAAAGTCTCTGATTTGCCCAATCCAGAGCAAACAAAAGCGCATCGCCATCAGACACAGAACTGCCACAGCCGATAAACCAACCCAAACCAAGCCCGGTGTAGATAGACTCCAATTTGTAATCGTTGCAATCGCAATCAGTATGGCTACACAAATCGAATAGTTCCATCGATTGGTCCCAAGGCGACGGTCAGTAACTTTTTCGGTAGAGTCGTAGTACAGCTTAAACTCGTCAAAGGAAAGCCGCGTTGTATCCGGGGGGCTGTTCATTGATGAAGTTCCTTAATGGGTTACAATGTTATGTCTATCTCAGTGATTCTAGCAAACCAACGCCCCCGCTATTTGGCGAGGGCCTAGTTTCAGTCAAGCACCAAACTTAATCCAAGGATGAAACCCAATTAAGTCACCAACTCTGTTGAATCGAAGATTTTTCCACCTGCCCCGTGGGTTTTGGCATCAACCCGCCGCCGTGGCCTTTTCCAGCATGGACAATTGTTCTTCGGTAAACGCTTGGAATTCGTTTTGCCATTGCGAGAACCCGGCCACTTTCTCCACCTGCACCGCCGTCACCTTGTATTCCGGGCAATTGGTCGCCCAATCGGAATTGTCGGTGGTGATGACATTGGCACCGGATTCTGGGAAATGGAATGTGGTGTAAACCACACCTGGTTGCACCCGTTCGGTCACTAGGGTATGCAGAACCGTGACACCGGCGCGGCTTCTAATCGCCACTTTGTCGCCGGTCACTATGCCACGGTCTTCGGCATCGTGTGGATGGATTTCCAAGCGGTCTTCCGAATGCCAAGCCACGTTGTCAGTGCGGCGGGTCTGTGCGCCGACATTGTATTGCGACAGGATGCGGCCCGTGGTCAGAATCAGCGGATATTTGCCCGTGGTGCGTTCGCTGGTCGGCACATACTCGGTGGGCATGAAACGGCCTTTGCCGCGCACAAACTGCCCAATGTGCATGGTTGGTGTGCCATCCGGCGCTTCGTCGTTGCAAGGCCATTGCACACTGCCTTGCTCGTCCAGCTTCTTGAAGCTGACACCTTTAAATGTCGGCATCAGGCTGGCAATTTCATCCAAGATTTCCTTAGCACTGGAATAGTCCATTGCATAGCCCAAGGCATTGGACAGCATTTGCGTCACTTCCCAGTCCTCATAGCCGGCTTTGGGCGGCATCACGCGGCGAACCGGCGAGATGCGGCGTTCGGCATTGGTGAATGTGCCGGTTTTTTCCAAGAAAGACGCACCGGGCAGGAACACATGGGCGAACTTGGCCGTTTCATTCAAGAACAAGTCTTGCACCACCACGCATTCCATGGACTCTAACGCCTCCTGGACATGCTGGGTGTTGGGATCGGATTGGGCAATGTCTTCGCCTTCGCAGTACAGGCCCTTGAAGGAGCCATCAATCGCGGCGGCGAACATATTGGGGATGCGCAAGCCCGGTTCCGCTTCCAGCTTCACACCCCAGACCGACTCGAACAGGCTGCGGGTTGTCACGTCCGCCACATGGCGGTAGCCAGGCAGTTCATGCGGGAAGGAACCCATGTCGCAGGAACCTTGCACATTGTTCTGTCCGCGCAAGGGATTCACCCCCACGCCTTCGCGACCGACATTACCAGTGGCCATAGCCAGGTTGGCGATACCGATGACCGTGGTCGAACCTTGGCTGTGTTCGGTCACGCCTAGGCCGTAGTAAATCGCGCCATTGCCAGCCGAGGCATACAAACGGGCGGCTTCGCGCACTTTTTGCGCCGCAACCCCGGTGTGAATTTCGCTGGCCTCAGGTGAGTTGCGTTCTTGTGCGACAAAATCGCGCCATTTGTTAAACGAATCGATATCGCAACGCTCATTGACAAAGTCCTCTTTGACCAAGCCTTCGGTGACGATGACATGGGCGAGGGCATTGACCAAGGCGACATTGGTGCCGGGGCGCAATTTCAGATGGTATTCGGCTTTGACGTGGGCGGATTTCACCAAGTCGATTTCACGCGGGTCGGCGACAATCAGCTTGGCACCCTCGCGCAGGCGCTTTTTCATCAATGAGCCGAACACCGGATGGCCGTCGGTGGGGTTGGCACCGATGACCAAGATGACATCGGATTGCATCACCGAGTCAAAAGTCTGTGTACCGGCCGACTCGCCCAAGGTCTGTTTAAGCCCGTAACCCGTGGGAGAGTGGCAGACGCGGGCGCAGGTGTCGACATTATTATTGCCGAACGCGGCACGGACCAGCTTTTGCACCAGATAGGCTTCCTCGTTGGTGCAGCGGCTGGAGGTCAAGCCGCCCACGGAATAACGGCCATATTTCTCTTGGATGCGCTTAAATTCGGAAGCGGCGTAATTAATGGCATCTTCCCAACTCACTTTCTGCCAAGGATCGTGGATGGATTTGCGGATCATCGGTGTAGTCAGACGATCCGGGTGGGTTGCGTAACCGAAGGCGAAACGGCCCTTGACGCAGGAATGGCCGTGGTTGGCCTGGCCGTTTTTATCGGGAACCATGCGTACGACTTCCGCACCCTTCATTTCCGCCTTGAACGAGCAGCCTACGCCGCAATAAGCGCAAGTGGTAATGATGCTATGGTCGGGCTGACCTTTTTGATAGACAGATTTTTCCATCAAGGTTGCCGTCGGGCAGGCTTGCACACAGGCACCGCAGGACACGCATTCGGAATCCATGAATGCTTCGTTCTGCCCCGGTGAAATCTTTGAGTCAAAGCCCCGCCCGTCAATGGTCAATGCAAACGTGCCCTGGGTTTCTTCGCAGGCGCGGACGCAACGGGAGCAGACGATGCATTTGCTGGGGTCGAACGTGAAATACGGGTTGCTGGTGTCCTTTTCGGATTTCAGATGGTTCTTGCCTTCATAGCCATAACGCACTTCCCGCAAGCCCACCGTACCGGCCATGTCTTGCAGTTCGCAATTGCCGTTGGAAGGGCAGGTAAGGCAGTCTAGGGGATGGTCGGAGATATACAACTCCATGATCCCTTTGCGTATCTGGTTTAGCTTGGCATTTTCGGTTTGTACCTTCATGCCTTGAGAAACCGGCGTGGTGCAGGAGGCGGGATAACCTCTACCGCCTTCCACTTGACACACACACAGACGGCAGGAGCCAAACGGGTCTATGCTATCCGTCGCGCAGAGTTTGGGGATTTCGATGCCTATGCTGGAGGCGGCACGCATCACCGACGTGCCTTCCGGCACCGTGACTTTGAAGCCGTCGATTTCCAGTGTGACGTTCTTTTCCGACGGGCTGGCGGGGGTGCCGTAGTCTTTATCGCGTATTAATGACATGTGTGTTACCTCTTTTAATCTATTAGCTAAACAGCAGTATTACCTGCTTCGACCAAATTTTTAGACACGGAATCCTGCCGCCCATCCATTTGCTTATAATAATTATTCTCAACTGAAAAAACCAGACTTGCTTATCGACCAGCCTAGCGAGTGGAAAAACTAGCCTTGGAGTGCGGCGACTCGTCGCCGCGTTTCGAGCCATGCGGTGACAAGTTGCCTTACTCCATGTTTACACTGTACATAAAGCTAAACGATGACCAAGACGATGGATGAAAGATAATCTTCCCCCGGCTCAAAGCTCATAATCGTCTAAGAATGCCTCTTGCCACGACACGCTTTGCACATCTGATTTTTTCCCCATTTCCGCTTGGGCATCGCGTTTAGCCATCGCAAACGCTTTTTCCCACAGGGATTTAATGACCGCATCATTAAGGCTGGGAATTTCATCTTGAATGTCGGCGATTTCATCCCGTGCATCTTTGATGCTGGCGACCCAACTCCATGAGCGCCTTTCCGGTTGTGATTGCCATTTGATGATATGTAACATCAACCTGACTAACTGGCTTTTGATGGCGCGTTTTTCTGAACGGGACAATGCCTCAATCAACTCCTCTATGCCCAAAGCAGCCTCTTGCCAATGCCCTTGCTCCAATTCTGTTTGAATGGCAACAGCCGTTTTGTAATGCGATTGTGTGGATAATGTTTGCCAATTCATTTGAATCAAGCGGCAAGCCTTGCCAAGGCATCATGAAGTCGCATGGCAGTGGAATCGCCTAGGGCTATAGCCGCAAACCATGATGATGGATAAAGATAATCTTCGCCCGATTCATCTATGATCCGTATCATTCCATTGCCAGCATTTTTTTCTATAAGCTCATAAACCCGACCTACGGTAATATCTTCGTTGGAAAAGTCCCCTAAGTCTTGTTTTTCGAGACAGACGACGAATTTCATAGCCACTTTTTAACCTTTAATTTTACCTTGCCTATGCTGGCGTTTCACTTTCTTTGGTTTGGTATTTCCACCACAGAACTCACATTTCATAGATCGATAATACCAATATCCTTACAAATCTTTTGAGCCATGAACTCTTTTATCTCATTATGGCGTGGAACAGCGGTCATCTCTCCAGTTTTCTTGTTTTGCCATATAGAGTGTCGGCCACCTTCTCTTAATAATACACAGCCATGCTTCGACAAATGCCGAATCAATTCACTGCGCTTCATATGAACAGTGGAATTTCTTCGTAATTGTTTACTGCTTGCCGCCGCGCTTCCATACGCCGTAATTCCAAAATATCCATGGCGGCTTCTCTAAGGCTAACTAGCAATTCTTCTTTTGTTTTCTCTTGCGCATTCGCGCCTGGGACTTCTTCGACCCAACCTAGCCACCAATCGCCATCCTGTTTAACAATCGCTGTAAATTCAGTCTTCATAGTATTGCCTTACTATTAAAATCACTTGTGTACTCGTTCCCAAGCTTCCAGCTTGGGAATGCGGCCTTTGAAGCTATAGCTTCAAGAGATACAGGCAAGCAGGAGCTTGCAATACATGGGTTCCGAAGCTGGAGCTTGGGAACCAGACAAAAATCGCACCGGGTCAATAGGTCTCGCGGGGTGGTGCGAGAATGCATACATTTTCGTCAATATGGAACCTGAAATCACATAACCTTGCACTCATTGAGCCCGAAGCATCAATGTTCCCAATCCAGATAATATCTCCGGCTTTACATTTTTTTCTTACCACCTCCTCCTTTTTATCACTAGGTCCATGGCTATATTGATATTCCTTATTCAATTTTTCAACAATTTCAGATGTATCGCAAAACTTCTCCGCCTCAGCATGGGCTTGACAGCTTATTGCCAATAGTGCGATAGCCAGCAATTTCGTTTTCACAGAGACTCCAATGCTGTATTTTCTGATTTTATCGTTCCTACGCTTCGCCCTTGTCGTTATACACAAGTCCGGGCAAGCCTGAAAAGCCGTCATTTCGGCAGGGATGCCGAAATCCAGGCCATGGACGGTAATCAGCAGATTGTGCAAGTGCTTGATTCAAGGGACTTGCCAACCCGTAGTTTCCCGTCCGTGGATACAAGGGCATATGTTGTAACCCCGTGTTGCCATCCTTGGACGCTCGGTTTCGTCATCCCTGCCGAAATGACGGATATTAACACTTGTGTATAACGACGAGCGCTCCGCGTGGGAATATAGCTTTTACCGCCTTATTTCACCGGCGCGACCGCGATATTCGGGCTGTCCGGGTTGACAATGAGGCGTTGCCTAGCCAAGTCAACCAGCACATCCATATCTTCCATAGGCACTGCGCCGAGCAAAGTTTCATCCCCGAAAACTAAGGCCCCGGTGAAACAACGGCGGTTGGCGAATTGCACCTGCAAAGGCCCGACATAAGGCACTAACTGACGCTTGCCGTCGGCCAAAGTCACTTCACGTTTTTCCAATTCCTCCAACTGAAGTTGCAAAGCGACATGTTGCGGTATACACAATAATAGTGATCCGCTGTCAACCATCGCACGAACCTTCATGTCTGAGTTGGTGCGAGTATTTTTTAAAGTGAAATCTGCATGGACAAGACCCACGGCGCACTCCCGTTACTCCGCCCCAAAATCCTCCGGGAAATGGTTCAATGCACTCAGCACTGGGAAGGGTGTCATGCCACCCAACGCACACAGCGAACTGTTGAGCATGACATCACTTAAATCCCTCAACAAGGCAATGTTATTGGCTCTATCTTCATTCGCAATAATTTTGTCCAGCACTTCCACGCCGCGTGTCGAGCCAATCCGGCAGGGGGTGCATTTGCCGCAGGATTCGATGGCGCAGAATTCCATCGCATAACGGGCCATCTTTGCCATGTCCACCGTGTCGTCAAACACCACCACACCGCCGTGGCCTAGCACCGCCCAATTGGCGGCGAAGGCTTCGTAATCCAGCGGGGTGTCGAACTGGGACTCAGGCACGAAAGCACCCAAGGGACCGCCTACTTGCACCGCTTTGATGGGCAGGCCCGTCGCGGAACCGCCGCCATAATCGTAGAGCAGTTCACGCAAAGTGATCCCGAATGCCTTTTCGACGAGTCCGGGGTGCTTAATGTTCCCGGCCAATTGAATAGGCAGTGTGCCGCGTGAACGGCCTACGCCAAAATCACGGTAATATTCTCCGCCTTTGTCCAAGATAATCGGCACGGAAGCCAAGGAGATGACGTTATTGATGACCGTGGGCTGGCCGAACAAGCCCTTGATGGCGGGCAAAGGCGGCTTGTAACGCACCAGCCCGCGTTTGCCTTCCAAACTTTCCAGCAACGAGGTTTCCTCACCGCAGACATACGCACCGGCACCGAGGCGGACTTCCAAATTGAAAGCCTTGCCGCTGCCGCAAATATCCGCGCCCAAGTAACCCGCCTTTTCGGCAGCGGCAATCGCCGCGTTAAGATTCTTGTGGGCATGGGGATATTCCACCCGCAGATAGATATAGCCCTGGGTTGCGCCGACCGCGAGTCCGGCTATCGTCATGCCTTCAACCAATACGAAAGGGTCGTCCTCCATGATCATGCGATCCGAGAACGTGCCTGAATCGCCCTCGTCGGCATTGCAGACGATATATTTTTGCCCGCCTTGGGCGTTCAGTACGGTGTTCCATTTGATGCCGGTCGGGAATGCCGCCCCGCCGCGTCCGCGCAAACCGGAGTCGGTCACTTGTTTGACAATGTCCGCCGGGGCCAGTTGCAAGGCATTTTGCAATCCGCGATAGCCTTCATGGGCAAGGTAGTCCTCCAAGCTGACCGGGTCGATGATGCCGACACGGGCATTGGTTAAGCGCTCTTGCTTCTTTAGGTACTCGATCTCCTCGGTCAGCCCCAAACTTAAGGCATGGCTGCCGCCGTTGAGAAAATCGGCATCGAACAGCCCTGGCACATCGCTGGCTTGAACAGGCCCAAAAGCGATGCGGCCCGCTGGGGTGGCAACTTCGACTAGCGGTTCCAGCCAAAACAAACCCCGTGAGCCGTTGCGCACCAGATCGATTTCCACGCCTCGCTGGGCGGCTTCTGACGCGATGGCAACCGCAGTTTTTTCCGCGCCCAGAGAAAGTGCGCTAGAGTCTCCTGGAACATAAACGGTGATGCTCATGCTTGCCCCCTCAATTCGTCCAGAATTTCGTCAAACCGTTCGGGACTGACGCGGCCATAGACTTCCCCGTTAATGGACATGGCCGGCGAACAGCCGCAATTGCCCAGGCAATAAACCGGTTCCAGGCTGAAGTTACCATCCGTCGTGGTTTCATGGTACTCAATCCCTAGCTTGGCTTTGGCGTGGGCTTCCAGGCGGGGTCCATTCATCGACTGGCAGGACTCGGCGCGGCACAGATGGATCGTGTGCTTGCCCGGCGGGCTTTCGCGGAAATAATGGTAAAAGGTGATGACCCCATGCACTTCGGCACGGGACACATTCAACGCTTTGGCGATCAATGGCACACTGTCCTTGGGGATGTAACCTAAGTTATCCTGGATGCCATGCAGAATCGGCAGCATTGCGCCCGGTTTGTCTTTTAAACTGTCGATCAACTGTGTGACCGCGTCTTTGTCCCAATCCGACTGACTCATCGTTTTCTCGTTTGTCTTAATGCTTTGATCTTGAAAGCAATCCCATGCACTGAGGAGGGTCTCACCGCGAAGGATTAGCGCTATAATCGTAGAATTGGAATATAAAACGGCGTGTAAATCAACCAATTTGTAGCGAATAGCGTTTTGCAGGCAAAACCTAGGCTGGCATTGTTATTCGGTGCGTTTGCAATGGATTGAAATAAAAGGAGATTCGTTCGCTACGCCCAATCGCTTGTAAGAAGGTATGACCAAGTTCATGTTAAGAACTGATGTTACGCAACCGTGTAGGCTGTAGCCCGGATGTTGTGGAGTGCGGCGACTCGTCGCCGCCTTTTGCGTCCAGCGGCGACGAGTCGCCGCACTCCACAAGTTGCCATCCTCTAGCGATGACTGCGTAACATCAG
>CAIZPP010000136.1 GCA_903934875.1 uncultured Methylococcaceae bacterium
CTATTCATAATCAATGTCACTGACGATTAAGAGATGCTTACGATTACCTAGCCGCCTAGCCGCCTAGCCGCCTAGCCGCCTAATAATTGGACAGCATTTTTATACTTTAGCATATTTTCGGCTTCAATTGTGTGCTTTACAGCACATAGCTTGTCACACCTATCGGTTTGTGGTGAATGTTGTGGGAACGGGCTTCAGCCCGCGAGAAGCACATACTAAAAGGCCGCTCCTACACGCAATCTGCCATGCACTGTGGGCAAGGTTTGCCTTGCGAGTGCATCTACAGACTCCTGTGCCATCTGTGCGGTATCGAACAGACTGCCTTCGCTGAGTGGGAGTATAAAGACCTGGCGTTACGCACCGTTTGCAAGAGCAGCGCATGGGCAAGACCGCTGAGTTCGCCGGACACGCCCGCCGGGTGGATCTTTCGACTTCGCTCAAGACAGGCTCATTCCGGCCTACCTCTGGCACCCTGTGTAACATCGGTAAAGACAAAGCCAAATCCTTGGTATTTGCCATCCTAGAAAACCCGTTCTTTGAGGAGTTCGATCATGCGGAAATTAGTTATTGGATTTGTTTTACTCGTGTCTTTGCCTGTATTTAGTATGGCCGAAGATAACGCCGCCGAAGCCGTTCCAGCGGTTCCCGCTGTCGCCGTAGCGCCTGCGGCAGCGGCGACAGCACCTGAAGTAATCCAGCCCGCAGCAGCACCCGCCCCTGCCGCCCCGCCTACCGCGTCCTCCCCCATTGCAGCGCCTGCGGCATTTCCACCAGGATACCTGCCGTGGAAGGCTCCGCAGGGCAAGTGAACGAATAGCGGCTTGCATCAATGAAGAAGCCGGACTGACCGGCTTCTTCCAATCCTCGGAGCAGTAAGATGAATCTAGTTAAAATCATGTATAAGCGTGAATCGAGAACTATCTTCGCAATCCTGGCCGTTTTTTATTCAAGCACGGCGACTGTGTTAGCCGAAGCGGCGAGCCAATCCGCCGAATCGTTCGGCGATCGCTACATCGCCTTGGGGATTGCGGCAGGGCTGTTGGCGTTTGCCTTCTTTAGGCAAAAGCCCCAACAACGTACGCCGACAATCGCAACCGTGCAGGAATCCAGTGAACTCCCAGCGCCAGTGGAAAGGGCGCCTACAGAGGCGGCAAAACCGGCAGCCGTGGAATTGGCAGTGGCTGAACTGGCAATCGTTGAGCTGGCCGTTGTGGAAAGGGCGGTCGAGGACGATTCGATTGATGCCCAGGCAGCCGGTAGAAACATCGTCGTGCCCGTCGATTTTTCCGTCAATTCGGAGTTTTCGATACGTTTGGCGCTGCTGTGGAGCAAACCGAATGACAGGTTGAAGATAGTTTATTGCATAGATTTGGAAAATACCTTCCCATCGGAAAATCTGACGCCATCCGATTTGATTTCCATACATCCGGCTTTCGAAAAGATTGACATCAAAACCGCCCTTCACTGGAGCCGCTTGCCTTGGGCCGTGGTCCAACCGCTTGCGCTGGGAATCATTGAGGGATGGGCGGTCAGCGAGTTTGCCAAGCTAAAGCAAACTGTACCGATGGCTCACAGAGAACGCATAACGTTTAATGTTCTGTATGGCGACCCCGTTAAGCAAATTGTAAACTTGAGCGAAAACATTTCTGCGAAATTGATTGTGTTGGTTGCGCACAGGCATTCCGCGACGGATCGGTTGATCACCGGTTCCCATGCCGACAAGCTGCTTCATGCTTCACAGACTCCAGTCATCGTGGTATGCGAACCAGTCAAATCAGATTTCAGCCTACCTAATGACATATTGATCACGACGGATTTCAGCGCCGAATCCCTTCCAGTCTTTCTAGTGCTCGCAGATATTATACAGGGCGTCAAATCAAACATTACCGTATTGACGGTGGATACGGCATTTAACCACCACCCTAAGGCATCAGCCATGCTTGCTGGTTTGGAAAGAGAGTTTCGCTCTTTAGGGCTACAGTTAAGCAATGTCAAAATTAAAGCATCGGATGTGGAAGGCGGAATTCTGGATTATGTGAAAATCCACAAACCACAGCTTATCGCAATGAGTTCCCATGGCCGTTTGGGCTTTTCCGCATTAATCCATCCGAGTGTCACCCAAGCCATTTTGCATGATGCTGGAGTGCCTATTTTAGTTGTTAATGGACATTCCATGCCTAAGGCGGAAACGGTTGCAAGCCTATCGGATTTCTTAGGCATGTTTACGGGATTGAGTAATGGTAAAAGTGAAAGCTTTGTAAATGACTAAAGACCCCGTCGTGCCAGTCGCTATTTCCGTTGATGATCCACATAGGATTCATCGAAAAGCTGCGATGTATGCCATTTTGGGTGATTTGCTGTTTATCGTGCTGCCCTTGGTCGTTATTTCAATCGTGGATGTAAGCGTAGGCAGGTCATTGTTCGCGATCATTGAATCTCCAGAATTATCATTTGGCTCGGCAGTGCTGTTTGGCCAAACCATCATTAAGGTTGTTTCAGGTTTCGCCCATACCAAACCCACCGGAGCGGAACAGCCGGTCTTTATTATCGCGCTGATTATTGTGTTTGGTTTAGTGCCATCGTTGGTTGTGTTGGCCTTGTTGCTGAGTGTCAACCCAATACCCTATGGTTTACAGTTAGCCCAAGCGGGTATATTTGCCTTGGGAGTCATCGTATTTGGTCTATTCGGGGTGAACGGACATGCCCAATCTCTTCGCCATGGAAGCCGGATAACAGATCGCTAATCATCGTGGCCTTCGCTTTTGCGACACTCTTCACAGTCTGTGCGGCAGCGTACAGACTGTGCAGGCTGATTCGTATACTGTAATCATAGCCGTCATTCCTAACGGCCATTAAACCAGTGTGTATCGCTTCCGTAAATAACACGGCTTGAATTGTTTTTCAGTGCCAAGACGGATGCTGTATGGACCCCGCTGCCATTTCATTTTTTAACTGGATGATACAACCATGAGCACCGTATACGAAGTAAACAGCCAAGCGGAAGTCGTCCTGCCGCTTCTGAGTGATTTGCTTAAATTGGCCGATGACTATCGACGTGACGGATCACCGCATCAGGCCATCGAACTCTATTTTGAATTGGCCGAACAGAATGCCGATTCCATTGAGGGCCAGGAGTCGCGCTGCCGACTGTCGGAAATGGCCAAAGGATATGAACAGAATGACATGCCGCATGAGGCCCGCAGCATTTATGAACGCCTGCTAGTGGAACAAACACCCACTGATGAACAATAAGCTTCAGCCAGTGCCTGGAACATCGTCATACCGGCAGGATGCGGGTGTCAAAAATACATGGACGGCAAACCTTGTGGAGAAACAATATGAATAAAAATAGACTTATCGTCAATGATGCAGCGGTGCGCACGGTAGCGGCGGCGGCACTTTCTGCCACCCTCGCATTCGCTTCAGCCCAAGCCGTCGCGGCGAGAGCGTCTGCCGGGGACCGCGTCGAGGTGCGCATTAGCGAACTGCGCAGCCAAATCAACATCACACCGGCACAGGAAAGCCAATGGAACAAGGTCACCCAAGTGATGCGTGACAATGCCAAGACACAGGACGCACTAGTCAAGTCGCGCACAGAAAATGCCAAGACCATGACGGCTGTCGAAGATATCAAATCCTATGGCGAGATAGTCGCTGCCCATGCGCAGGGCATCGAAAAATTAAGCCCCGTGTTTGAGGCTCTCTACGACGAACTGTCGGTGACGCAAAAGAAGGAGGCGGATGAAACATTCCGCCATGGCCACAGGCAGCAGCACGCGGGCAACAACAAGAACTGATGGGCGGCGGGCAATGGTTTCACCTATGCAAAGAAAGGCAGGTCACAATGAAAACCCCGAAAACACACACTAGGCAGTGCAAGCCGATGATCAGCCAGCCCCTGTTGGCACTCGCCTTCGCCTTGGCGACCAGTGCCATGGCAATGGCTCCGGCCTTGGCTGATGAGCACGGTAATCACCAAGGCAACTGGGACAATGGCAGGGGTAACGGCGGATACCACGGTAACTGGCATGGCTATCACGATCAAGGGCATGGGTATCATTCGCCCTACAATTACCGGCAGCCCTATATCTATGCGCCGCCGCCGGTTTACTATGCTCCAGTTCCCTCTCCAGGCATCAACTTGGTTATTCCGCTTCATATTCACTAGCCGTAAAAGGGGCGCATCGCGCCCCTTTTACTTTGCATCCGCATTGGGCTAACTCCTTGGCTGTGGATGGCGGGGCTTTGGGCATCCCTGCAATCTGGATTCCGGCGGTCCATGCCGGAATGACGGAATAGCTGAAGAATCTTCATAATATACCTACAGCATTTTCAACATCAAAGAGTTACTTGGTAGTGGGTATGATAGCGCAGGTTATTCGGTTAACCTGAAGGGTTAACGGAATATCTGTTTTAGGTGAAAACGCTGTATGTGCGTTACAGCACAGACCCCATTCAGTTTTGCCTGTATTGTTTTAACCAAGCGTTGGGAAACATTGTCCCGCGCTTCAGTCATGGCTATTGGGTCATGGCTAACCTATCAGGGGACTGTCATGAACAAAGACCAAGTGAAAGGCCGAATCGAAGAAGTCGAAGGCAAGGCTAAGGAAGTTGCTGGCAAAATTCTGGACGACGGTGAGTTGGAGATAAAGGGCAACGTGCAAAAAAACGTCGGCAAGGTCCGTGCGGGCATGGGTGATCTCAAGGAAGACATTAAGAAACACCGCTAAACCTAGCGCCGCTGATCTGTGCAGCCGGGTCCCAGACACTGGCTGCATGGTGGCGACAGAATGCTAGACCATAATTGATCGGAGAAACGAAAATGCTTGAAACGATTGCTGTCATTCTTATCATCCTTTGGGTACTGGGTTTGGTTTCCTCGTACACTATAGGCGGGTTCATCCACATTCTTTTGGTTATCGCGGTCATCGTGATCGTGCTGCGTGTCATTCAGGGCCGAAACCCCTTGTAGCGGTGCTGGAATGTGATGATCCAGCGCAATATTGAAATTAACGAGATGCAAATACGAGCTTGCTCCATGATATCCGCAATGCCGCCAGCAGGGCAACAAGCGATGTTAAAGCATTGGGCTTGCAGGTACTTGCAAAATTGGGTTTCATAATGCGTAAGCCTGCGTCAATGACTCAAATGCCGAACGCTAGCGCATTGGAAAGTATGGTTGCGGAAGCGGCTTACTACCGTGCCTGATCCCCTTGCAACCATTCCCGCCAGATTGCGAGAAGGACGGTCAGAATAAGGGGGCCTAGAAACAACCCTACCATTCCAAAAGCAAACAAACCGCCCGCCACCCCGAAAAGGACAATCAATAAGGGGATGTCGGTGGCACTGCTGATCAGCAAAGGGCGTAAGATATTGTCAATGGGATGGACCACAATGGCACCCCAGGCCAACAAACCCAGACCGGCTCCGATATGACCGGATAATAGCAACCATGCCCCGACCGGACCCCAAATCAACACAGTACCGATGAAAGGTATCAACGAAGTCAGCGCTGTCATTGCACCCAGAAAAATAGGCGTTCCAATGCCCATGATCCAATAGCCGATCCCGGCGACCAGACCTTGAGCCAAGGCGGTAACGATCAAGCCATAAATCACTGCATAAGTCGTTTCCCCCACGGCTTTGAAATAGCCGTCTGCTGATTCGCCTACCACTTTGCGCAAGCCCATGTGAATCTGTCCCAGCAGTTGATTTCCATCACGATAAAAGAAGAACAGCGTAATCCCCGTAATCATTAGTTTCAGCACATTGCGTCCGATTTGACCAACCATCCCCGCCAAACCATTCAGCCAGGGTTCAAGCCACTCTTTCATTTGTTGCGTCAGAAGTGTTGGATTTTCCCAATAGGCTGTCATCTCATCATGTAACGTCCGTCCGACTAAAGGGATACGGGCGACGGTATCCGGTATCAAGAGGGGATGATCGGAAACTTGTGTTGCAAGGGCATGATAGGCATCGGCAAGTTCATCCTGTAAACGGACCAATAACCATAATACTGGAAAGACTAGGAGGATGATCAATAGTGTGGTCATGATCAATGCTGCGGCAGAACGATGCTTCTCAAGCAGTCGCAGCAAACGGCGATAGGCCGGCCAAGTCACAAATGCAAGGATGGTAGCCCAAGCCATTGACACCAAGAAGGGTTTAACCACCCAATAGCCCAACCCCACCATGATGCCGAGCAAAACCAAAGCAAATATCTGACGGTTGTACATAGTTTGTATAGCCCCATTAACGGTTTTCAATGAACACGCTTATGCAGACTACTGCTGCGTGGGCCGGGATGCTGAAATAAAACCATCGGCACCAAAACGCAGAGAAATCCGCCCGCTAAGGCTATGCCCCAGTCATCCCAGTGTAAGGGAGAAATATGCAGCCATCCAGCCAAATAAGGAACCTGTACCAGCAGAGCGGATAAACCCAGGGTACCCACCGTCATTATCCATGCACTCAAAGTCTTCAGGCGACTGAGCACTGCCGTCAAGGCCGCGCTGGCGCAGGTCAGGGCCACCAAGGCCATGGCGCGTGCATGGGGAACATCACCGTTAGGCTGCAAGCTGCGGTCAAAACTGAACACGACCAATGCAGTAAGCAGGCTGCCAATGAGAGCAATCAGAAGCCAGTCTTCAACGCTGAAGAAGCGCGCTCGATTTTTTCGGTTCCGAACCACCGGGGTAAGCTGATTCGACGTGGGTAATTCCTGAAATACGAGCAGCGCGGTGGGATGGATGATCAGTTCGATCCAGACGATATGAACTGGAAGATACAATAGCGGATAGCCCATCAAGGGTATCAGCGCAGCCGTAATCACCAACGGAATATGGATGATCAGCAAGTATTGGAAACTCCGGCGCAGATTTCGGAATAATTGGCGTCCTTCGGCAATGGCCTGTACGATGGTACTGAAATCATCGTCCAGTAAGACGATGGAGGCGACCTCGCGGGCACTGCGCGTTCCCCGCTCCCCCATAGCCAATCCGACATCTGCAGCCTGCAATGCGGGCACGTCGTTTACACCGTCACCCGTGACGGCGACTATTTCTCCCTCGGCTTGCAACGTTTTTACCAAAGCTAATTTCTGTGCAGGCATGGCGCGGGCGACAACATCGACCCCAGCCAGTGGATTGGCCGCACTTCGTTCAAGCCGCTCAGCCAGAACATCCCCCAGGATAACGCCCGGCTCATTACCACCCAAACCCATTTCTTTAGCGATGCAACGAGCCGTTGAGGGGTGGTCGCCCGTCACCATGATCACCCGAATTCCAGCGTCGCGGCATAGGCCAAGCGCCTCGGTCACTCCGTCACGGAGTGGATCCTCGCAAGCCATAAGCCCCATGAATTGCCCGCGCTGATCAGGTTCACCACCAGCCCATGTTGCCTCAAGCCGCCAGCGCACACATGCCAAGACCCGATGCCCCCCAGCGGCAAACTCATCCGCCCGCGCCATCCAAAGGGTGCGATCCCCGGTTGACAGGTCGGACATGGCCAATAGTATTTCCGGCGATCCTTTAGTAACAGCTAATAATTCATCAGCGAGTCTAACGACTGCGGTTTCTCTTCGACGCTGTTCGGTAAAAGGAAACGTGCGCAGGCATTCTGCCTTCGGCGCTTGGCTTTTTTCCTGTTCAAGACGGTCAAGAATGGCGATATCCATGGGATCCCCTGTTTCGCGCCGGGATGCCAATGAAATCATCTGCATAAATCCGTTTTCGGTCAAGCCTTGCACCGGGAGCAAATGCTCCAACCTCAATCGGCCTTGCGTCAAAGTTCCGGTCTTATCAGTGCAGATGCAACTGATCCGGCCAATGTTTTCCACAGAAACTCCGCGCCTAACCAAAGCCTTGCGTTTGGCGAGACGATAGACGCCGACACCGAGAAAGACTGTGAATACCACAGGGTATTCATCGGGAAGGGCGGCGACGGCCAAGGTCGCGGCACTCACTAAAGAGTCCGTCCAATCATGCCCTTGTCGCCAGCGCCCTGCCGCAAGAATTAGGCACAGAACAGCCGAGATCACGATCAACAAGGTAACCAGATTGCCGATGGCAGCTTGTACCGGTGTGCGTGCCTTATCGCTTCGTGTGGCCGTGCGGACGATTTCGCCGTAGAGAGTTTGCTGTCCGGTGAACACCACATGGACAATGGCTTCCCCAGTTAATAATCGGGTCCCGGCCAAACCCCAACGGTCACTCTCTACCGATAAGTCCTCTGAATCTAGCCATGAATTGGTTGCAAAAATGTTTTTGTGTGCTGGAAGGGACTCTCCCGTCAGAGAGGCTTCATCTGCTTGGAGTTCCGTACCTTGGATGATCAGCCCATCGGCTGGAAATGATTCGCCTGTGCCAACGCGAACCCTATCCCCCGGCACTAATTCTAAAGCCGGAATTTCACGAAATTCCCCATTGCGACAAACCCACGCTTTATTTGCCAACTGTCGGCTCAGACTTTCCGTTGAAGCCTGTGTGCGCCGGTGTAAAAAAATGTCCATTCCAATAAGAGGCAGTGTCGCCAGAATCAGCGTGATCGCTTCGGTATTGTTTCCCAAGACTGCGTACAAGATGCTGATTCCGCCTAGATACCAGATCATTGGATCTCGAAACGTATCCAGAATCAATGCTATCCAAGGGTTGTACGCAACCTCAATAATATTATTTGGTCCATAACTTTGTCGTCTAGCTTCAGCCTGTTCATCAGACAGGCCCGGACCAGAGGGGTGAAGTTCTTTGAGGCGTTCTTGGGGGATGATCCTGCGCATAGGGTTTTGCCTCTTTGGGCGCTTGTCGAACCATGAACGGCTTAATCGTCCATCCTTCGACAAGCTCGGGGGGACGAACGGTTAAGCCTTATTTCCTAGTTGTTAAAAAACTTATGGCTCTCTACTTAGACCTTCCGCGATAACAGCCTCTGGCCGGTCGGTGTCCAAACAGCTACCCTGCTCCCCAAAAAAATAAGCCGCGCCGATGGTGTCCGTATCTACCGGCTTCTCCATGACATCAGCCCCGGCAATGTGCGGGGCGTCGCACTCGTGCTCCTTAGCAGAGAATCCCTTGATGAACTGGGCCAGCACCTCCGCTTCGGCTTCCTTCCAGTCCTGTTCCGCGAAACCGGGAGAGAACCCCCTCCTCTCCGATTTGTAGTATGCAGCCTCGGCAATGGACTGTTTAAAGTCGAAGTGGATGTTTTCGGAGCGCTGGGTATCAGACCCCTGGGCATACGGTTCCTGCGCATTCCCATTCCCCTTTCCCTTGTATTTTTGTTTTGCTATCGTCATGATGATCACCCCTTGGGTTTTAGGTTTTAACAAGGTGCGTATAATCGACCCTGAAACGGGCCAGATCAATCCGTAAAAATACCGATTATAAATAGGGTGTTTCTGAGAATTGCTGCTCCCGCATCGCTTTTTCGCACCCCTTGGCGTTCACAGTGGCCGCGCAGGAAGCCGCTGCCGGAATGGGCCGCCGTTCCTGTGGAGGGGCCGACTGAGCGGCCCGTTGCTGGAAAGACTTCGCCATACCGAGTAGAGGCAGCACGGCTGTGTATAATGTTTGGGCTGTGCCGATGAGGTTTAGCGCTGCCCTCAAAGGCGTAGCCTTGGCAGTGCGGGGCGTACCAGCAGTGATGGCTTGGGCTTTGGGTGGGTGGTGCCTGGTGAGTTCGCCGGTGATGAATCCGATGCCGCCTGCCAGCAGCAGGCTTGCCGGAGCCGTCATCTGCCTGTGTATTTGCCGGACCAGCATGGCGGTGCGGACACTGATCCCTTGTCGGCGGTTGAAAACCTGCCGTTCGGCATCCTTGATCTTGGCCGCCAGCGATTTTCGCTTGCTTCGGCTGGAAAAATTAGCCGCCTTCATGGCTGCTCCGCACTCTTCTGGTTTTTGGGCATGGGCTGAAAACTGCGCAGGGTTGCGGGAAATTGCAGGTAACGGCTTTTACGGCGTATCACACCGCAGAGGATTAGCGCCAGCAGTATATTGAAAGAGGTGGCAAGCAACAGGGCGCCACTGGCTGCGATGCCATGCTCTATTAGCCATAACACGGCGGCGGCCTCGGACCCCAGCCATGCGCCGGCCAGCAATATGCCGACCATCACTCCAGCCGCGACCATGTCCACCAGGCTTTCCCCTGCCCGCCGCGCCTCCAGCACGGCTAGTTGGAAGCGGTCTTGTGCCTGGTCAAGTAACTCATGCAATAAGGACTGAGCGTCCTCCAGCACACTAGAATCGCCTGCCGCATCGCCGTGCGCTTTAGTTTGCCCAGGCACTTCATCCTCCACCGCATCCGGTTTCCATGCTGGTTTTACCTTTATTTGACGTGTATATCATTCTTGGCGGATTTAAGTTAAGAAATGATGTTACGCAACCGTGTAGGCTGTAGCCCGGATGTTGTGGAGTGCGGCGACTCGTCGCCGCCTTTTGCGTCCAGCGGCGACGAGTCGCCGCACTCCACAAGTTGCCATCCTCTAGCGATAATTATGTAACATCAGTAAA
>CAIZPP010000137.1 GCA_903934875.1 uncultured Methylococcaceae bacterium
CATTCAGTTAACTTGAAGCGGTAACTGAATGTGCCATTTTTAGGTATATTTTGAAGATGAAAACGCTGTACATAAAGATTTCTCGGTTCTTTGGGAATTTGAGTGGAGAGCGTCCCTGCCAACTAGCCACACACCTTGAAAACAATGGCATGCTTGTGGGCTGCCACTCATCTACCATTCAAATTCCCAAAGAACCGATTTCTCCTTGCTTCTAAACCATCAATTGTGGGAATTGCTTTGCAAAATAATATAACTTAACAAGTAACGTGTGTATGAAAAAACTGTTGAAGCATAGGAAAAAGGTTTGTTACGTGAAAGAATAAAATATTATTTATATATAACTATTGGTTATATAATGTTCAAATCAAGCAATCTTGTTAGGTAAACGTCGCACACTCTTGTCGCAAATATGATTACTAGTCTAGTTGAATAGAATAGATAAAATTGAATAATAACATATGGTTAAATAAAAAGTTCAGCTTGGTAAACGTTTGGGCAGCGTCTGCCGGACTAAGCTTCAAGATTGCCCGATCTGTGAGGGTGTTGCCTGTAATTGACTCGCATAGCAGTTTTCTGTGGCACTAAAATTGTCCGTGATAACGAATAAAATTCTTTTATAGAGGATTATTTGCGCCCTGATAGGGACATTTTGCAATGAGCTTGCAAATGGCCTACATTGCCGGCCACATGATCTTCCGTTCTATTGTTTTACCTTGTTTAGGAGATAATAAACATGACTGACGTAACTGACTATAATGAACCCCGCAACACGCTAGGCGAGAAAGCCGCAAGACAACTTGCCAATGCCACCAAGACCCATGCCCAGTGGTTGGGAATCTCACCACGCTGGTTGGTTTCCTTCCTGCCTTGGACACCAGTCGAGGCGGGCATCTACCGTCTGAACCGGGTGGTTGAGGAGGAGGCCCCCGCCGATGTGGAATGCAGCCCGCGTGGCGATGCGGTGTTGCCGGAGACCTTTGTCAACTATGACGAGCATCCCCGCGAATATTTCCTCAACGCGGTGACGACGGTGCTGGATATCCAAACCCGCGTCTCCGACCTGTACAGCCGCCCGATCGACCAAGTTCGCGAGCAGTTGCGCATCATCATTGAGAAGGTGAAGGAAAAGCAGGAAGCCCAGTTGATCAACAATCCAGAATATGGTCTGATTCCCAACGCCGTGCCGTCGCAGATCATCAAAACCCGCAAGGGTGCGCCGACCCCGGACGATTTGGACGAGTTGATCACCAAGGTTTGGAAGGAACCCGCCTTCTTCCTCGCCCACCCCAAGGCAATCGCCGCGTTTGGCCGCGAAGCCACCCGCCGGGGTGTGCCTCCACCCACGGTGACCCTGTTCGGTTCGCCGTTTATTACTTGGCGCGGCATTCCGCTGGTACCCAGCGACAAACTGATCATTGACGAAGACAACAAGACTAAAATCTTGCTGCTGCGCACGGGCGAGAAGAAGCAGGGTGTGGTTGGCTTGTTCCAGCCAGGTTTGCCGGGCGAGGTCAGCCCCAGTCTGTCGGTCCGCTTCATGGGCATTAACCACAAGGCGGTGGCTTCCTACTTAGTTTCCTTGTATTGCTCCCTGGCCATCCTGACCGAAGACGCCGTGGGCGTGCTCGAGGACGTCGATGTGGGCCACTACCATGAGTACAAGTAATCCCTTGCCCACAACAGGCCCAGGTGTGCAGGGCGAGTTTGGCGGTGCGCCTGTCGTTGCGGACGCACCGGCAGGCTTGCCTGATGTGGAGACTTTAGCCCAGTTGGCCAACGCGCTGTTCGCGGCCTTGCCGGGGCGGCCTACGGTGCCCGGCACTGCCGTGGACTACCCGTCGGCACCGCCCGCATCGGCCCTGCCCGCCGCTCCGCCGTTGGTCCCCAGCGGCGAGACGGCCTCGCAGCCAGTGGCCGGCTATGTTCCTCCGACCTCGGGTTTTTCCCCGCCGGCTGAGGCGGAGCTGCGCTCGGCACCCGCCTCGCTGGCGGGCGCGGGCGGGGTGCCGTCGCCTGCGACCGCCGCGAGTCCACCCGGTGACCCGTCGTATTACTTCCTCGGGGCCGATCAGGCTGCATTGCCTGGCCCGGCTGTGGGTTTCGGCCCATCGTCTGCCGCCCGTTTGGAGTCCGGTGCGTTACCGGCGGCTCCGTCGCCGCCTGCCGCGTTTGCCCAGCCAGCCGAACCGAGCTTAAGTTCGCTACCCGCGTTGCCGGGTGGAGCGGCGGGGATTGCAACTCTGGCTGGCGCACCTTTGCTTGGGCCCTTTGCCTTCCGGCCGGAATTGGTACCTGACATAAACCCCGCACCCATCGGGGGCGGCTCGTCCGCGCCCGCACCGGTGCCGCCGGTGGCTTTGCCGCAAGAGGGCGGAGCTCTGCTTCCAGCAGCGGCTTTGCCGCCTGCGGCATCCGTCGCCCCGTCCGCCGAAGTGGGTCCACGCGGATCAATTGGAGGGCCGGGATTGCCGCCTCTGGCATCAGCATCGGTGCCGTCGTTTTACTTCCTGGAAGAGGCAGGACCGCAATACGGCAACGGCACGCCCGATTTGAATGTTGGAACCTTCGCCTATCCGACAGGACTCTCCGACGTGGAAACGGTTGCGTACCCTTTCGACTCGCACTTGCTTGGAGAAGAAAACGCCGGCCAACTGGCAAGGGCTGAACAGGTGCCGACGGGCGGCGCACCCGCTGTTGTGCCTGGGCAAGACGCGGCCATTCACCCGCAACGGGTTGACACACCGCCTTCTCCGGCCATTGCCGGGGTCGGACTAGGCTAAAGGAGAAAAGATATGACCACAGCCATACCCACTGCCTCCACTCCCCTTGGTGTGGGCTTGCCTGACCCGGAACTGATCGCCCGGCTCGCCAACGAACTGTTCGCGGCGCTGCCCGGCCATCCGCAGGATGCCCTGCCGAAGGCACCGGCCGAGGAAACCTTCAACGCGTCGGGTGTGCCCGGTGCGCAAGTGTTTCCAGCAGACAGCGGCCCTTTTGCTGTGCCCGGTGAAGCGCAACTGCGCGCCTTGCCCGCATCGTTGGCCGTCCCGCAGGGGCCGGTCGGCGCGGCGGAGTTGCCGGGTACGCCAAAACTGCCGTATATTCCGGGCTTCTACTTTCTCGACCAAGGCCAGTCCGTGCCAGCAACCAATCCGGCGGTTCCCGGTGCCCATGCCTTTGGCTTAGGGGATGGGGTGCCGGGGCTGGAAACGGATGCCCGGCCTTTCGATCCCCATGCGGTGCGCCGTGACTTTCCCATTCTCAGCGAACAAGTCCACGGCAAGCCCTTGGTCTGGCTCGACAACGGCGCGACTACACAAAAGCCGCAGTCCGTCATCGACCGGCTTAGCTATTACTACGCCCATGAGAACTCCAACATCCACCGCGCCGCCCATGAACTGGCAGCGCGTTCCACCGATGCCTATGAAGGTGCTAGGGAAAAGGTGCGGCGCTTTGTCAACGCCCCATCGCCCCGCAACATCGTCTTCGTGCGCGGTTCCACCGAGGGCATCAATCTAGTTGCCAAAAGCTGGGGCCACCGCAATGTCGGCAAGGATGACGAGGTAGTCATCACATGGCTGGAGCATCATGCCAACATCGTGCCTTGGCAGCAATTGTGCGCTGAAAAGGGTGCTATTTTGCGTGTCGCCCCGGTGGATGACCGCGGTCAGGTGATCCTTGAGGAGTACGAAAAGCTGCTCGGGCCGCGCACTAGGATCGTCTCGCTTACCCATGTGTCCAATGCGCTGGGCACCATCACCCCGGCCCGGGAGATGGTCGCCATGGCCCATCGCCACGGTGCCAGGGTCTTGGTCGATGGGGCACAGAGTGTGCCGCATAAGCGGATTGACGTGCAGGACTTGGATTGCGACTGGTTCGTCTTCTCCGGGCACAAGATGTTCGCGCCCACTGGCATTGGTGCCGTCTACGGCAAGGAGGACTTGCTCAACGAAACCCCGCCTTGGCAGGGTGGCGGAAATATGATCGTCGATGTCACCTTTGAGAAGACCGTCTACCAGCCCGCCCCTGCGCGTTTTGAGGCTGGCACCGGTAACATAGCCGATGCGGTTGGCTTGGGCGCGGCCATCGACTATCTCGAACGGATCGGCATGGAAAATATCAGCCGTTACGAGCATGTGCTGTTGGAGTACGCCACCGAGTTGCTTAATCGGGTGCCGGGTTTGCGTATTTACGGCACGGCGCGGGAGAAGGCCGGGGTGCTTTCCTTTACCTTGGCTGGGTTTGAGAGCGAGGAGGTCGGCAAGGCATTGGACCGCGAGGGTATCGCGGTGCGTGCGGGCCACCACTGCGCACAGCCCATCCTGCGCCGCTTTGGTGTGGAAACCACGGTTCGCGCATCATTGGCCTTGTACAACACCTGCGAGGACATTGATGCCCTCGTTGCCGCGCTGCTAAATATCCGCAGTGAGCGGGGCGGTTGAGAGATAGCCTGCCATCATCATTGAGGGTGGCAGGCGTTTTACAGCGTTTTCATCTTCAAAATATACCTAAAACTGATATTCAGTTAACCCTTCAGGTTGACCGAATAACCTGCGCTGCCATACCCACTAACAAGTAACTCTTGCGATATTGAAAACGCTGTATATGCATGAAAAGACTAAAGAATTTGCTAAAGCCCCCGATGCGGGCCTGGCATCTGAGATTGATTTGATTGTTGCCGAATTGGGTGCCTTGCGGGTGAGTTCGCTGGATGCGCGGAACCGCTTGGACAATCCACCTAGGCTGCCGTCGCGCAAGGCTTTAGTTGGCATTTTGGACGGATTATGCGCAGTGTTGTTTCCCAATCGGCTGGGTTTGGCTTTGTCAGAGTTCACTGATGGTGGCATCGACTATTTTGTCGGGCATACCTTGGACATAACCTTGCGCAAGCTTTTTGAGCAAGTACGCTTGGAGTTAGGCATGGTTGCAGGGGATGACGGCAAAGACACAGACCTTGTCCAAGCAAAGGCAGTTACGCGCCAGTTCGCCTCACGCTTGCCCACCGTGCGTAAATTACTAGACAGCGATATTGAAGCCGCTTACGAAGGGGACCCGGCAGCAAGAAGCATTGATGAGGTCTTGGTTTGCTATCCAGGCATCACGGCCATTACCTACCATCGCCTTGCCCATGAGCTTGACAGGCTAGGTGCCCATCTCATCGCACGGATGATTTCGGAACTAGCCCATGCGAGCACGGGCATCGACATTCACCCTTCAGCACAGGTCGGCGGAAGTTTTTTCATCGACCACGGCACGGGTGTCGTCATTGGCGAAACAGCCATCATCGGACAGCGGGTTCGTTTGTATCAAGCGGTGACGCTCGGTGCCAAGCGTTTCCCGGTTGATGAAAACGGCAATTTGATTAAAGGCAACGCCCGCCACCCCATAGTGGAGGACGACGTGGTGATTTATGCCGGTGCGACCATCCTAGGCCGCATTACCATTGGAGCCGGTTCGACTATAGGCGGCAATGTTTGGCTGACCCGCAGCGTACCGCCAGGAAGCACAATCACCCAAGCCCAAGCCCATGCGCAAACCTTCCTAGACGGTGCCGGAATTTGATGGATATCAGCCTCAAAGCGTGGATAAAGGGATGCTGTAATCAATCGAGTCTGACCCCATTGATCATTGATTCATTGCCTTCCCAAAGGTCGCCTAGGGCAATCACTATGGCTTCAAACGGGGCGATGGATACTTCGTCTTGGCCTTGATACAAACCGGCCACTGTCCAATGTCCGTCATCCAAGGCATAGGCTTCCAGAATTCGCGCCAAGGGGTCGATCAGCCACAAATAGGCCACACAATATTGGGCGTAGGTTTTCATTTTGACGACCCGGTCTTTCCTGTATGTGCTAGGTGATAGCACTTCACACACCCAATCCGGCACGACCTCAAAGCGATGGTCTTGCGGCAACACCGGCATTCGCTCTCGTCGCCAACCTGCGATATCTGGAACCAAGACTTCTGTGTCGCGGATAAAATGGATTTCTGGCTCAACCATAATCCACCATCCACCCGGCCCCCCGCGCCCGCGATGATAGGCCGAGCCGATATCCATTCCCAGCACAGAACTGGCGGAGATGTGAGGTCCGGCTGGTCGCGGAAATGTATACAACTCACCGTTGATGATTTCGCCCGTCACATTCTCTGGCAAATGCATCAATTGTTCATAAAGGCTAATTTCTTTTATCACAGCGGACATTGATTTTACCTCTGATAAACCCATAGATTACAATATTTTACCGCAGATACAGCGTTTTTAATATCGAAGAGTTACTTGTTGAGCTATATCATTTTGCAAATCGCAGCTATTCACCTAGGCCATGCGGATACTGCAAAACCAAGTAAAGCAAGGCTTCGTCATGGTCAGGGTTGATATAGGTATGAGCAACGCTGACCGGGAACTCAAGCACATCGCCTTCGGACAGGCGATGGCGCATGCCATCTAGGGCTACCAAGATTGAACCCTTGTTGACAGCAAGATTGGCTTTTGTGCCGGGTGGATAGGAGGCTACTTTTTCTATGCCGCCGCCCCTCAAGGTGATTTCATAGAATTCGGCTTTCCGCTCCTGCTTATTCAGCATTAATGTGCGCCAAGCACATTTCCCGTCGGCTGAAACCCGCAAAGCCGTTTCGTCCGCCCGTAATAGGGTAGGGCGGTCCACTGCCTCTGTTTGTAGAAAATCAGTCACCGACACATTGAAGGTTCGGGCTATCTTGCATAGTACGACTACGGAAGGGATGCTGCGTCCGGTTTCAATTTGGCTCAACATAGACCGGCTTACCCCTGACAACAGGGCCAAGTCATTCAAGGAGAGTTGTCGCTGCTTGCGTAAGTCGTTTAAAACTTTGCCAATTGTCTGTGCAATTGGGCCTTCTTCGTGATCTATATAGTCTTGAGTCTTATCCACTGATCTTAAACAACTTCCCAGGGTTTGGAAACTCATGCTATTCCTACCGCGTCAAAAATTGATGGATTCGTTTGTAGTTCGTGTATGGTAATTTATCATGTCTTATATAAATCATTATGATGAAATTGTAACATATTTATTCCATAATGGAATAAACAGTCATTGTATGCTTTACTTGCTTCCTTATTCCATATTGGAATAACCTACTACAAATTTGTTCTTTTTGTAAGTTACAGGTGTCTGTATAGTGTTGTCTGGAATGTAACATATTTTACTTGGTTCCCTAAGCTGGTGGCGGGTAAACCACCAAACCAAACACTATCAATTATGGGTATTTAATGAGTGTTCTGCGAAAAAACAGCGTCCTGCCGGGTTTCAATCTGGCGATGGGTTTTACCCTATTGTATTTGAGCCTGATCGTACTGATTCCGCTGTCCGCCACCTTCATTAAAACGGCCAGCTTGGGTTGGGGGGGCTTCTGGCAAGTCATTACGACTCCGCGCGTGTTAGCCTCCTATAAATTGACGTTTTCCGCGGCATTGATAGGTGCTGGCATCAACACGGTGTTCGGGCTTTTGATTGCCTGGGTGCTGGTACGCTACGAATTTTTCGGTAAAAAAGTCATTGATGCCATCGTGGACCTTCCTTTTGCGTTGCCTACCGCAGTGGCGGGCATTTCTCTTGCCACCATCTATTCGACTAAAGGCTGGGTCGGGCAATTGTTCGCTCCGCTGGGTGTCAAAATAGCCTACACTCCCCTTGGCGTGGTGGTGGCTTTGACTTTTATCGGTTTGCCTTTTGTTGTGCGTACGGTGCAGCCAGTGTTGGAGGAGTTCGAGGTGGAATTGGAAGAGGCTGCGGCTAGTTTGGGGGCAACCCGCTTGCAAACCTTTCTCAAGGTGATTTTCCCCACGCTCTGGCCTGCCTTATTGACGGGTTTCGCATTGGCCTTCGCACGTGCGGTGGGGGAATACGGGTCGGTGATTTTCATCGCCGGCAATATCCCTATGGTGTCGGAGATTACGCCGCTGTTGATTATCACCAAATTGGAGCAATACGACTATGCCGGGGCGACCGCTCTGGCATCGTCAATGCTGATCGTGTCCTTTATCTTGCTGTTAGCCATCAATCTCTTGCAGTGGTGGGGTCAGCATCGCCACACTAAACATTAAGCCCAACTTGGAGCGATCCTGCCATGTCTGTTGCCGTAGCCATCCCTCAATCTTCACCGGGGCAGGTCCATAGCCGCCTTGCCAACCGCGAGCCGGCTTGGGTCCGTTGGACCTTGATCAGCTTGGCCCTGGTGTTTCTCACTGGTTTTTTGGTCCTGCCCTTGGCAGTGGTGTTTAGCCAGGCTTTTAGCAAGGGCTGGTCAGTTTATGCGTCCGCATTGGTCGAATCGAACGCGCTGGCAGCTATTAGGCTGACCCTGCTGGTGGCGGCAATTTCAGTTCCGCTTAACCTAGTGTTTGGGCTCTCCGCCGCCTGGGCCATAGCAAAATTTGATTTTAGCGGCAAAAGCCTGCTGATTACCCTCATAGACCTGCCGTTTTCGGTTTCGCCGGTAGTTTCCGGCCTGATTTATGTGTTGATGTTTGGCTTGCAGGGTTGGTTTGGGGGGTGGCTGGCAGACCATGATATCAAGATAATCTTTGCCGTGCCTGGCATTGTCATGGCCACTATTTTCGTGACTTTCCCGTTTGTCGCCCGCGAGTTGATTCCGTTGATGCAGGCACAGGGCACGGATGAGGAAGAGGCCGCGATAGTCTTGGGCGCATCCGGTTGGCAGACCTTTTGGCGGGTTACCCTGCCGAATATCAAATGGGGCTTGCTCTACGGGGTCATTCTGAGCAACGCCAGGGCTATGGGCGAATTTGGCGCGGTGTCGGTGGTATCCGGCCATATCCGCGGCCTGACCAACACCATCCCGTTGCATGTGGAAATCCTCTACAACGAGTACAACTCGGCGGCTGCCTTTGCGGTAGCGTCACTGCTGGCTCTTCTTGCCTTGGTGACCTTGGCGCTAAAAAGCTTCTTGGAATGGCGTCTCCACGCGTCGATCACCCCGTCGAAGTGACAGTGGCACAGCAAAACTTACAATGAGTAATCCCCTATGAGTATCCAAATTCGTTATATCACCAAAAGTTTCGGCAATTTCCAGGCTCTCAAGGGGATAAACTTTGATATAGCTCCTGGCGAGCTGGTGGCCTTGCTCGGTCCTTCCGGTTGCGGAAAAACCACGCTGCTGCGCATTATCGCCGGCTTGGAGTGGCCGGACTCTGGGCAAATAATTTTCCACGGCGTGGATGCCACGTCGCGGCATGTGCGCGAACGTGAGGTAGGTTTCGTTTTCCAGCATTACGCGCTGTTCAGGCACATGACGGTTTTCGAAAATATTGCCTTTGGCTTGCGCGTCCGGCCCAAGGCCACTCGGCCAACGGAGCATGAAATAAAGGAAAAAGTGCTCAGATTACTGAAACTGGTGCAGTTGGAATGGTTGTCTGACCGTTATCCTCCGCAATTGTCGGGGGGGCAGCGCCAGCGCATTGCCTTGGCGCGGGCCTTGGCGGTGGAACCGAAGGTCTTGCTCCTAGACGAACCTTTTGGCGCGTTGGATGCCAAGGTGCGCAAAGATTTGCGCCGCTGGCTGCGCAATCTGCATGACGAATTGCACGTCACTAGCGTGTTCGTTACCCATGACCAAGAGGAGGCGCTGGAAGTGGCGGACCGCATTGTCGTGATGAACGCGGGGCAGGTGGAACAGATTGGCGCTCCCGACGAAGTGTATGAGCACCCTGCCACGCCCTTTGTGTACCAGTTCTTAGGTGATGTCAACTTGTTCCACGGACGTGTTGACGATGGTTGGGCGAAGATTGGCGAAGCCGACATTCGCCTGCCGGAGCAAGAAGTTGATCAATCTGATAGTGCTTTGTTCTTTGTCCGTCCCCATGAAATCGAAGTGAACCGCAGTAACGGCAACGGTGTCAAGGGTATAGGTGCGTTTGTCCGCGACATCCGCCGCTATGGTGCCGTGGTCAGGCTGGAGTTGGAACGGACGGATGGAGATGGTTTTGTCGAGGCGGTGTTGAGCCGCGAAGAATTCAAAGCCAATACCGTGCGCAAGGGCGACGAAGTCATCCTGCAGCCCAAGCGGATCAAAGTCTTCCCGCAAGCAGCCGAACCGGCTCCGATAGATTATGTGATTTAAATTCTGCAAGCTTGGATGTCGCATATATTTTGCCAATAAATAGGGCTGCAAATCTTTCTTCTGTGGCATGAGCCAAACGATTTTTAAACTCCGCCAAGTGGGCGAACCCTTGTTGCGCCAGCCGGCCAGGCCTTTGCGCAGGGATGAAATCCAAAGCCCCGAAATCCAGCGCCTTATCCAGGCAATGCGGGATACCCTGCGTGATGCGCCGGGTGTGGGCCTTGCGGCTCCACAGGTGGGATTTGGCCTGCAACTGGTCATAATCGAAGATCTAGCCGAATACCAACAGGGCATTCCTCCCGATCTATTGGCTGAGCGGGGCAGGGTGCCTTTGCCGTTTCATGTCATCGTCAATCCGAAGCTCAGCACCGTCGATCCAACGCAGCGGCTGTTTTTCGAGGGTTGCCTCAGCGTGGCTGGATTCACGGCTTTGGTTCCGCGCATGGCCAAGGTGAGGGTTGATGGTTTCGATGAAAATGCAGAACCGCTATTGATCGAGGCCGAAGGTTGGCATGCCCGTATTCTCCAGCACGAAATCGACCATTTGCAAGGGAAGCTATATCTAGATACTATGGTTACTCGTTCCTTGATGACCACTGCCAATTACACCAGCTTCTGGAAAGACAAACCCGTTTGCGAAGTATGCGCAGCATTAGGGATTGTGCGAACACTTTAGTTGATTGAGACTTGCAGCAATGAGCCAAAACGATTTTGTGATTTCAGCCTACAATGTCAGAATGCCCAAGATCATTTACGGTACTGCCTGGAAGAAAGACCGTACCGCGAGCTTGGTTGAAAAAGCCGTTAAGCTAGGTTTTCGTGGAATAGACACCGCCTGCCAACCCAAACACTATAATGAAGCCGGCGTCGGTGCCGGTTTGGCATCATGCCTAGCTACCGGTCTGGCCAGGTCCGATATTTATCTACAGAGTAAATTCACCCCCACTGAAGGGCAAGATCCGAACAGGATGCCTTATGACCCGAAAGCGAAACTCTCCGAGCAGGTGGCGAAATCATTTGAAACCTCCCTGCACAATCTCCAAACCACTTATCTTGATGGGCTGGTCCTGCATTCCCCCTTTAGGGATGAGGGTAAAATGGTGGAGGTTTGGCAGGCGATGGAGTCAATCTTCGATAGCGGAGGCGCTAAACAGCTAGGGATCAGCAATTGCCACAATCTTGAAATGTTCGAAAGCCTGTACCGGAAAGCCAGAGTAAAGCCTGCCGTTTTACAGAACCGCCTCTATGCGGTAACCCATTACGACAGCAAAATTCGCGAGTTTTGCCGGCAGTATGGGATATTTTATCAGAGTTTCTGGACTCTTACGGCTAATCCCCATATCTTGGCCCATGGCAGTTTTCGGATGCTGGCGGCGAAATACGGCTATACGCCCGAGCAGATATTCTTTCGGTATTTAACTCAAAACGATACCATTGTCTTGAGCGGAACGGCATCGGTGGCCCACATGTGTGAAGATTTGGCAATATTTGATTTTGAACTGGCGCAAAGCGATTGCGATGAAGTGGCGGGCTTGTTGCTTGAAGCAGCTGCCCACCAATGACTAGCCCAAGCAAGCTTATGCCTTGGGCGGAACATAACCCTCCGGTGTGGACGCGCCCGTGCCAAAGAGGAATTTCACCCGCTCGTTGGCGAGAAACTGCTTGTCTCTGGTTTGAAAAGGGGTTAGCCGGTGCTCGTTGATCAGCATGGTTTGCAAGTTCAACCATTCCTGCCAAACTTGGGCCGAGATACTTTCGAATATGCGTTGCCCATGTTCTCCGGGAAAAGGCGGTTTTTCCAAGCCATCTGCTTCGATGCCTAATTTTATACAGTGTATCTTTCTGCTCATGGCAGTTTTCTCCTCTGTCAGCGTTTTTAATATCGAATAGTTACTTGTTACAGCGTTTTCAACATCAAAGAGTTACTTGATAGTGAATATGATAGCACAGGTTATTCGGTTAACCTGAAGGGTTAACTGAATATCAGTTTTAGGTATATTTTGAAGAGTAA
>CAIZPP010000138.1 GCA_903934875.1 uncultured Methylococcaceae bacterium
AATTGGAATAGACCCGAAACTGTCTCCCTCAACCCAGACAAATCCGACCATCAAAAAAAGCAGGAACTCACACAAACTCAAAGCTGAAAATGCGACATCTTACTTGACAACGACCGCGCCGCCACAGTGTTTGGAACAGGCCGCAGCTTTGGGTTCACTACTTCTTGTGCCACCTTGCCCCCGGCCAGCACAATGGCACGGTCGGCGGTGACAATGGTTTCCTGGCGGTGCGCGACAATCCCCCGCGTCATTTGCAGCGTTTTCACCGCCGCGTTCACCAAATGCTCGCGCTCAATGTCGAGGTGGCTAGTGGCCTCGTCTAAGAAAGGCCAGCCAAGTGGAACGGCGGTCGTCGTGGCGCTGGAATAGCTTGATCGTTTTGACCCCGCGCACCGTCTCCAAAAAATGACTCTGCTGCTTGGCGGCATGGATGATCTGCTCCTCGGTGGCATGGCGCAGCGGCATGAACCAAATCCAGCGCCCGATGCCATACAGTGCCATCGCCCCCACTGCGATCCATGCCAGTTGATAGCTATAGACGAACATCAACACCAAAGTCACCAGTGTCATCAAGCCGTCAAGGATGGCTTCCAAAAACGAGGTCGTCAGGGTGCGCTGTATCGTGTCGATGGAACCGAAGCGCGACACCACATCGCCCAAATGCCGCTTTTCAAAATAGCCAACCGGCAAGAGCAGCAAATGCGTGAACACATTGGCCCGCCACTGCACGTTCAAGTTGGTTGCCATGTACATCATCACCCAGGCGCGCACCAAGCCCACCGCTTGCTGCATGAACATCAACAGCCCAAAGCCCAAGGCCAGAGTGGTCAATAAATCGCGGTCGGCGGACACCAGCACATTGTCGATGATCCATTGCAGAAAAAACGGGCTAACCACGGCGAACACTTCCAGTGCCAAAGCCAGCAGCAGGATTTGCGCGAAGGAGCGGAACAGCCCGGTGACGCGCCCGAGCAGACTACGCAGGCGCACCGTCTGCTTTTGCTCGACTGGCTTGAAACCAGGATTGGGCCAAAGTTCCAGCGCCACGCCAGTAAAATGCTTCGATACCTCGTCCCAAGAATAATGGCGGATGCCCAATGCCGGGTCGTAAATCTCAATCGTGCGGGTTCCGACCGCTTTCAACACCACGAAATGGTTAAAATCCCAATGCAGGATACACGGCAACTTCAATTGGCTTAGATGCTCCATGTCCAGCTTTAAAGGCCGGGTGGACAATTCCAATTGCTGGGCGATGCGGATCAAACTACCCAGCGTTGTGCCTTTCAAGGACACCGGATAACGCCGACGCAAACTCGCCAAATCCGTACTATGCCCGTGAAAACCCGCCACCATCCCTAAACAGGCCAACCCGCATTCGGTGGCCTCGGTTTGCAGCATCAAAGGCAGCGTGTGTCCAAAACCGAAGGAAAGCCTGTCTAGCATGACGCCACTCCCAATGCATTAGACATTATCATAAACCTAGCTAGCATCCGCGCCACTGCTAAACCAAGGGGCGGTTTCTGATAGAGTCTAATATGATATTTGTTTAAATGCTTTGTTGGCATACATTTATGAAAAGGGTATTTGAAACATTTAAAAATCTTTATGTACAGCGTTTTCATCTTTAAATAATACCTAATTAAGGATATTAAATTACCCTAGAAATAACAGAAGTACCCGCGCTACCATACCCACTATCAAGTAACTTTTTGAGGTTGAAAACGCTGTATGTTGATAACGCTGTATTAGAGTTTCCCCGTCAGGCTGTAAAGTGGCTCCAACACCCATTCATACAAACGGCGTTTCTCCTGCAACACATCGGCATCCAGCAACATCCCCGCTTGCAAAGGCTGCGGTTTGCCATAGGCGTTCACCGTTTGCGCTACCAATTTGACGCTAACCCGGTAGAGTGGCTCGTTGCTGTTATTGCTTGTTGGGGTGGGCAGTCCGTTTAGCTCTTGGGTGGGCAAGGCGGTCTTGGCAACGGCTTCAACCGCACCTTCCTGATGGCCGAACTTTTGGTAAGGATAGGCTTGGTAGCGGATCAATACCTTGTCACCCGGCTTGACAAAACCAATGGCACGGCTAGGCGCGTACAGATCAGCACGCAAACTCGCCCCCTGTGGCACGATGCTGACCAAAGGCCGGTTGCCGTCTACCGACTGGCCGACCTCGGCAATGACCGCCGTGGCAATGCCGGATTGTGTCGCGGTAATCACCAGTCGCCGCTTGGCCTCGCTCTCGGTCCGTTCCTGCCCGGTGCTGCTTAACAGCCGCTCAATTTGTGCGATGGCGTTTTGGTGCTTCAGCGACAGCCCGGCCAATTCGGTCTGTTGCGCCGACAGTTCCCGGCCGATGCTGATATGGTCGCGCTGCAAACTTTGCAAACGGGCTTTTTGATCGAGCAATTCTTCTTGTTTTAATTGCAATTGTTCTTTGGAGATATAGTGTTGGTCCAACAAGCCCTGATATCGAGACACAGTTTCCTCGGACAGTTTAACTATAGCCCCTTGCCCCTAGATTTGGCTGGCGAGTTGGGTCAATTCATTTTTCAACGCATCAATTTTTTTAATTAAACCCGCCCGTTCTTCTTGTTGCAGACTGTGGGTTTTTTGCATTTCATCGCGCAAACTGGCTTGGCGCAGTTCGACCTGGTTGCTAATTGCCGCCTGCGTGTCGCCCAAGCGGCTGCTATGGCGTTCGCTGGATAACACATAGAGAATATCGTTAGCCTTAACCGCTTGCCCCTCGACGACATGCTTTTCCAAGACGCTGGATAACACATAGAGAATATCGTTAGCCTTAACCGCTTGCCCCTCGACGACATGCTTTTCCAAGACGATGCCGGGCTGCGGGACATAGATTTTCAACAGACCGGTGTTGGGGGTCAGTTGGCCTATCACGGTGCTGCGTTTGGTGTAAGTACCCCAGCTTAGAAACGCGCAAACGATACTGGCGAGAATTACCGCTACAAGGGTTAATAAGGTAAATGAGAGTGGGCGGATCAAGACAATCTCGCCCATCCATTTGGGTTGCTGAGCGGATAGGGCTTGTTGTCGGAAGATGGTTATCTTATGCGCTTTATTAATTATTAAACTGACCAGTATGGTATTACCATACTGGTCTTCTAGTTACAACGAAGGACTTGCAAGCAAAAACTACAAAAACATAATCTTTGCTATATTTTGACTAGATTTATTGTGGACCATATGGTGGAGGTGGAATCGGTGTAGGCCCAGAGCAGTTATTCCAGTGCAAATATATATAATACCCAATCGCGATAGCAGCGATTACAGGTAACCAAGCGAACCCAATAGATACAGCTTCAATTTCTGAGTCCGGCAGCACGGTAATGCCATCATGCAAGTCAGAGATACTTGTCTCTGAAAGTGCGTGTAACCCAGTTTTTTTTGCATTCTTTTTGCCTTTTTGGTTTAGTTAACATGGTAACGAACATGTGGCGAAATCAGACTCTACACCTAAATCGCCAAATGCATTTCGAGCTCTGCAATGGCTCGGAGTAAATTGTAACGGAACAAATAAATCAAAAGACATTGTGAAAATCACGGAGCTACCTCCGTATTATTACGGAAAATATGAACTCCACTATCAATGCTCATACGCTGAATACGTCAATGACAAATTACCAGACATAAACTATAAAATTGAAATAAAAAAGGGATGAAGCAATATGCTTCATCCCATCAATAAACAAGGAAAATCGTTGTTCATGTTTGCGGTGTGCCACTTGACCTCATGGTAATAGTCTATATTGGCGCATCGAAAAACCCATCATGAGCGGAATTACTCCCGTATCACTCTAACATAAGCATATTTTTATGATCAATATTTCACTTAATATCAATAAGATGAGCCTGATTTATGCATATCGCCTATTGGAGTGATACGGGAGTAAAAATTCTTTCACACTGATAAGTGAAGTGCGCATATCACAAATTTTTTTCTTGGAAACGGAATGAGTAATAGAGTTCGCCCTATATCGGTAGTTTAGTAATGATGCCTTCACTACCCCTATATTTTTCGAATAATGTGTCGCCTTGATTGTAAATATAACATCTTCAAAATAAACCCATTCTGCAAACCTAACGGAATTTTTTACTAGCATATCAGTCAAAAACAAATATTACCAAGGCATACAACTCAAGCCTTTTATTTGCTGTATCAAGTACCTAAAAAATTCAGGCTCGTTGTCACTGACGAAAGGCAAAAGAATTTTGTTAATTCTATTTTCGTTAATTATATATTTTTGATGCCAAGCATAACCAAACATAACCATATCGTATTGTTGTTCTTTGGCTTTTTTGTACAGAACTTCCGCCGCATTTTCATCCGCCCAATCATCCGAATCCAAAAACATAATATATTCACCCTTGGCGTGTCGAATGGCCTCATTCCTGCCAATATATTGCCTCTATTTACCGCAAAAGCAATAACTTTCATCCTGTCATATAGGCTTTCGTAATGCCTTATGATCTGCAAGCTGTTATCGGTCGAAGCATCATCAATCACGATGATTTCGATTTCTTTCAATGTCTGGTTCATTGCAGATTCCAAGCATTGTGGGAGATATTCAGCCGTGTTGTAAACCGGTATTATGATAGATACCTTCACGTCCACAGCATTATTTTCGCAAGGTGCTTCAGACCTTGCTTGCAGAGACACCACCTGCGAGGTATCTTGTTGCAAATCAATTTGGCTGGTTTCAGTTTTTTTCGGATTTGCACTCATATAAATATCTCTCGTTTAGTCAATATTGAAAATGCTTTAGCTGCTGCCGTTCTGTTTTGCTTAGATTGTCAAGGCAGGGATAGAATACTAACTATAAGCACGATTAATTATTGTGGAAAATACGGAATTTTCTCCGTATTTTTACTGAAAAAGTATGCTGTAATTCCGAAGTTCTGGTAACATCTTTTTCGTTGCCCGACTTTCCTAGCCGATGCAGAAATGTCGGGCGCAGGGCAAAGAGACGCGTTTGATCTACAAGGCTAGCTCGTGCAAGACTTGGGCAAATACTTGAGGGCGATACTGCCACCCGTAGTGCAGGTCCAGTTCAAAGAACCCGAGGTTGTGCTAGGTGTAATGGTGAAGGTTTTGTTGCCTATGGGGCCAGCGACAGAACCAGAGCTTTTCATGGTGACCGTAATGATGCTGTTTGTCACAACTATCTGTTTTACATATTTACCGCTAATCGAAGTGGCTGAAGGTAGGCCTGCCATAAGGTTGTTAAACGGGAAAGACCCCGTGTTGGTCCAGAAGTCAGCGATGCTAGTTTTGGCACCATCCGCCAGCCTGAAGCCTTCGGAAACTTGCGCTCTGGCGGTATAGTCTTGGTAAGCGGGGATGGCCACGGCACCCGAAATGGCGGTGATTGCAATAGTAATCATCAACTCTATTAATGTAAAACCTTGTTGCCTATTGGCGTTCATTGGAAGCACTCCCGTGTAAGAATTTGTTACGCCGGACACTTTAGTTTTATATTCCTCAACTCAAGTATCTCGGATACGGAAAAACTGATTAGAAAGCTGTTTCAACTAAACTCAAGGCTGGAAAAATTTTCTAAACAGTAAATAAAAAACACGCCTTAAGCATATTGGCTGCCAAATAAAAATTCTATTGTGGAAGTTACGGAAAAGTCTCTGTAATATTACGGGGGAAAAAGGGCTAGGGTCGTAAGTGAATTACATTCCATCCAAAGGCCAAGCTGGTGCTTGGCGCTCCCAGAGGGAACGCCAAGCCCCAGCTTGGCGAGGTGATTTGCGAAGGAATTGTTCGTGTATTTCGTGGACAATTTATTTCGGTGTTTGCTCGTTCCCAAGCTCAAGCTCTCATCGTTGTACACAAGTCCAGTCAAGCCGAGACAAGCCGTCATTTCGGCAGGGATGCCGAAAACCAGGCCATAGTCGGTATCCAGTCGGTTGCACAAATGCGTGATTCAGATCACTTACCAACCTGTAGATTCCTGTCTTTTGATACGGGGACACTTATCGCTGCTTCGAGTTTGCCATACTTGGACGCTGGATTTCGGCATCCCTGCCAGAATGACGGGGCTTTGAGCCAAACTGAAAATTGCTGGTTTGTGGGCATTTCCTGTTAGCGGCGGTGAAAAACCGCCTAAATCTGGCGGAGAACCCAATCAAGGGGAGCCACAGACGAACCGCCATTCCGCACCCCTCTTTGAAAAAGGTTGGCAGGGGGATTCCTAGGCTTTGGAGGTCGGAAAACGCTAAGAAATCCCCCTTTTTCAAAGGGGGAAGTCGCACATTCCGATTTTGTCACACAGCAACAGGTAATCTGCTCAAGATTTGCACATATGAAAAGAGGGGGTGCGGAATGACGGGACGAAAAAGGGCCTGCGCAATGCAGGCCCTCTGTCATGGTTGATGGCGAAGACGATGGAACGCTTCAGATTCAGAGTGGCGGATCGTCGTCTTCTGGCGTGGTGCCGTCTTGCGGATGAACCTGTATTTCAGCCGAGGTCTTTCGCAAAGAAGGCCACGGCTTTTTTTAGGATGTCGATGTTCTTGAAGGCTTGTTGAAACATGCCTGTTTTAATCCTTTTCGTTGAGAATATTCATGTAAGCGTCGTAAACAAACACGCGGTTACGGCGCTGGCCAGTCAATTCGCGCACAATACCCAACGCCACTAGCGCCTGCATGGATTTTGTGGCGGTCGGGAAGGTCGTGCCGGTCATTTGGCACAGTTGCCGCAGGCTGCACATGGGCCGCTGCCGCAGGGCTTCGAGTGTCCGCAGGGCGTTGGCCGCGCCACGCCCGCCGGTTTGGGTGCGCCGGATGTCCTGCTGGAACAGGGACACCAGCCTTTGGGCGGTCTGCACGGCACCGGTCGCTGTCTGCCAAACGCCTTCAAGGAAAAAGTCCACCCAGGCTTCCCAGTCTCCTTCGGTGCGCACACGGTCGAGCAGGGAGTAATAGAGGGTCCGGTGTTGTTTGAAATAAAGGCTCAGGTACAGCAGCGGTTGCGCCAGAAGCCCACCTTCATGCAGCAGCAGGGCAATCAGGAGTCGGCCCAAGCGCCCGTTGCCGTCGAGGAACGGGTGGATGGTCTCAAACTGGACATGGGCCAGCGCTGCCTTGAGCAGCACAGGGGTGGCATCGGCCCCGCCGTGGATGAAATTTTCCAGGGCCGCCATGCAGGGTTCGACTTCCTGCGGCGGCGGCGGCACAAAGGCGGCGTTGCCGGGGCGGGTGCCGCCGATCCAGTTCTGGCTGCGGCGGAATTCGCCAGGGGCCTTTTCGCTGCCACGGCCCCGCGCCATCAGGCGTTCGTGCATTTCGCGCAACAGCCGGTTGCACAGCGGGAAGCCCTCGCGCAACCGGGCCATGCCGTGTTCCAGCGCATTGATGTAATTGGACACTTCCACCACGTCATTGAAGGGTACGCCCGGCACTTCGTCCAGTTCGAACAGCAACAGGTCGGAAAGCGAGGATTGGGTGCCTTCGATCTGCGACGACAGCACGGCTTCGCGACGCACATAGGCGTAGAGGAAAAGCTGCGGGTCAGGCAGTAGCAGGCTGATGCTGTCCAAGCGGCCCAAGGCCAAGGTGGCGCGTTCCAGCAAAGACTGGCGTGTCCCGCCCAGGTCTAGGGGCGGCGCGGGTGGCAGCGGGGCGGGAATGAAGGCGCGGACGGCCTCGCCCCCGGCAAGGCTGCAGGTATAAGTGCCTACAGAAACGCGGCGCATGATTTACGAACCTTTAACAAGGGTTTCTTTATTAAAAAAAACGCTATTATACTTTAATATACAGCATTTTCAACATCAAAGACTTACTTGGTAGTGGGTATGGTAACGTAGGTTATTCGGTTAACCTGAAGAGTTAAAGGAATGTCTGTTTTAGGCATATTTTTAAGATAAAAATGCTGTACATAAAGATATCCAAATGCTGCACACACCCTTTCCATTTTTTTCACCCCTAGGAGTCCCGATTTGCATTCATGTACAGCGTTTTTTCTTAACAAACTGATGTTACGCAGCGAACACTTGTAGGGCGGCCTTCAGGCCGCTTCGACCAGCAATTCCAACGAACTTAGTTTAGCGGCCTGAAGG
>CAIZPP010000139.1 GCA_903934875.1 uncultured Methylococcaceae bacterium
AAGCCGACCTCCCTGGCCAGCAACAGCAGCTCCACGAAGGCGCGGTCGCCCTTGGGGTGCTTCAGGATGCGGTCGCGCACGGCGCGTATCGGCGCGGGCAAGTCCCAGCCCATAAATGGTGCGCCATTGCGCAAGGCCCCATTGGGACATAAACATCGCTTGAGGATCGCCAGGATTTTCAGTCGGGTGCGCAACCCCCCCCCGGTCGGGAGGGTAGTCAAATGAAATCGGTCGCCATCATAACGGGTATGCTGTTGACGGCTTTAAGTTGAATTTTTTATCAGTGATACACTAACAGGATAAATCTCTATAGTAAATAATACGAGACAACTAACCTTGTCTAGCGCTGCCACACCGCACCCAAGCAGTATGGAAACGATCCGCCACAACCTTGACCTGCTCCCCGAACACTTCCCGCGCCGCTTCGGTGTAACCCTCGTACAAATCACTGCACACGCACTGCACCGTGTCACGCAAGTCCTTCGGTATGCTCAGGAAAAACGCCTTCACCGTGGCCTTCTCGCGATTCTCAAAAATCCCCAGCAGGCGGTTCTTGCCCTATTCCGTTCGGGTCGAGACAACCGTCGCAAAATCCCGATGGCCCTTCTTCATGGCAATCTCGTCTATGCCCAAGGTCGGCAGGCTTTTGAACTCACTCTAATCCACGCCTTTTGCCCAAATTGGTCCTCAACGATGTCCCCACTTCGTCGTAGCCTATCTTCTCCTTGCACTGACATCTTGAACCGTACTATTGACCAGGAACCTTAAAACATGTCGGCATGCGCCTTGGTCACGGCGTGGCGCTGATCATACCAAAGCAGGTGCTGCGTCGTCGTGGGATTCCCCGGACAGTCATCGCAGATAAAGCGGCGCGGCTTGATGAATATATAAGTGGGCATGTCCAGCGTCAGAAGCGGCACCTTTTGTTTTCGCGGATTCCGGCTACTATTTCCGCACACCAGGACATTGGACAAAACGATGAGCCAAAAACGGCGCGGGCATAAGGGCGGATCGCCAACTGTGTAGCCAGATAGCGGCTAAAAAGCCTATCCTTCTAACACTATTCCCCCTCCGTCGCTTAATCTAAGCCCAAGGATTCGCGGGCAAACCCTTGACAGGGACGGTCTCCTTTCGGTAATGAAAATCGCATCGCGCACGATGCTTTACCCGTCAGCCTGTGTGCAAACGCCGAACCGGCGCACCCGACCATTGCGTCCCCTTGAACAGCCGCTCCCCCTTCATCAGCAGCGAAAGGTCGCCGACTTTCACGTCGTCCTCAATCACTGTGCCATACAGAATCAGCGTGTTGCTGCCTATGGAAACGCGCGAACCGATATCCACCGTGGACATCTTCATAATGCGGTCCTCAAACAGATGGGTCTGGATGGTGCAATCCTCGTTCAAAGCGACATCGTCGCCAAGCCGGACCAAGTCGAATTCGGTGAAGTCCATCGTCATGATGCAGGCACGCCGTCCGATGCCCATTCCCAGCAGGCGGAAATACCAAGGCAGGAAAACCGTGCCGCGCAAATGCGCAGTGAAAAACTCATCGGTGAAATTCTCGCAAAACCCCGTCACCAGTTCGGTGCGCCATACGAAATGGCTCCACAGCGGCTGTTCGTCTGGCTTGTACCGGCCGACGATCAATTGCTTCATCACCACGGTCAACACGACCCCGGCGATGCCGGCTAGGATGTACAATAGGGGAAAGGTGAGGACAGTAACCACCGGGCCGAAGACATCCTCGATCTGGATGGAAAAGGACAGTATCAGCGTGGTAAACACCACAAAGGCCGTGGCCGGGAGTATCACCCGGAAAAACTCGATGAACAGGCGCTGGCAATAGACCCACAAGCTCGGACGGTAGATCCTCTCCTCCTCAAACTGGTGTTCCGACTTCTGCCGTTGGGGCAGATACACGGCGGGTGTGCCCACCCACGACGTTCCGTCGGGGGTCACTTCTCCGGGCGGGCTGGTCTGGCAACCGAGCAGGCAGTTGTCACCGATCTTCGCGCCAACCGGGACATAGGCGTTATTGCCAATGAAGCTTCTCGCACCGATTGTGGTTTTTTTCAGAATCAGGCTGCCGCCGCTGACTTTCACCGGGCCAAGCGCGGCGTTGTCGGCTATGAAGCTGCCTTCACCTATGCTCAGCAAATCGGGGAGGATGAAAGCGGCGGTGGAAATTTCGGCATGTTTGCCGACCTTAACGCCTAAAGCCCGGTACCAGGGATTAAGGTACAGCGTGGAATAAAGCGTCACCAACATATCGAGACTGCTCTTCATCAACTTGTCCACAATCCATTTGCGCAGATAAAACCAGCTTTTGACGGAATAGACCCCTTCCTTGAGCCTACCCAGCAAAACCCACTTGAGCAACAGTATCTGCAAACCGGACAACACCACGAAGATGACGGCAACGATAGGCGCCAAGCAAAGATAGCTATAGTCCTCGGTCGTATAATCGAATTGGTACATGAAAATGATGCCGGGGAAAATGGGCAATAGCGACACGGCGGGGAGGACGAAAAAACTGGCCGCAAAAAAAAGCGTGGCCAAGGCGTCCTTGATTGGGGATTTCGCCCCGCCTCCTGCCCCGGCACCGACACCTGGCTGGTCCTCGCCGCGCAAAGCCGGCGAACCGGACCAGTATTCATTGCTGCCGATGCGCTGGCCGCTGCCTATGCAGGAATGGTCGCCTATGACGGTGTTGGCACCGATTTCCACATCCATGCCGACGGAGGAGCGTATGCCGATGCAGACATTGTCCCCGATGCTGATCCGGCGGATTTTCAGCAACCCGTCCTCCAGTCCGTAACAGGACAGGTTGGCATCGGCGTTGATGCAAACATTGTCGCCCATGCTTAACAAATCCAGTCCGGCGACAAGATGGGACTCAAGGTACGAGCCTTTGCCGATGCGCGAACCCAAGCATTTGAGATAAAGGCCCAACAGAGGCGTACCCGACAAGAAATGGATGGGCACACAATTCAGCACCCGTTGGACAAACAGCCATCTCAAGTAATAGGAACCCCAAATCGGATAGTCGCCTTCCCGCAAGCGGCCAAGCACCAGCCACTTGCAGGCAATGCCGAGCAACAGCATGACCGGGTAGACAACCAAAAGGCTCATAAACGAGGTTCCCAGCGACTCCCAGAATGGGTACTCGTAAGCTTTCAGAAAACTGTAAACCAGAAACGGGGTGACCCACTGTAGTGCGAAGAAAGCAATGATAAAATACACCATCAGAGCCTGGAAACAGGCGCTTAAGCGGTATTTCCACGCGGAGACATGGAAGAATGGCGTTGCGCCCATCCCTTCTCCCTCCCCCGGTTTTTCCGCTGTCCGGGTTGCCCAATGCGCCGCCAGCTTGGCCAGCGTTGGATGGGCGTAGATGTCGCCCATGGACAAGTCAGAAAACCGCCCGTCGCCGCGCATCGCAGAAACAAATTCGGCTGCCAGCAGGGAGTGGCCACCGAGGTCAAGAAAGAAATCGTCGTTTTCATCAATGCTATCGTTGCTGAAAAGCTTGCGCCATTGTTCGTAAATGGCCTGTTTCAGCGGGGAATCGAACTCTTGCCCTACCCCTACCCGCGCAATTTTGCGGTCAGGCACGGAAAATGACTTCCGGTCAACCTTGCCGCTGGAAAGCATTGGAAAAGCTAGCATTGGTTCAATGAAGGCAGGCACCATATAAGGCGGGAGCGTCCGCTTGAGGTTGGAGAGGAGTGCCGGCTCATCAAAATGCGCCCCCGCCTCCAGTGTCACATAAGCCGCCAACACCGGGCGGCCTTCTATCTTTTGGACCAAGGCCACCGCGTTCAGGATGCCGGCTTGGGTGAGGAGCAGGCTTTCAATCTCGGCCAGTTCCACGCGGAACCCTCGGATTTTGACTTGGGTGTCAATTCGGCCCAAGTATTCTATGTCATCGTCCGCGTTAATCCTGGCCATGTCGCCGGTGCGGTAAAGGCTTGGGCTTGTGTCGCCCGTCAGACCGGCATGGGGGTTCGCAATGAATTGCTTGGCAGTCAGTTCTGCGCGGTGCAAGTAACCCTGAGTCACCCCGTTGCCGCCGATCACCAGTTCTCCCTCCTGCCCTTTGCGCAAGAGGTTCCCGTCCTCGTCCAAGATATAGGCGGTGTAGTTTGCCAGCGGGCGGCCAATCGTGACCTTTTCGCCTGCCAGGCAAAGGCTGGCAGTGGCCACCACCGTGGTTTCCGTCGGACCATAGGTGTTATAAATCCGGCGCTCCGGCGAAAACCAGGGTTTGATGAGTTCTTCCGGCAGGGTTTCGCCGCCCAGAATAAGCAGGCGCACGGAAGAGACCGGCTGCGGCAGCGTCGCCAACAAAGCCGGCACGCAGGAGAGGACGCTAATCTTCAACTCGGCAAGCAATTTGCCCAGGTCAGGGCCGGCATGCATGATCTCCGGCGTGCCAGCGACCAGGGTGGCCCCCGCATTGAAAGCGGCCCACACTTCCTCGACCGAAGCATCAAAAGCCAGGGAAAAACCTTGCAACATGCGGTCATCTGGCTGCACCGCGTAGATTTGTTGTTCGGCGAGCACCAAGTGGTAGGCATTGCCGTGGCACACAGGAACGCCCTTGGGCTTTCCGGTGGAGCCAGAGGTATAGATCACATACGCTTCATCTTCCGGGCTGACATGGGTTGGTAGAGGTTTTTTGCTTTGTTTGTCAATTTCGTTTCTGGCCTCGTTGAAAAATATTTTGGGCAGGTCGATTTCTCCGGCGAGATCAAAAAACTCCAGGCTGGTCAGCAAAGCCACCGCCCCGCTGTCTGCCGCAATGAAGCGAACGCGGTCCTCCGGGTAGGAAGGGTCTAAGGGCACATAAGACGCCCCCGCTTTGAGTACACCTAAAATGGCCGTGTAGAGTTCCTGTGATTTGGAGAGGAGAAGGCAAACACGGTCACCCTTGGCGATGCCGGCGCTATGCAGGAAATGCGCAAACTGGTTCGCATGGCCCTCCAAATCCGCATAGGAAATGCCGCTGCCCCTGCATTCGACGGCCATCTGCCTAGGATATAGACCCGCACTGTTTTCAAACAGCGTGTGCAGCGCCCCGTTCTTGCCTATCGAAGGATCGGGATTTTGCAGGTATGCATATTCCTGGGCAGGCAAATCCTCCCGGCCTGTACGAAGATCGCGTTTTTCGGTCACGTTATCAGTTGTTTCCAGCTTCACAATATCCTCACAAAATATTTATTACTGTATGTTGCGCTTCCTGCTGATGGCCTGCCTTGCCTGATGGACGACGATGGACAGAATCTTCAACTGGTCGGTATCAAGGCTTTTTTCCGCACCTTGGCCCAGTGCACGGGCCACTATCGTGTCAATCTCCTCTTCGAACCGGTCAAGTTCCTCCACACTGGCGCTGCGGGCTTCGCGCATAATCGAAATGAGCCGGTCAATCTCCATCTGGCCCTTGTTGGCAGGGGTGCTTCTGCGGGAACCGAGCAACCACGCAAACCCCGACCCGAAGACACCCAGCACTATCGAAGCCAAATAAAGGATATTCGTGGCGCTGTCGACCAACGAGGTTTGCTCGCCGCTGAAATAAGCAGCCGCCCCTGGATGGACCGGCAGACCATCGTTTTTATCATCGGTGTCGGGCGCCTCTATTTGCATGGCGATGGGCGAGACGGAGATGAGCCTAGCCTTGGCCAAGAACAACAATCTTGCGACTTCGCCGACGATGAAGTCCGGTAGCGAATACCTGCCAACCAATCGGTAGGTCACGGCGAGCGTGGTCAAATCCTCTTCTGGCCTCGGCGACACCCCCCCAAACGCCCCGGCCTCAAGTTCGTTGGACTCCACACCGGAAAGCTGTTTGGCAATCGCCTCCGCCTGCTTATCCCCAATCAGTTCCGGGGGTGATTTCGTCGCGTGGGTAACGGAGGCGATGACTTTGGATATCGGCCCCGGACCCACCGGGCCTAGCGCCAAAATGCCGACGACCTGTTTTTTGGCAACGGCCTCGCCGGTTTCTTCGAAAGACAGCAACACACGCTCCACCCTATGCGGCGGGATATTGTAATAACCCAGAATCGAGTCCAACAAATGCTCCAACTGCCTGTCTTCTTCCTCCATGCCCGATTTGAGAATGCCAACCCTCTTTCCTGAGAGGCCTTGCAGACCCTCGACGCGGGAATGGGCAGGCACAATCAAGACTAGGCTGTCCCGCCTGAAAATGGCAATCGTCAAGCCGTTTTTTGGCAGCGCGATGTCACTGCGGACGACGGCGAGATCGGCTGCACCGCTTTCGAGCGTCTTGGCGCTTGCGGCCATACTCTCGGTTTGGATACGGTGGAGCCGGACATGCGGCTGCTCTTCGGCGAAGACCTGGTTGATCGCACTCAAGCCCAGCGCGCCTCCCTCCAAGGTAGGCCCGGTCGCCACATTCAGTGGCCACACGGCCAAGCTGGAATTCCACCAAAGCGCCCCAATTCCGCCTACGGCAAGGACGCAGAGCAATGCAATCACGATGAAATTTGACCAAATATTTTGCATGGTAGCCAATAGCGTTTGGGTGGGTCAATGGCTTATGAAGCTCATCGCACCACTTTGTTAACTGATTGGGCCATTGTAAAGAAATGCGCCACATAAATGGCACTGATTTCAAGTTTTATGCTCCATTCACCGTTTCCGCAACCACCGGCACAGTGTAAGAGGCATTAATTAATTTTCCCTTAAATTTATCTTTGTATCGCTTTGTATCAATGTCCGATGCAAATACATAGCGATACAAAGCAAGCCAGTTAGCGGGTGACAAAAGGCCGTTATGCAGGTATAAAAGGTGCCATGGAAACACTATCGCATGTACTTGTCGTTGATGATGACCGCGAAATTCGGGCGCTCGTCGGCGAATATCTGAAGAAAAATGGCTACCGCGTCAGCCTCGCCGCCGACGGGAGGCAAATGTTCACGCTGCTGGAGGAGAGCCGCATTGATCTAGTCGTCCTCGACATCATGCTGCCCGGCAAAGATGGATTGAGCCTGTGCCGGGATTTGCGCACCCGGTCCAATCTGCCGGTACTCATGCTCACCGCCAAGGGCGATCCCTTTGACCGTGTGGTCGGCCTGGAGATGGGGGCGGACGACTATCTCGTCAAACCCTTTGAACCACGGGAATTGCTGGCGCGCATCCGTAGCGTACTGCGGCGCACACAGGCATTGCCGACCCATCTTGCGCCGCAACCGCCCCGCCGCTATCGCTTCGCCGGTTGGGTATTGGATGTCGGAACGCATCAACTCATTTCGCCGCAGGCGGTTGTGGTCACGCTATCAGGGGCCGAATACCGCCTGCTCCAAGTCTTTCTGGCCCACCCCAACCGGATACTGACACGGGATCAGTTGATGGACTTGATCCAAGGCAAGGATGCCGATCATTTCGACCGCTCGATCGACCTGAGGGTTAGCCGTTTGCGGCAAAAGCTGGGCGACGATGCGCGTGCGCCCACCCTCATCAAAACCCTGCGCAATGAGGGATACATCCTCGCCACGGCGGTCGAGTCGGAGTTGTAGGCAATGCGCTGGTTTCCCCAATCGCTTTCCGTTCGGCTGTTCCTCATTGTGCTGGCCGGCGTCGTGCTGGCAATGACCCTGACCACCAACCTGCAACGCCGCGAACGTGCCCGAGTTTTCAGCGAGTATCGCGCAAACATGGCCGTTACCCACATAGCCGATACCATCCTCCTGCTGGCAACGCTCTCCCCTGCGGCCAGAGTTTCCGTCACCGCCGCATTGCCGCGCGACGAATGGCGGGTCGAATTCGATTCGCCCCCCCCGCCAATCTCGAACGAGGCGGTCTTGGTCTATTCAAAAAACCTTAACGAACGCCTAGGCGATGCCGCACAAGTGGACGAGGCTTGGCTGTGCTTTGAGAACAGGACTAGCTGCCCCTATTCCGTCGTGATCAAGGTCCGCTTCAAAGAGGATCAGTCGCTATGGGTCGCGTATCGGCTACCGACGCATGAACGGCCCCACCGGCGTGAAGAGCTGGCAATGCAAAGCCGCATTGCCATTTTTATCAGCATCATGTCGATTGTTGCTTGGGGGGTCGTCCGGCTTGCGCTCCGTCCCTTGCAACGCTTGGTCCAAGCCGTGCAAGATTTTGGCCGTGACATCACACGTCCCCACATGGATGAGTCAGGCCCCATTGAAGTGCGCAAGGCGGCACAAGCCTTCAACGCCATGCAAGAGCAAATCCGCAGTCACATGGCCGAGCGTATGCATATGTTGCTGGCGGTTACCCATGACTTGAAAACACCGCTGACGCGGATGCGTCTGCGCCTTGAAAAATGCACGGATGAAGCGCTCAAGGATAGGCTGCAAGCGGATATTGGCGCCATGCAGTCGCTGATGGAGGAAGGGCTGGAACTCGCCCGCAGCCTGGACACCACAGAATCCATGCAAGCAGTCGATCTCGACGCGCTATTGCAAAGCCTGTGCGATGACGCAGCCGAGGCGGGCTTGGATGTCACCTATCGGGGGCCGGCCATGTATGGCATCATTGTCATGGGGCGTCCGAACGGGCTGGGCCGGGTATTCGAAAATATCATCGACAATGCCGTTAAATATGGCTATTACGCCCGTGTCGTGCTGGTGCAGCAGGGTAAGATGGCCTGTGTCCGCATTCGCGATGGCGGCCCCGGTATTCCAGACGAATCCCTACAGGAGGTACTTAGGCCGTTTGTCCGCATTGATACCTCCCGCTGCCGCGACACCGGCGGCACCGGCCTTGGGTTGACCATCGCCGTCAATCTATTGAAAGTCCAGCAAGGCGCACTCTCGTTGCGAAACCATCCCCAAGGCGGGCTTGAAGCGACTGTGCAACTGCCGGTCGCCATAGTAGCAAAGTAGGCAACCGCCGTCCCACACACTGATTTTCGATGGTTTGGGCCTACAACCCCATAAAGCTCTCTCCCAATATAAAGGATGTTCAATTGAAGACTATCTTCCCCGCCATTGCCTGCGCACTTATTTTAGGAAGCTGCGCCATTGCGCCTTTGCTGTCATCGCACACCGCGCCGTTGCCCGCAGTTCGCTTCTTGCTGACGTTTGACGACGGCCCCAGCCCGGCCATGGAGGACAACCCGACGGCAAAAATCGCCGACACCCTCGCGACCAATGCGGTGCAGGCGGGCATCAAGGCGGTCTTTTTCGTGCAGACGCGCTGGCCCGGCGCTGGCGGCTCACCAGTCGGCCAGATTTTATTGCATCGTCTAGTGGCCGAGGGCCATGTGCTCGGTCTGCACAGCGGCACTGCCCGTGGGCACATTGATCACACCCTGATGAGCGAGACCGAACTTGCCACTTCACTAGCCGACGGTAGCGGCGACATTAAGGCCATCCAGGGCAAGGCCCCGGATTTAGTGCGGCCACCGAATTGGCAATTCAATGACATAACGCTAGCAGCCTATAAGCGCGCTAGCTTAGGAATGCTGTTGACGGATACCTTTGATCGGGATGGCGGCCCCGAGATTTTTCAAGTCCGTCCAAATACCCCGACCAGGATACTGCGGGATCTCGTGCGTTTTCGGGAACGCTTAGAGGCTAAAGAGATTAGCCCGGTCAACGGCGTCGTACCGCTTGTAATGACCTTCCACGACCCCAATGGCTTCACCGCAGAACACTTGACGGAATATCTCACGATACTGCCCCAGGTGGCACGCGAGGCGGGACTCAAAATTGCCAAGCGGCCATTCTACACGCAACGCGCAGAGCTTTGGCGGGCAGCCCGCACAAGAGTGGGAACCACCTTTGGGCCGGGTTGACGCCGGACACGGTGAAATTGGCCAACCTGCCGCCTCAAAAGCATGCGCCAGGTTGGAAAGCGCGGACAAAGCCGCGCACTAGTGCGGAAACCTTTAGTTGGCCAAGCCCCATAAGTTCAGCGGCTTCCATCTGGCTTAAGGCTAGGCGTTCGATGATTTCCGCTATCTGTTCTACTGACAGCCCGCCAGCTTCAACCATAAAGATAACGGACCTTCAAACGCCATTGCCCCGTTACCGTCCATGTAATAGACTTGCTCGTCGACCAATGTAACCCCGAGGTAATTATTGGTTGCCGAGTAATAGCGGTATTTGAACCCGTTCGAAACCCGTTCAACATAGCCTGCCGCTGCAAACAGATCGGGGAAATATTGCTCGGCCCAGTTGAACAGGCAATCAGTCGGAGGCGGAGTATGTTGGCAACCCGCCTTGGCCAGCCAATCCACTAGCTGGCCTACATCGTGCAGGTTGCCGTTCTGATCCATGTAATACACATGGTTGTTCGTGGCAACGCCAAGGTAGCCATGTGTCCCCGGGTAGTAACGATAGGTGTAAGTGCCAAACTGCGTCGTTAAAGCACCTGACGGGGAAAACAATCCGGGATAGGTGTTTTCCGCCCAAGTGAACAGGCATTCGATATCGGCATTCGCTGGATTGCCTTGGCCGATGTTAAAGCTCTGGGTGGCTTGGGACGCGGCGTTGTAGTTCGCGTTGCCCGCCTGGGTGGCGACGATGGTGCAGATGCCGGGGGCTACACCGGTGACGGTGTTGCCGTTGACCGTGCAGACGCTGGGGGTGGACGATGTGTACGTCACCGGATTGCCCGACGCGCCGCCTATGGCGGACAGATTGCTTGTCCCGCCGACGCTCACCTGAGGTGCCACACCGAAGCTGACGGTCTGGCTGAGTCCGATTTTGAAGCTTTGCGTGGCTTGCTGCGCGGCAGCGTAGTTGGCGTTGCCCGCTTGGTCGGCGGTGATCGTGCAGGTGCCCACCGCCAAACCGGTGACGATGTTGCCGTTGACCGCGCAGATGCCGCGGGTGGCCGAGGCGAGCGTCACCGGGTTGCCCGATCCGCCGCCCGTGGCGGACACCGTGCCAGCCGCGCCGAGGGACACGACAGGAGCCGCGCCAAAGGTGATAGCCTGGCTGCTGAGCGGGGTTGCGGTGGTCATACCCACTATGGGAGAAATCGCACCATCGAAAGTTTGGGCGGCTACCCCAAATTCGTACTGGGTGCCTCCGGTCAAACTGGGGATGGTAGTTATCCTGCCCGAGAGATTGCCCGGACCGCTAACCCACTGGGTTTGCCCCTTGACCCGGTACACTACGAAGTAACTGACCGGACCCGGATGTGCGCCCGTGTCGGGTTCGGACCAGAAGAGTTGCACCTGATTTTCGCCTGGTGTCCCAGACACAGCAGGAACGCCGACCGCGCCATACGGGGTGGCCGTGACGATGTTGCTACTCTGTTGCTCGACATTGGCAATGACTGCGGCGACCCAGAACTCATACGCCTGGCCATTGGTCAAGCCGGTGATTTGATCGTTCAGCGTGGAGGGGCCGCTGTCATCGTGGACCCCCCATTGGTCGGGGTGACCCTTCACACGGTAATACAGGTAATAGCCGGTGATTGTGCCCCCCGGCGGGTCGGGCGGTCGGGTCCAGGACAAATTAACTAAGCCGTCGCCGGTGCCATCCAGGGACAGTACCGGGGTCCCCGAATATTGCAATGCGCCGATGTTGCGTGTGTTGCTGGTGGCATCCACCCTCGGGATGCCAAACACATCCAGCAGGATGGGCTGGTTGTTGATGGGGCTTTTCAATTCGTTCGCACCGCCTGATCCGGCATTGGGCACGGCTCCGATCAACACCCCCGGCGACAGTGGCGTAGCCCAAGCGCCTGCGGAAAACAATGGGGGCGGGTCGGTGGAGAAGGCCGGACCAGCGGTGAGAAGCTGCGGTTGGTGGGTGATGGCTTGCAACTGAGCCGGCGTGTTGCTTGCGCCATCCGGCTGCATGAACGTGTACTGATCCGCAGAGAAAATATTCGGATTCACGCTAAGCGCCTTGAGAAGTTCGACACCCGTAGCGGCACCCGGCCAGCCCACACCCACCGCGCTTTGTTGAAAATTGATGGCACCGCCCGGTATTGTTGAATAGAAATAGCCGGGGGAGGCGTAGCCCTGGCAGATGTCTCCGCATTCCAGAGAAGTGAATAGGAACGTGGAGCCGATCAGATTCATGGGGCCGGACGAGGCGTTGACAAACCGCTGGTCCAACCTTACGGTGGAAAGCGGATCGGCATAGAACAGCGAGTTGACAAAATTCGTCGTCACATCGCCGCGCACGGCTATGCCGCCGGTATTAAAAATTTCCGTAGTGACAATGTTGACCTTGTCGCTGGCCGTGCCGGACCACGAGACAGCGGATGCATCAATGCTGAATAACTTGCTGTTTTCGATGTTTAAACTGCCGCTTTCGGCGGCGATCATCTCACCCGGCACTTCAGGCACTAAGTAAGCGGACCACGTCAGAATCCGATCCCATCTGCTGTTCTTGAGGGTGACGTTAACATTGTTCTGAGCGGCCAGGGGAGGGGTCTTCCCGCACCCGAGGTAGACACTCCAAATGTCGCTGGCGTTGACATTGTCCAAGGTCAAGCTGGCACCATCGTTCACCCCCGCAATGCTGTTCAATTGCGAAATAGCGAGGTTCCTGACCGTCACCGTCAGCCCGGCGTTGGCGGTGGCATCCCTGTATTTACCGACTTTTATAAACCCCGGGGGGATGTTCGTAACGATCACTTGCGGCAAACTCCATGGGCAAATGGAGTGACTATTGAGAAAGCCACTGCCGTCAACCCAGCTCATGTGGCCTATGACCCTCGCACCATTGCCCTCAATGGTTAAAGAGTCCGTGACATTCACCATGTAGTAATCAACGGCCTCAGGAACGGGAAGGGCCCCGAACCACTCGCTACAGGTGTCTGCGTCGATCGCAAGACCGCCATTGATGTTGATAATGTCAGGCCCAGGGTTGGCGTTCGCCTGTTGGACGGCCCACTCTAAAGTCCCCCCTCCCCCATTGCATAGACTAGAGTTTACGTCGTAGGTATTTGCCGATGCGGGCTGGATACCGCCGACAATGAGCAGACAGGCCATGGCCAGCAAGGCTAGCTGTCCCATCGCACCCGTCATCGGATTAGTTTTTGTGTGTGTTTTCATGCTTCTTCTCGGTTGAGTTTAGAAAAAACCTCATTTCTTTGTTGAAAACAGCCTAAGTGACGGTGGCTTTTAGTTCTGTTGGTTGGCGGTTTTGCATCCCTTCCCCGTCGTGATTGACCTCGTGATATCAGGTTTATTTAGGTATATCGCGTTTCGGTGTCGCTGCCATCAAGCTAATCCCACAAATCCTTACTCCACACTGCAAATAATGGCAGTGATGCCGGTATGTCGGAACGGTGACGTTTTTTGTCAATATTTGTCGATCCGCCCGGGTTGCAGCAGCCAACCCGCTTCCCCGGCTTTCAGCTTGTACTGTATCTGACGGGTTCCACCAGTCGGTCGGGCGTTGGTGTCCTTGTCGCGATAAACCGGGAAGCGGCGCACCAAGCTATTCTCCACAACCTTGAATTGGTCATGGCCCCTATAGCCCTTCTCTGCCTTGGCATCGTCTTGCAAGGACGGCAGGTAGATTTCGCTCAGCGATTTACCCTGGTTGGCAGCATAGGCAACTAGCGAACCGTAGGAACCACTGCCCGCCGAGGTTGCGTAGACATAAACCTCGGGCGAACCATCGGCGTTCAAGTCGGCCACTTCCACCCCGGTCACCGTGCCGTCGATTTCCTTTTCAATGGGCTTGTTGTCGCCCTTTAGCCCTTTTGGCTCAATGCGGAGCTGGTTCACTGAACCCTCATTGGCACTGCTCACATGGAAGATGATACCTTGGTAGAATAAGGTTTGATTGAAGCCGCCGGCCTTCGCGGCAGGGGCATCCGGGGATTGATGGGTGTGCTGCGCCGAACCCTTCAATGGGGCGGCAAAGGAGAGGGCGGAAAAGAGGCATAGTATTAAGGCAGCGGAGAAACATTGCATGATTGTTTCCTTAGTATGGCGCACCCTTTGAGAAATGGGCCTATTATTATAATTTTCAGCATGTTACTGTACTGTAGTAGTAGACTTAACATTCGCAAGATATCAAACAACAATATAATTTACAACGGCATAAATATGCAGGCTACTGCCTCAATCAGCATGAAAGCGGTAGAATCGCATTTTTTATACAGCATCCTGACAAAACAAATCGCCAATGAAACAATCCTCTTCGCAGTATTGGGCAACACTCATCAAAAGCCTCCGCGACAGCTTGCAAATCAGTCAAAACCAGTTTTCCGAGCGTTTGGATATTGATCAGGCGACTGTTTCACGATGGGAACGGGGGATTACCGAGCCACAGTTCGAAATGCGGAAGATCCTCCACGAAATGGCCAGCCATGCCGGACTTGCGACTTTGGAAGACTTGACCAACATTGTCAATTTCAGTCCCTTCCCGATGATTCTGGTGGACCGCTGGCAGAAGGTCTATGCCGCTTCCATGAGCAGCGGAATTAAAACCAATCAGCCGATTACCAATCAAACGCCCCCGGAAGAACAGGCATTTCTTCAAAACTTTGCCGAACAGCTTGAATCCGCCGGGTTTTGGGAAGGTGGCTGTCGAAAATTTGATTATGCTTTCCATGCCGACGCAGAAACCCGGCTCGCGGTTGTCATATCCATCACGATCCATGGCGATATTTATGCACTTGTCCAAAAGGCTTGGTGACTTGGGTTGTCGATGCCTTGGCCCGTCAAGGTGGCTTGCAGTCTAGCCTCTGGGCAGGACAGAAGGCCTTCCTCATACTAAGGCAACAGTTTTGTGACGGAACCCGCAGATTTCGTCCATCAGGAAATCCGGCACAGTTTCCCGGTACCGGGCTTTTCTTGCCTGCCAGTCCAGCGGTTTGATTTGGTGGCAGAAGACAGCGCCTTGCGTGGCTGCTCTCGCGTCCCTGTCACAAACCCGACAATCCCCCCACTAGCCTCCTAGGCTGTTTTTTTTACGACAATCAAAACACCTTATCCTGTAAAATAAATGCATTAAAATCAATATAAAGGGTGCCTTATAAATATTCTGGCACAAGCTATGCATTAGGTTGTTCATACCGAACGGAAGATTTCGGCTAAGCAAGCCAAAACTTGCACCCCCCTATGACCGACCGAGGAAAACCTGTGAGCGACTACCTAATGCTGTTACTGGGCACCGCCCTAGTGAACAATGTGGTGTTGGTGAAGTTTTTGGGGCTGTGCCCGTTCATGGGCGTGTCCAAGAAGCTCGATTCCGCCATCGGCATGGGGCTGGCCACGACTTTCGTGCTGACCCTCACGGCGGTGTCAAGCTGGATCATCGAACATTATCTGCTGGACCCTTTGGGCATCGGCTTTCTGCGCATCCTGTCCTTTATATTGGTGATCGCCGCCGTGGTGCAGTTCACCGAGATGGTAGTGCGCAAAACTAGCCCGGTGCTGTATCAAGTGCTGGGCATTTTTCTGCCGCTTATCACCACCAACTGCGCGGTGCTTGGCGTGGCCTTGCTAAACATCCAGCAAGAATATGATTTTCTCCACAGTGCCTTGTTCGGGTTCGGCTCGGCCTTGGGCTTCACTCTGGTCATGGTTATTTTCGCCGGCATCCGCGAGCGCTTGGCGTTGATGGCCGTGCCGGAAGCATTCGCAGGTAACCCCATCGCGTTTATCACGGCGGGGATTCTGTCTCTGGCATTCATGGGTTTCGCGGGTTTGAACACGCATTGATTGGGAGGCCGTCAGTTTATGTACATTATTTTTGCAGCTATTAGTCTCGCCGTTTTGGGGCTGGCCTTAGGGTTCCTGTTAGGGGCCGCGTCGCGTTACTTCAAGGTTGAGGAAAACCCGCTAATCGACGAAATCGAGAAGATGATGCCCGGCTCCCAATGCGGGCAGTGCGCTTATCCCGGCTGCCGTCCAGCGGCGGAGGCACTGGTGGCGGGCGAAGCACCGCCCACGCTCTGCCCGCCGGGTGGCAAGGCCCTGGCCGAACGTTTGGCGAACAAATTGTCCATTGAGTTGGACTTGTCCACCATGGGCGACCAAGTGCCCATGGTGGCGCGTATCGACGAGTCCCTGTGCATAGGCTGTGCGCGGTGCATCAAGCTCTGCCCCACCGACGCGCTGGTCGGCGCACCTAAGATGATCCATGCCGTGGTGGCAGACGCTTGCATCGCCTGCGCCAAATGCGTGGAGGTCTGCCCCACCGAGTGCCTGAAGATGCACCCGGTAAAAGTGAACCTGCGCTTGTGGCGCTGGCCCAAGCCGGAAGAAACGGCGTTGGCGGGAGCATAAAGCCATGTTTGACATTCATGCGCTGTGGGCTGGCAAGCCATTTGACCTTCATGCGCTGTGGAACGGCAGTCAGCCGAAAATCCGTGGCGGCGTCCATCCCGAACCGCGCAAGGAGGCCACCGCCGACCGGCCCATTGACACGGCGTTTCCACTGCCTCCCATGCTTTACCTGGCTTTGCAGCAGCATGTCGGCAAACCCGCCGAGCCTGTGGTCAACGTGGGCGACCGGGTGCTAAAAGGCCAGTTGCTGGCAGTCAGCCAAGGCATGGTTTCGGCACCCATCCATGCACCCACTTCCGGGACCATCACCGATATCATGGACTATCCGTCCGCCCATCCCTCCGCGTTGCCCACGCCCACGCTGCTGTTGGAACCGGACGGCGAGGAGCGCTGGATCGACCTGCCCGAAAAGGCCGACCCGTTTAGCCTTTCGCCGGAGGAGATCAGCATCCGCGTCGGTGCCGCCGGCATAGTGGGCCTAGGCGGGGCGGCGTTTCCGTCGGCGGTGAAGCTCAATTTGGGCCGGCGCACAAAAATCCAGACCTTGCTGATCAACGGCGGCGAATGTGAGCCTTACCTGACCTGCGATGACCGTTTGATGCGCGAACGGGCCAGGGCCATTGTCGACGGCATTCTCATCATGCTGCATGGCTTGGGTTGCCGACAGGCCATTGTCGGCATTGAAGACAACAAGCTTGAAGCCTACACCAACATGCATGCGGCGGCTGCCGAGCTAAGCGACGGCAAAGTCGAAGTCGTCGCGGTTCCCTCGTTTTACCCCATGGGCTGGGACAAGCAACTGATCGGCTATCTAACGGCTAAGGAAGTCCCCGCCGACGGGCGTGCCACGGATGTCGGTGTGCTGATGCACAATGTCGGCACGGCCTATGCGGTACAGCAGGCGATACGCCACGGCAAACCCCTGATCAGCCGCATCGTCACTGTCAGCGGCGGGGCGGTGGGTGCGCCGCGCAATATCGACGCCCCACTAGGCACACCCTTGGCCAGCCTGCTAGCCCATTGCGATTACCGGCCCGAGGAAACCGTCCGCTATATCATGGGCGGGCCGATGATGGGAGAAGCCCTGCCCCATCCGAATGTGCCGCTGGTCAAGGGTGCCTGCGGCATCCTGGCGCTCACCCAAGAGGAAATTTCGGCCACCGATGCAAAGTCCTGCATCCGCTGTTCCCGTTGCGTGACGGCCTGCCCGGTGGGCTTGTTGCCTTTGGAGATGATGGCGCGGATTCGCGCCGGACAATTGGAATCGTCGTTAAAGTTTGGCTTGAAAGACTGCATCAGTTGCGGGTCTTGTTCCTACGTGTGCCCTTCGGAGATTCCCCTGGTGCATTATTTCAAATACGCCAACGGCGAACTGCTGACGCGTGACCAGGCCAACCACAAGGCCGAACAAACCAAACGCCTGGCCGATGAAAAACTGGCGCGGCTGGAACGGCAGAAGCAGGAGGCCGCCGCCGCTGCGGCACAACGCAAAGCCGCCGCCAAGAAACCTAAGATTACGGAGGCTGCGGCATGAGCACAAGGCTGTTGAGCGCACCCTTTACCCGCTCCGAATTACAGATACAGTCCATCATGTTGACGGTGGTCTTGGGGCTGGCGCCGGGAACGCTGTGGGGAATCTTCATCTTTGGCTGGCCCGCGCTGTTTATATTTTTGGTCACCGTGTCATCAGCCCTGGCGTTTGAGGCCGGCTGCTTGGCACTGGCTGAAAAACGGGTGCTCGCGACCTTGACGGACGGGTCGGCTTTGCTGACCGGCTGGCTGATCGCGCTGACGCTGCCACCTTGGGCACCTTGGTGGATCGGTGTGCTGGGATCGTTCTTAGGGATCGTGGTGGGCAAGCAGGTGTTCGGGGGCTTGGGACAAAACCTGTTCAACCCGGCCATGTTGGCACGGGTGGCGCTGCTGGTTTCCTTTCCGTTGGAAATGACGGTTTGGGCCAATCCATCCCCGCCTTTTTCCGCCTCCGCGCCGGGTCTTCTGGAGAGTTGGGCTATCACCTTCGGCGGAGTGCTCCCGCCTGACGGCACGACCGGTGCCACCCTGCTGGGCTGGGTCAAGACTGAATTCTCGCAAGGCCGGCTCTTGGACGAGTCGTTGCCATCCGGTGGCTACGGCTTTTTCAAATCCTTCATCGGCTGGACCGGCGGCAGCCTGGGGGAAACTTCGGCCTTGTTGTTCGCGCTCGGCGGCGGCTGGCTGCTGAAGAAGCAGATCATCACTTGGCATATCCCGCTGGCAATGCTAGGCACGGTGTTCCTGTTGGCTTCCGTGTTTACGCTGGTGGACGGCGAACGCTATCCGGGTCCGTTGTTCCACCTCAGCTCCGGCGCCCTGATGTTGGGGGCGTTTTTTATCGCCACGGATTATGTCACCTCGCCGAACAGCAGGCTTGGGCAACTCATTTTCGGCGCAGGGTGCGGGGCCATCGTATATGTCATCCGCACATGGGGGAGCTATCCCGAAGGCGTTGCCTTCGCGGTGTTGTTGATGAACTCCATGACCCCGGTCATCGACCATTATGTGCGCCCGCGCATCTACGGACGGGATCGCAAAGGCAAACCGCTGGAATTGCCGGAGGGACGCGAATGAGCAATGCCACGCTAGACAGTCTGCGCGGATTCGCCGCCAACCGGTGGGAACTGCTGGTCCGGCAGTTTGACGACCTTGACGCGCTGCGCCAGCGCTTGGATTACCAGACCTATATCCTTGCGGCCGCCGGACTGGTTTCCAGTTTGCTGCTGGGCATCGCCCATTTCGCCACCCACGATGCGATAGAGGCGCGCCGGAATGAAGACATACAGGTTACTTTGGAGCAGATACTTCCCGACAGCTTGCATGACAACCGATTGGTGGATGATGTGAAAACCATCGTCGAGCCAGGCAAAACCGGCACGTCGGAGACATCTGTTTACATTGCCCGCCGTAACGGCGCAGCCACTGGCGTGGCTTTTAAATTCATCGCCCCCGGTGGTTATTCAGGACCGATTGTGTTGATGATAGGCATGGACAAAGACGGCACGGTGCTCGGCGTCCGGGTTGTTGCCCACGCCGAAACACCGGGCTTGGGCGACAAGATCGAGCGTGGCAAATCCGACTGGATTTTGTCCTTTGGCGGCAAATCTTTGGACAACACCTCCCCCGAACATTTCCGGGTGAAAAAAGACGGCGGCGATTTCGACCAGTTCGCCGGCGCCACCATCACCCCCCGCGCCGTGGTCCACGGTGTGGAGTCGGGCTTGAAGTTTTTCCAGCGGCATAGGGCGGAACTTCTTGAGTGACCGGGCCGGTTTATCCTGGTTCCCACGCTCCAGGAACCAGCCCGCACTGCTCCTGAGGTAACCCGGCGCTTGAGCGCCAATTTGAGGCATTCCCACGCTGCAGCGTGGGAACAAGAACATGAGGTAATAGCATGAACGAAGAATTCCGCAAAATCACCCGCGACGGGCTGTGGGACAACAACATCGTCTTCAGCCAGAGCATAGGCCTGTGTCCCCTGCTGGCCGTCACCGGCACGGCGGTCAACGGTTTGGGCATGGGCTTGGCGACCACCGCCGTGATGGTGGTGTGCAGCGCCCTGGTTTCCCGTGGCAGGCTGTTGATCCCGCCGGAAATCCGCATCCCCATCTTCGTGGTGCTCATCGCCATGGTAGTGACCTTGGTGGACATGCTGATGAACGCCTGGCTGCATGAAATGCACAAGGTGCTGGGCCTGTTCATTCCGCTGATCGTGACCAATTGCGCCATTTTGGGGCGGGTTGAGGCGTATGCCTCGCGCCGTCCGGTGGCCGAGTCGACTATGGACGGCCTGATGATGGGGCTGGGTTTCACCTTGGCCTTGGTGGTATTGGGGGCGACTAGGGAAATCTTAGGCGCGGGTACGCTGTTTGCCAATGCGTCGCTACTGATGGGAGAGTCCTTCGCGTGGATGGAAACCGTGCTAATCGACCAATACCGGGGGTTTCTGCTGATGGCCCTGCCGCCGGGCGGATTCTTGATGCTGGGCTTCATTTTGGCCGGCAAAAAAGTTTTGGACCGCAAGCTTCAGGCAAGAAGCAAGGCCGTGCCGGTCAGTCTGGCCGACACTATGCAACTGGAGGGCTAGCGCTATGAATGTGGGCGTATGTTACGCGGAAGCCGACCGGCAAGTCTGGCTGAGGCTGGAAACCCCGGACGGCAGCACGGTGGAACAGGCCATCGCCCATTCCGGCATACTCCGCCAGTTTCCAGAAATTAATCTGGCCCGGCAGAAAGTCGGGGTTTTCGGCAAGCTGGTCAAGCTGGATGCGCCCGTGAAGGATGGTGACCGCATCGAGATTTACCGGCCCATCACCGCCGACCCGAAAACCGTCCGCCGCCGCCGGATAGGCGACGAAGACGAAGACGACGATTGAGAGGCACTATGTATATCTGCATCTGCAAGGCAGTCACCGACGGCCAAATCCGCGCGGCCATCCAGCAAGGCGCATGCACCCGCAAGCAATTGTCCGAATGCCTCAGCGTGGGCAGGGACTGCGGAAAGTGCAACGCTGATTTGCGGGTGTTGCTGAATAACCACGCTAAAACGTTTTCAACATCCAATAATGGCTATATAAGCTCTATAGCCACTCTTTGAAAATGAAAACGCTTTAGAGATTGGAATCTTATCCTTGTCGCAGGGCCTTAGGGCGCAATAGCGGTACTCCGAGTATTGCACCCGAATTCAATGTTTAACCATCCGGCGCAATATGTGGCGGAGCCACTATTGCGCCCGAATTGCGTCTTGCCGCGTTACTTGCTGAATGTCAAAAATAATAGTGTCGGCACTGAAGTCTTGCGCATGGGGCCAAATGATCCCATGATGGGCAGGCCGCACCCTACGAAAATAAGACTCATCTAAAAGCTCTTTGAAAGCCACGCTGATATTCGGTGCGACCGGCCCGCTTCTTTAAAGTCGAGGCGGACACTACGCGCAAACTCAGCGGCGGGATGGGGGTTTCACCGGCCAGACGTTGCAAAGCCGGTTGCACGAACTGGCTGAATAGATGCTTTCTGTTCCCTTGCGCCCCAAGCCCCTATGCCGAAACGTATGTCATCATAGGGATTTAGGGTTGGCGATTGTCCGCGTAAAGGCTAGGGCGTCGCCGATGGCATAGTCTAGGGCCAACGCGGCGGGGTGACTCCGATAGCTGGCATAAAGCGGCAGGGGCTGAATTTTCAGCTCTGCTTCCAGGATGGCAATCCGGTGGGAACAGGCCAGTTCTTCGGCCACTGCACGGGGCAGAGTCGCCAAGCCGAAACCCGATTCCACCAGCTTGACCATGGCCCAGATGGACGAGATGGCGTGTATCCGTTTGCTAGTGGCGTTGTGGCTGCGCAAGGCTTGCACTAAGGCGGCATAGGGCTTGGAGCCTTTCTGGAAGGTCAACAGTTCCCATTCCAGCAAGGCATCAAGACTGATAGCCTGTCCCAGGCTGGCCGGACCGGCAAACACCATTTCCATGGGCGGCAGGGTTGCATGGTTGAAGTCCTCGCCGACGGTTGGCTCAGCGGAAAAAATCAAGTCCAGGTTGCCTTGCCGTAGGCGCTTGTCGAGGACAGGGGTCATCTCCACATTGAGTTCAAATTCAAGCGGCTGTTTCCGCTCTTGCTTAAGCTGTTGCATCAGGGGGATCAGCCAAGTGTGCAGCACGGTCTCAACACAGCCAATTCGAAGCAGGAGCGGCCCCCTCCTGGCCGAACAAAACTCGCGCTGAACCTCTTCTTCCAAGGCGAGCAATTCTTTGGCTCGAGGTAGAAAGCGCTCGCCAGCCTCCGTCAGATAGAAGACTTTGTCCTGGCGGTCTATCAAGGTTACACCCAGTTCTTGCTGTAAGACCGCGATGCGTTTGGAAACCGCCGCCTGGGCGATGTTAAGATTCTTCGCCGCCTGCGTGTAGCTCTGCACACGGGCGACCTCGATAAAGGTTTCGACAAATCGTAGGTTCATTTGAAATCCTAAATGCCTGATCCACTCGGAAGTGCCAAGCATAACGCTGGAGAAAGTTAGTCCTCGCACAATAAAAGGTGATGGTTCCATCACCTTTTCTCGTTTTGAAATTCCGGCCGGCTCTCGCATACTTCTCTCGCAGACAGAAACCGCCCCATACGCCTACCTTCACTCGGCACTTGGGGGCATCTTAACCTTAAGGAGATAGCGATGATCGGCCATCAACCCAACAGCGACTCAGCCTTGCAAAGCCTGCCGATAGAAACCGGCGTGTCGGTGCGCCATGCCGTCCGCGCCGGCCAGTGGTCGGGGCATACCAGCGGGGTGGCCCCGCATTTCGTCCAAGCCAATCTGGTGATCCTGCCCAAAGACTTAGGCCACGATTTCCTGCTCTATTGTCAGCGCAATCCCAAACCCTGTCCACTGCTGGCCGTGTCGGAACCGGGCAACCCACGCCTGCCGCGACTCGGCGCTGACCTCGACATCCGCACCGATCTGCCGCGCTATCGGGTGTGGCGACGGGGCGAGCTTGCCGCCGAACCCGCCGACATCCTCGCTCACTGGCGGGACGATCTGGTCAGCTTCGCCATAGGCTGCTCGTTTTCCTTTGAGGAATTACTGACCGATGCGGGCATTTCCATGCGCCATAGGCAAGAAGGCAAGAACGTGGCAATGTACTTGACCAACATCCCGACGTTGCCGGCTGGAACTTTCCACGGCCCGCTGGTCGTGTCGATGCGGCCCATGACGCCGGCCAACGCGATCCGGGCGGTTGAGCTGACGGCCCGCTTGCCGGCGATCCACGGCGCACCCGTACATTTGGGCGACCCTGGCTTGATCGGCATCGCCGACCTTCAACGGCCCGACTTCGGCGACCCGGTGGACATCCGGCCCGGTGAAATTCCAGTCTTTTGGGCCTGCGGCGTGACCCCCCAAGCGGCGGTCATGCAGGCCAAGCCGGAATTCTGCATCACCCACGCCCCCGGCTGCATGTTGGTCACTGACCTGCTGAACAGCGAACTGGCGATCTCAACGAGGGGAACGGCCATATGGAGAGTAACGACGATGAATCACGAACAGCAAACCAACAACCCATCCCCCCCTCGCTGGCAATTTTGGGTAGACCGGGGCGGCACCTTCACCGACATCGTCGCCCGCCGCCCGGACAACCGCCTTATCACCCACAAGCTGCTGTCGGAAAACCCAGAACAATATCCCGACGCGGCAGTGGCCGGCATCCGCCATCTATTGGGTTTGCAAGACGGCGAACCTATCTCGCCGGCCCAAGTCGGTGCGGTGAAGATGGGCACGACGGTTGCCACCAACGCATTGTTGGAGCGTAAAGGCGAGCCTACCGCGCTGTTCATCAGCCAAGGCTTTCGCGATGCCTTGCGCATCGCCTATCAAAACCGGCCTCGGATTTTCGATCTTGATGTGGTGCTGCCGGAATTGCTGTACACAAAAGTGGTGGAAGTGGCGGAGCGTATCGGTGCTCATGGCGACGTGGTTTTAGGGCTAGACGAAGACTTGGCCCGCCGCCAATTGCAAGCTGCCAAGGCGGAGGGTTTTCAGTCCATCGCTATCGTTTTGATGCACAGCTACCGTTTTCCGCAACACGAGCAAACCCTCGCCCGGCTGGCGCGGGAGGCAGGTTTCAGCCAAATCAGCGTGTCCCATGAAGTCAGCCCGTTGCTGAAGCTCATCCCTCGGGGCGACACCACGGTGGTCGATGCGTATTTATCGCCCGTTTTGCGCCGCTACGTTAATCAAGTCGCGCAAGCCATGCCGGGTGTGCGTCTGCAATTCATGCAATCCAGCGGCGGGCTGGCGCAGGCGCAAAGCTTCCAAGGCAAGGACGCGGTGCTGTCCGGGCCGGCCGGAGGCATCGTCGGGATGGTTCGCGCCGGACAGCAGGCTGGGTTTTCCAAGATCATCGGTTTTGATATGGGCGGGACTTCCACCGATGTATCGCATTTTGCCGGCGAGTTCGAGCGCGAGTTCGAGACTCAGGTCGCCGGTGTGCGGATGCGCTCGCCGATGCTGTCCATACACACCGTGGCGGCGGGGGGCGGCTCCATCCTGCATTTTGATGGCAGCCGTTTCCGCGTCGGCCCGGATTCTGCCGGGGCCAACCCCGGCCCGGCCTGCTACCGGCGCGGCGGGCCTTTAGCGGTGACCGATTGCAATGTCTTGCTGGGCAAGCTCCAGCCCGCGTTCTTCCCGCAGGTGTTCGGGCCTGATGCAGACCAAGCCTTGGACGATCAAACCGTGGCGGAACGCTTTGCCGAACTGGGCGATGCAATTTGGCGGGCCACGGACAGCAGGCAAAGCCCGGAAGCCATCGCGGCGGGCTTCATTGAGATCGCTGTCGGCAATATGGCGAATGCCATCAAAAAGATTTCGGTGCAGCGCGGCTATGAGCTTCACGATTATGTGTTGCTCAGTTTCGGTGGCGCGGGCGGGCAACATGCCTGTCTGGTGGCAGAGGCGCTGGGCATGTCGAAAGTGCTGGCCCATCCCTTGGCCGGGGTGCTGTCGGCCTATGGCATCGGGCTGGCAAGCCAAAGTGTGATCCGTGAACAAGCGGTGGAACTGGAACTGTCCGCGTCCATGCTGACGGAACTGGAATCGCTGTTAGCCGAGTTGGAAATCCAAGGCCAGGTAGCTTTGCTCAAGCAAGGTGTGGCACCATCGGGATTGCAAGTGGTGAGGCACGTTAGGCTATGCTATCAAGGCACCGACCATGCCTTAAGCGTCGGCTTCGCCGGTCTGGAGGCGATGCGCGGACAATTCGAAGCGGCCTACCGCCAGCGCTACGCCTTTTTGATGCCGGAGAAGGCTTTGATCGTCGAAGCGGTGTCAGTGGAGGTGTCGGATCGGCCCGCAACCCCGCCGGAAAGCTTCGGTGAATTGCCCGCCCGCGAGGGTGCATTGCAAGCGGCCAATACCGTACCGATGTTTTCGGCGGGCCTATGGCGCGAGGCGGGCTTATACCGACGGGAAGATCTGCGACCCGGTGATGTCATCGAAGGCCCGGCCATCATCGCCGAGCCGGTCGCCACCACCGTAGTGGAAGTTGGCTGGCGGGCAGAGGTCACGGCTTTGAATCATTTGCTGTTGAGCCGCGAAGCTTGCGCCCTCACCCAACATCCCTCTCCCAAGGAGAGAGGGACTATTGCTGCCGACCCCGTCCGTCTGGAAGTCTTCAACAATTTGTTCATGTCCATCGCCGAGCAAATGGGCCTGCGCCTGCAAAACACCGCGACCTCGGTCAACATCAAAGAGCGGCTGGATTTCTCCTGTGCCTTGTTCGACGAGGATGGGAATTTGATCGCCAACGCCCCGCATATCCCGGTCCATCTAGGCTCCATGGGCGAGTCCATCCAAGCCGTCATCCGCGCCAACGCAGGCTTGATGCGGCCTGGCGATGTCTATGCCTTGAACGACCCTTACCAAGGCGGCACCCATCTGCCCGACATCACCGTCGTGACGCCCGTCTTTGATGAGGCGGGCGAGCGCATCTTGTTCTATGTCGGCTCTCGTGGCCATCATGCCGATGTGGGCGGCACCACGCCCGGATCGGTTCCGCCGCATTCCAAGACCATCGCGGAAGAAGGTGTGCTAATCAGCAACTGGAAGCTGGTCGAAGCGGGGCGACTGCGTGAACTTGAAACCTTGGCCCTACTCGCCTCCGGCCCCTACCCTTCCCGCAACCCGCAGCAAAACCTCGCCGATCTGCGCGCCCAAGTCGCCGCCAATGAAAAGGGGGCGCAGGAATTGCGCAAGCTGGTAGCCCATTACGGCTTATGCGTGGTGCAGGCTTACATGGGCCATGTGCAAGACAACGCCGAGCAAGCCGTGCGCCGGGCCATAGGGGCTTTGCAAGATGGGCGATTCACGCTGACGATGGACAACGGCGCGGAAATCCAGGTCGGGATCCGCGTCGATCACGAACAGCAAAGCGCGGTCATTGATTTCACCGGCACCTCGCCGCAGGTGGACAGCAATTACAACGCGCCCCGCTCGGTGTGCATGGCGGCGGTGCTGTATGTGTTCCGCACGCTTGTGGGCGAAGACATCCCGCTCAACGCCGGTTGTCTTAGGCCCTTGGACGTGATTATCCCGGAAGGCTCCTTGCTCAACCCGCGCCATCCCGCCGCCGTGGTGGCCGGCAATGTGGAAACGTCGATGTGCGTCACCAATGCCTTATACGGGGCGTTGGGCCTGCTGGCCTCTAGCCAATGCACGATGAACAACCTCACCTTCGGCGACGGTTCACATCAATACTACGAAACCTTGGCCGGCGGCACAGGAGCCGGGCAGGGTTTCGACGGGGCCAGCGTCGTGCAGGCGCATATGACCAATTCCCGGCTGACCGACCCGGAAGTGTTGGAATGGCGCTTCCCGGTGCGGTTGGAAAGCTTTGAAATCGTCCCAGGCACCGGCGGCGCGGGCCGCTGGCGCGGCGGAGACGGAGCCTTAAGGCGCATCCGTTTTTTACAAGCCATGACCGCGTCCATCCTCGCCAACAATCGCCTCACCGCGCCCTTCGGCATGGCAGGTGGCGAACCTGGAACACCCGGAGCGAACTGGGTGGAGCGAGCGGACGGCGGACGGGACGATCTAGGCTATGCCGACTCGGCGGAGCTGGCGGCGGGCGATGTGCTGGTGGTGCGGACGCCGGGGGGCGGCGGGTATGGTTAAGGACTCGGGACAGGGCAACAATCTTAACGGTTTGATTGCCAACGGTTAAGCTGGCTGCATTTTCTGGTTGATGGTCGTGCTCCCGAATGCCCCAGCCACCCATTGGGGCCATAGGCATACTCCGCACGGTCAGGTTTTCGGTCTCTTCATCAAGCCAATCGGGTGCTTTTGCCTGCATCAGCTTGGATCGGTGCCATGATTCTGCTGCTAGCCGACGATGTCGCACGCGGCTGGCTGACAGTGGAAGTGCCTGCAGGGTTATGCGGTTTTGCACAGTACCCATTACCCCGACCATGCCCGGATAGTTTCCACTCGGGTGTTGATGCTTAAAGCCGGACGATTGATTGCCGATGGGACACCGCAGCAGCTCATCAATGAAGCCAGTATTTTAAGCAATACCTTCGCCAAGCTGGGGCTTGGCGCTCCCAATGGGAACGCCAAGCACTAGCTTGGCCTTTATATCGGCGGTTCTGTGCTAAAGCACCAATTCATCCATCAAATGCGCCCCGGCACGAGCGGTATGTAGGCCTAGCCCGGCATCCCGCAGCAACTGATGGAAGTTCTCTGAACGGTCGGATACGGACGAGGCGGCCAGCATCAGTTCCAGTTCCACCGGTGGCACTTGGCGCATGAAGCGCCGCACCAATTCCGCATCCACGCCGTCGCCGCCGAATTCCCCTAGAGCCAACGAACGCGAAAACCCGTAGAACTGGCGCAAGCGGTTCTCGCAGAGTTGGGCATGGCGGGCGCGGCGGGCCGGGTCCTTCAGCGATTCGCACAGTGCCAGAGCCGTCATGGAGGCGTTGTAAAAAGCATTCAGCACACCGTGGGAATAAATGGGATCGACAAAAGATGCCGCATCGCCTATGCAATAAAAATTCTCCCCGCAGAGTTTGGTGGAGTAGTAGGAATAATCCGGCCTTTCGCAAAAGGAACCCTCCACATACTCGGCTGTATCCAGCAGGCGGTCCAGGTAGGGGGCACGCCTTAAGGTGTCTAGGAAAAACTGTTCGCGCCCTGCCTTGTCCATGACGCGGGCCGTATCGGTGTTGATGACCAAACCCACGCTGGTGAGCTTGCGCAAGACGATATGCCAGATCCAACCGTCTGCAAAGGAGGTGACAAAGGTGACGGGCCGAACCTTGCCGATGTATGCCGCTGGATGGCCCCGACCGTCGGCACCCACGAAGCGGGAATTTTTGAAATAGCCCCACAAGGACAGGAACCTCATGCGCGAATCCACTAGCCGCTTGGACTTGAACTGCCCGGCGAGCAGGGCGGAAGGCCCGCTGGCATCGACCACAAAACGGCAGTTCAACCGCCCCGCGGAGGCATCGTCCCCGCGCCGGTCCACATAATGCACCTGCGGGGAGTCCAAGCCCAGATTGGCCTCGCGGACGGTAACCTGCTGAAAAACCCTTGCGCCCACGCTTGCGGCGTGATTCAGCAGCAATTCGTCGAAGATATCCCTTTCCACATGCAGCGCGGGCCGGGTGAAGCCGAATTCGGCGAAGGCGATGCGGTGGATTTTCCCGTTCCAAACCGCGATGCCACCGGCTTTGGCGAGGAAACCTTCCTTTTCGATCAGCGGTGACGCACCGGTCTGGTCGGCGTATCTCCAAACATGCGGGATCAGGCTCTCGCCCACTTGGGGGCGGGGATGGCGGGCTTTTTCCAGCAGCACCACATCCACACCGCGCTGTGCCAGCAAGGCCGCAACACTGGAACCGGCGGGGCCGCCGCCGATGACCAGGACATCGCATTGATCTGGGATTGCAGCGCCGCAGGATGTGCTGGGCTTGTGAAGCGCATCAGTCGGCAATGTTATCAACCTTGCCATTGTTAAAATGGACGATGAATTTGTTGAAACGGCTGGACCAGTAAGTCCAGTCGTTGGAGTCCAGGCTGGGAGTCTCATGCTGGGGTGGATAACCGATGGCCACCAAAACGGCCTGCCGCTCCATGCCTTTCTTGACTTTTCCGGCTAGGATGTGTTGCTGTTCGGCCATGGAAAAGCCGCTGAGATCGACTTTGCGCGGCCCCAAGATTTTTAGAAAAGCCCTAGGCATGTCATCCTTGGTGTACTTGGGGACATTTTCGATGCTGAGGTTCTGGCCGGTTTGGTTGATCTTGATTTGGGCTTTGTCGGTGCCTATGGATACCAGCGACACAGGGGTATTGACGGGGATCAAGATGCCCCTGCGGTAATTGGTGGTGCGATAATTGTTTTCTTCCTGAAACAAGCTGAATTGGGTGTAGTAAGTCTGCCCGATCTGGATGCCTGGCGGAAGATCGGAGGATTTGATCTGCCGGTTGCAAGCCCCTAGCAAGCACATGAGGATAAGAAGGAAAAATAGGGAACGTTTTCTGAGCATAATTCTAACCCATATGGTATGTGAAGCATGGAAAAATATTTATATACAGCGTTTTCTAGGAAATAACGGCTTAACGATCAATGTTGTAGGATTTACTGTTCAGCCTTCGACCCTTCGACAAGCTCAGGACTCAGGGCGAACGGAAAATCCTTAACTTAATGGCAGTGAGGGGCATCCGGGGGATATTTACCGGCAGCGCTACACATACCGCCGCGAACGGTACATCAGATAATACACGCAGGAAAACCCCAAGAACAGTGCAATCGAGCCGGCGGCAATTTCCCTGCTCAACGGAATCAGCACCAGGGAGGATGCCAACTCCGCCAAAATTAGCAGGATCAAGGTTCTAACCACGAGCATCCTTGACATGCGCGAACAAACATACACGCCCAAAGGTGCCCCCATAGCCACGATGGGGATGGCTGCAAGCCAGTATTCGGTCACTGGCGGGACAAACTGCCCCGCACCGACGATCATGGCGAAGCCGGACCAGGAGGTCAACACCATCATCACGATGACCGTCGGTGTCGCGGACTTCTCGCACATCCGAAATAACAGCACCAAGACAGAAAAAACGATGATTTCCAGGCCGCTGCCTAACAATCCGCTGACCAGCCCGCCTATCATGCCGAAGGCTAACAGAATGCCCTTTTCCAAGGCATTGAAGCGGGGCAGGCCAGCGTGCCTGTCCCTGTCCGGGTCTAGGTTGTGCCACCATAGCGCCAAGGCAAAACTGCACTGGACTACGGTGAACAATATCCTCACTACACTGGGTGGCAGCAGCGCGGAAAGCGAAAGCCCCACTGCCAGCATTGGCACCGAACCGAGGACAACCCAAGCCACGGCACGCCATTCGACGCGGATGCGCAACAGGAGGATGGTCAAAAAACCCGAACCCATGCCTATGCTTTGGGTAGCGAGGGAAAACAGCTTGGCCTGCGCGGGCGGAATGGCAAGCAGTTTGGTGAACACGGGGAAGGCCACAGCCCCCCCCGCCTCGCTGGTCGCACCGCCGATGAAAGACCCGAAAGCCATGGTGAGAGTGATCTGCCAATGTTTGACCAATGCCCAAAACGGCGGGTGGCCAGGCAGGAAATACCAGCCCAGCCAAACCAAGGGAGGAATCAGAAAGACCAAAGTTCGACTACTGGGCATTGTTTTTTTTCGGTAGTATGGCAGTGTTCCAAAACTAGATACGGACTCCGTATCTGAAAACGCCGATCATCTCATTCTGGAAACCAATCAACGCCAAGAATATCATCAGCTTTCCACGGGCATGATTCTGGAAAGTGCTCGTACAAGAAGCCTGTTTCTTTCGTCGCTATATTCAATGCCTGGGCCCAAACACTGTCCCACCATTCGACATCTTGCAAATGGGGTTTTAAGCTCGGTGTGGCTTTTAGGCAATCAAGGACATCCTTCCGTTGCACCTTGATTGTTCGCCGCCAGCTATTGCCCTGGCGTTCAGGCTGGTGCTGCCACTTCAATAGGTGGGCTAAAAGCACAGCCATATGGCTCTTCAATTCACGCCTTTCACTTTTGCCCACGTCTTCGATCTCCTCGGCAATGTGTTCAATGTCCAGTTGGGAGAATAGCCCGCTACGCAGGAGCCGCGCCTGTTCGTTCGCCCAAGCGATGATGTCGCCGTCGTAAGTGCTGGTTGCCATGGTTTTACACCCTGTTTTTATCGCGCTAAAAACCCTAAAAAAGTTTAAAGAGTATCAAACTTAATTCCCAATCGCTTTAGAAACACCTCAGGGGAAGCATAGCTCATTTCCCCGGTGGCGGTATCCACAGCCGCTTGTATGGTGTGCCCTTTGGTCAGCACTTCACCCGTTTCGGCATCGGCTATGAGATATTTTATCTTCATGCGGTATTCCCACTCCTGCAATTCCGCCGATACCAGGATGTCCTGGCCAAACCTCGCGGGACGGACAAAGCGCAATTGCAAATCGACGATGGGCCAAACGTAACCGCTGGCCTTCATCGCCATGTAGCCATAGTCGATCTGGTCGAGCATTGCGCAACGGGCAATTTCGAGATATTTGCAAAAATGCCCGTGCCAAGCAATGCCGAGCATGTCGATATCATGGAAAGGCACCGTCAACTTCACTTCGGCGCGGATCATTGGCGTCCTTCCTTTGTGCTGACCTCGCCCGCTTCTGTGTCGGCAATCCTGTTTACGACGAAGTTTGCCGTAACTTGAGGCTTGCCATCCCTGGACGCTGGATTCCGGCATCCATGCCTGAATGACGGGTTATTTTTCATCGTTTTGGCTCAAACTGGGCATTGCCGCTTCTGTGCCGGACGATGGGTTCCAATACGGGTAAAAATTGAACCACTGGAATGGCACTGTGTGGCAATGGGCTTCAAGCCGTCCGGCATAGCGTCCCGCCAGGGTTGCAAGCATCTGCCGGCGTTGCGGCTCGGAGCGCGGGATGCGGATGGATTCGGCGAAAAGTTCCAGGTTTATCTGAAAACGCCCATCCTTCGGGTAACAAAATAGGGTATACACCGGGCAACGCAAGAGCGATGCGAGCAAATAGGGGCCTTGAGGAAATTCCGCGTCCTTGCCTAGGAAACTCGCCGATACTGTGCGGCTGCCTGTGACCGGAATTCTGTCACCCACCAGTACCAGAAACTCCCCGCGCTCGATTTTTTCCTGCAATTCTATGGCGATACCCGGATTCAACTCGGTAACCTGGATGAGTCGGATGGTAGTACTTCCCCCGCTGCCACCCAGCATGCGGTTGAACTTCTCCGCGTGTTTAGTGTGGACTAAGATGTTGAGATAGATGTGGCCGCGCAGGTTGGCTATTGCCTGGCAAATTTCCAGGTTGCCGACATGGCCGCTTAGGATCATGGCCCCGCGCTTTTGCTCCAGCAAATCAAGCAGCAGTTGGCGATTTGGAAAACTGACTTGGCTGGGGTCGATATTTCCCGTCCACGCGATGATTTTATCCAGCAGCGTCTCACCGAAGCTTAGGAAATGGCGGTAACTCTCCCACCCACTGCCACTTAGCCCCAATTCGGGAAAATGCTGGCCCAAGCGGCACAAATACTCCCGCGAGGCATCGCGGGCGATTTGTCCGGTGAGGAAGTAATAACTGACGACCGGGAACAAGAACAGGCGGAACGCCCAGCGGCCAAAAATCCGGTAAACCCACAGCAAGGCACGTATACCCCAGACGGTGCTAGTTTCCTCCAAGGATGCCCAATGGCGGGTGGCGCTTTCTGGCTGCATTGCGTGCCTAGCCAACAGTTTCGGCAAACGTGGCAACATGCCGAAAAACAAACGGGCATGGGTCAGGCTGATGCGCAGATTATCTTCCCATCCGCGGAAATGAGACACGCCATCTTGCGGATAACCCACCTTGGTCGGAATCGACACGACAGGCACACCTTGCCAGTAAAGCCGGACTAGAATTTCCACATCAAAGGCCATGCGGTCTTCCAGCACGGTGGTTTGGATCAGCCTTGCGCAAGTGTCGACCGGATAGACCCGGTAGCCGCACATCGAATCGCGGATAACGAAGGAGGCGGTGTTGATATGTACCCAAACATGGGTCAGGTAGCGGGCGTAATAGCGAAGTCTGGGGATGGATTCGTCAAATATCGGTTGGCCGATGACAACCGCCTGCGGGGTTTCCCTGGCGGTGGCAAGGAATTTGTCCAGATCGTCCAAGTCATGCTGACCGTCGGCATCAATTTGCACGGCATGGGTATAACCTAGTCCTAGTGCCAACAGGAGGCCCTCCTTCACCGCCCCACCCTTGCCTCGGTTGGCTTCCAGCCGGACAGACCGCACCCAGTGGTATTGACTGGACAAGCCGCGGATTATCCCAGCACAGGATTCAAGGCTGCCATCGTCCACCAAGATGCAAGGCAACCCGTAAGGAGCCAGGCGTTCCACAATCGCAGGCAAAGGCCCTTCATGGTTGTAGACAGGAATGAGCAGGCATGGATTAAACGCTGTCGCCATGGAAATAGATTCTTCCTGAGCTGTATTCGGCAGTTTCCGAACGGTAACAGAATTCCAACTTGTTGGCTGGGTTCCGATATCGCAAAACCAGTTCCACGCGCTGCCCAGGTAATAATAACTCTTTAAACTTGATTGTTTCCATATGGCTGAATGAACGGCTAAGGGCTAAATATTGCCGTGCGTAATGCACTGCCCATTGGATTTGCACCACGCCTGGCACGACGGGGACTTCATCGAAATGGCCTTTAAAATAAGCCAGTCCTTCGGGTATGCGCAAGGCTAGTACAATACCATAGGCATCTGTTCGCTCCCCGAGTATTTCCGGAAACAAAATCTGACAAGTCAAATTCTTACCAAATTGAATTGCTGATGTAGGTGCTTTTCGATCACAAAAAAAGCCCACTTGGTGGTGGGCCTGACTAATGTGTTATGATGCTTCGGTTGTTATCTGATATTTCTTATTTGGCTACAATTTTGCTGCTAACAATTGTAGCTAAGGCCATCAAACATGCCAGAACAAACAAGATGGAACTATTTAATGATGGCATAGCTACTGCTACAGCCACTACCGCAGCCAATAGCAATGTAAGCATCCACCACGGAATAATTCTTAGTGTACCCTTGATAAGGGTTGACACGGAACTGATGATTAACACAACTATCTCATGAAGGTTAGTTTTTATATTGTTATTTATCAGTCTATTAGCATAAACCCACATAACAGAGCCTAATATAATTGAAATCAGGTTTCCAATAAGAAGCTCTGTTAACATGGCAGTCTCCAGCAATTAGTTTATAAGATTAGTAGAATAAAAAAGAGCAGTGTAAGAAAAAACAAAGCTAAGGATAAACATTAACCCAGATGCTAGGCTATGTTTTTTTGATCCTATGATTATACAGAATATCCAAAAAAGTATTAAAACAATATCTATAAGAATGTATGTTACTTCGCTATCCCCTGAAAATCTATTAAACGACCCAGAGTAAACATTTTTCAACAAAAGACCAGTATATAATGAACAAACTGTTATTGATATATCCGCAGCAAGAAGATGTGGATTTAAAATATTTGATAGGAATTTTAAGCTTATATTAAAAATAGAAAAGACTATTGGTAAATATGGTATTAAGTTACCTATTCCAGACATTTTTTCCTCGATGATATATAGACAACGATTAAGCACAAAAAATCCATTGACAAAGTAAAGTCAATGACACAATCGGAACAACTTTAAATTTTTAAAGAAAATTACAATGCTTGTAAAAAGCAGGCAGTAACGCTAACACCTTCAGCGCGATGTTGTCAAGATATATTTCTCTAATGTAGACACCCAACGCGATTTATGCGCATGGTTTCACCCTGACTTTTCGACGGACGGCCATCTCCCCAGCCATCAACAGCCCCATCAACACATAGAACACGCAGCCATTATACAGGCTCCACAACCAGCGCTCTCCATACCAGACTGTGGCCATGGAGATTGCGGCATTGACCAAGAAAAAACCACTCCACACCTGCGTGACTTTACGCGTGTAGGCTACCCCATTGGGCGGCAGTTCCGGGTCTTCAAGCCTCGCCAGCCGTTCCACGACTGTCGGAGGATGGAAGAGGCTATAGGCAAAAACAGCGAAAAACGACAGGCTCACAAACACCGGATAGGCCAGCAACCAAGCGGGTTCATTGGTCAGTGCGATAAGCAGTAGGAACAACGCGCAGGCGGGAAACACAAGCGGCCACAGTCCGCCTGTCTGCTGGTTTGTGTTGCGATTCATGAAGCGTAGCAGGAAAAGCCCCGCCAATGCCAAGGCCAAATATCGGGGTTGCAGATAATCTAGGGAAAACCAAACCAAGAAAGGATAACTGACTGTCACCACCCCGATAAGGTGTATTCCAGAAATGAACCTACCGGTTCCCCCCTTTGCAAAAGGGGGGTCAGGGGGGATTTTATCCAAGTCACAGCTAAAGTTCGGGCCTTCAATCCCCCCAGCCCCCCTTTTGCAAAGGGGGGTAAACTTTCTTGGAAATCTCCTAATGCCATTGAGCATAGATGTTTGCCATGAAAGTTAGGCTGCGTTGATTCGATAAACGGTGTCCACCACATCCTGTATAGTGCGTGCGTTTTTGAAATCCTCCGGATTGATGCGTTTACCGGTGATGTCCCGCAACCTGACCATCAAATCCACGGCATCTATGCTGTCGATATCCAAATCCAAGCTCAAGTTTGCACTCAAGACTATAGCCTCCGGTGCCAGTTCGAACATTTCCGACATTAACTGCCTTAAGGTGAGGAATATTTCTTCTTGGGTTTTCATAAGCTATTTTTTTTCTGTTGCGATATGACAAAACCGGCCAGATTTTCAACCGATGCGAAATAACTCACGAGTTCTACGGAATCGGTATCGATGTGGATTTGATATTTCTTCTTCAACGCCACCCCCAGTTCCAGCGCGTCAATCGAATCAAGTCCCAGCCCTGCGCCAAACAGGGGGGCTTCTGAAAGGATGTCCGCTGCACTTATCCCTTCCAACTCCAAGGTATCAATAATCAACTGCTTCAGTTCGGCTTCAAGGTTTTCCATGGTGCGCCTGTTGTTCAATAAAATACCGCTCCAGTTGCCGGGTTATGCTTCTCGTCGCGAGGGAACGGTTTGCGTTTCCTGCAATCGCGCCTACCTCAATATCATCTCCCACATGCAAGCTTAAAATAAATTTCCTTTGCGGTATCTGATACCATTTTTCGTGCTTGGTCAACGTTGTCGGGGAGCAGCTAATGTAGACTGGTAGAATTGTGGCCCTAGCCTGCAAGGCAATGGCGGCGGCGCCGCGGCGGAACTTGATTGGCTTGCCGGGTGTGCTGCGCGTCCCTTCAGGAAATATGATGAGCGAACAGCCCTCGCGCAATTCCTTAGCGCATAGCTCCATCAATTCCTCCGGCTCTTCAGCGTAAACATACCCTACGGCATGGATGGGAATGCGCATGAATGGATTGCCGGCCAAGGCGGGTTTGACGATGCAAGTGGCGTTGCGGATTTGCGCGATGAGGAACACCACATCCAGCAGGCAGGGATGGTTGGCAATGACTAGCCTGCCTGGTGTGTTGATCTGCCCGCAGCCGCCAACCTCGTAGGCCAAGATGCCAATACTGCGCATGAAGTCCATGTAAATCCGGCAAATCCAGTGCATCAAGACTCTGGATTTTAGCTTTTTTTGGATGCCTTTGCCGAGGAATTTTTCGATCAGCGGAAACAGCATCCCCCAAAAAAACACGCCAACGGCACCGAACAGGAAGAAGCTGATGCCAGTGCCGAACAGTCGCCAGAGGTAGTTGATGCGTTCAAGCATCGTCCAAGCTCCATAGCCAAAGCGAGCGCCCAAGAGGACAAGGTGAACTTCGTCGGCCATCTAGAATCGCCTGGACTAGGCTTTGCCCATCACCTGCAGCCACAGCCTGACTGTTACCCGGCCTACGAACCAAGCGCAACTGCCGGCCGGGGCCGCCAGCCCTGGCCAGAACCATAGCCAAAGCCCATGTGCTGTCGGCCGTGGCAAGGTATGCCCGGTAAGTCTCCGGCAAAGCCTGCCCATAGCAAACCACCAAGACCCTGGGTGTGTCCAAGAGCTGGCCTGCCGCTTCCAGAAAGGCAGCAAATATACCCTCGGTTCCGCCTGCCAAAGACACGTAAGGCAGGAAACTTGCCCTATGGAGGCTGGACAGTCCGGCGATGGCATTATGTACGCACAGGCTGAAGCGGCTGGGCGAGGCCTCCTCGCGCTCCGCTATCCCATGCAACATCTCGAAATAATATTGGCTTTCGCCATGGCTGGAGAAAAACACCGCGGGCATGTCCCCGCATTTTCGCCAACAATGCCAAGCCACGGCGCTGGCCGCCCTAGCCAAAGGCGATAGCCTGCGCCTTTGCATCATGGGCAGGAAACCCACATCGGCGCAGCCTTCGTTACATGGCAAAACTTCTCCGTCGGGCCAAAAGTCCCCTTGGCTAGGGGCGGTGGCGGATTGCCACAGGCACCAGCGCCCTAACGTGAAAAACAGGCGTATTGCCTGGCTACCGGCTTCTGAACACTGCATGTTACCGGACAGGTCCATGCTATCCAACCTCAGGTTTTCCAACGGCGGAAAACCAGCGAAGTGTTGATGCCGCCGAAGGCAAAGTTGTTGCTTATGACGTATTCTGCATCAATATCGCGCCCGCCACCCATGATGTAATCGAGATCGGCACATCGGGGGTCGGGATGTTCAAGGTTAAGCGTAGGATGGAACCAACCTTCCCGCAGCATATGGATGGCGACCATAGACTCCAAGGCTCCACAGGCACCCAAGGTGTGGCCGGTGTAGCTTTTCAGGCTGCTAATAGGGACATTGGCACCAAACACTGCATGTGTGGAGTGGCTTTCGGCGATGTCACCTTGCTCGGTGGCTGTGCCATGTGCGCTGATGTAAGCGATTTGGCCGGGTTCAAGCGCCGCATCTTGCAAGGCCAAGCGCATGACCACCTGCATAGTGTCCGCATTGGGCTGGGTAATGTGCGAACCGTCGGCATTGGTGGCGAAACCCGCCACTTCGGCATAGATACGGACTCCCCGGCTTAGGGCACGATCCAACGCCTCTAACACCAATGTGCAGCCGCCTTCGCCGATTACCAGCCCGTCGCGGTCACGGTCGAAGGGCCTGGGTGTGCGATGGGGCTCGCCATTGCGGGTACTGGTTGCGTACAAGGCATCGAAGGTTGCCGCCTCGGTGGGGCAAAGCTCCTCAGCCCCGCCTGCCAACATCACATCTTGCAGGCCAAACTTGATGGCCTCGTAGGCGAAGCCAAGTCCCATGCTGCCGGAAGTGCATGCGCTGGAGGAAGGTATGACGCGCCCTCGCACATGGAAAAACAAGGCCACATTGGCCGCGCTAGTGTGCCCCATCATCTTGAGATAGGTCGTGGCGTTGAGATTGCCGATATCATAGTTGATCAGCATTTTGCCGAAGTCGGCAATAGCCGGGGTCGAACCCACCGATGATCCGTAGGCCACGCCGACACGCCCGCCACTAAGGGCGGGGTCGCCGAGCAGACTGGCATCGGCAAGGGCCAATTCCGTGGCACGGGTTGCCAGCAACGCGACTCGTCCCATACTGCGCGTGTTCTTGCGTGTGTAATGGGAGGGCAGGCTGAAATTTTCCACCGGGCCGCCCAAGCGGGTTAATAAGCCGTTATACCTTTCCCATTCCGGTAAATAGCGTATGCCCGAGCGGCGGGCCAAAAGTTGGGTGCGCATCTCGTCCCAACCGTTGCCTATGGGGGAAAAGCCAGCCATGCCGGTAACCACCACGCGCCGGGTCAACACAACCCACCATTCACCGAAATGACTTGGCGGGTAATATAGCCGGCATCTTCAGACATCAGGAAAGCCACCAACGCGGCGACCTCTTCGGGAGTTCCCAATCGCTTTGCGGGAATGGCCGCGACAGCCTCCTCCAAGGTCAGTCCCTCCAGCATATCCGTCTCGATAAGACCCGGTGCCACGCAATTCACCGTGATTTTGCGCTTCGCCAATTCTACCGCCAGTGCCTTGCTGGCACCGATGATGCCTGCCTTGGCGGCGCTGTAATTGACTTGGCCCCGGTTGCCGATAAGTCCCGAGACCGACGACAGCGTGACAATGCGCCCCGGTTTGCGTCGCTGGATCATGGGCATGACGAGGGGGTTGAGCACGTTATAAAAGCCATCCAAATTGCTGCGCAAGACTTGGTCCCAATCCTCCCCGCTTAAGGCGGGAAAAACGTTGTCCCGCGACAGGCCGGCGTTGCAAACCACGCCGTAATAAGCGCCATGGGCTTGTATGTCCGCCCCTAGGATATCCTGGGCAGCGCCGCGGTCGGCCAGGTCAAAGCTGATGACACGGGATTGCCTGCCCAAACTTAATATATCATCCCGAACTTGCGAGGCTTCGGCTAGGCGACTTCGGCAATGCACAATGATGTTGTATCCCTCCCGCGCTAAACGCAAGGCGATGGCTTTGCCGATGCCACGGCTAGATCCTGTGACCAGGATGGATTTTTGGTTCATATTCCTTTTCCGGCGAGAAATTTTTTTGAATCCTGCGGTAACAGGACATTAAGCTTCGAAACCGCATGGATATTATCACCTTCGATGACACAATCGAATACTGACATTTCATTGGCCGCTTCGATGATCTTTTCCGCCCGCACCCTTAAGCGTTTGCCGCAGGGAAAGCTATCGACGGAGCATTGATAGTGACGGGTACCCAACAAAAACCCCAACCCTATCTCCTCACCCCGGCATTTCCTGCGGTACCCCGAGAACGCGGCGATGGCCTGCGCCATATATTCCAAGCCTACCCACGCGGGAACCGTATGATCAGTGTTTGCAAACAAACCATCGTCACGCACGGTGACTTCAACGACGATATGATCTTCTCCTGTCTCTAACACCCTGTCCAGCAGTACCATGCCTTGGGACTGCGGCAACAGCGCTGCGACAGGATGAGGAAAAACCACTGGATTGTCAGGAATGTCCGATGAGCAAGGACACATTGTTGCCACCGAAAGCGAAAGAGTTGCTAAGGCAATATTGTAGTGGTCTAGCCCTAAGGTTTTCCAGCGTGACAAATCCAAGCCGCGCCATTGCGGGGTCTGCCTCACCGTCCCAAAGATGCGGGGGCAAAAGATTTTCCCTGTTCAAGCCTGACAGAATAAGCCAGCACAAACCGGCCTCGATGGCCCCGGCCGCGCCTAAGCAATGGCCAGTGGCGGGCTTGCTTGAACCGCAAGGCGTCCCGGCTCCGAACAACTGCCCGACCGCCCGGCTTTCCATGGCATCGTTTTGCCAAGTCGCCGTGCCGTGGAGGTTGATGTAATCCACCTGTCCCGGTGTCAAGCCAGCATCTTTCAGGGCGGCTTGCATCGCAGCAACAGCACAAGTACCGTCGGGGCGCGGGGCGGAAATATGATAGGCATCGGAACTGGCCCCGACACCTAGCAAAGCGACGGGCGATGCTTCCATGCTCATCAGAAACAAGGCCGCGCCTTCCCCAATGACGGTGCCGTCGCGGTTTTTACTAAAGGGATTGCAGCGGGTCCTGGTGACCGCGCCCAAGGCGCTGAAGCCATCTAAAGCAGTGCTGCACAAAGCATCACCGCCGCCAACCAGCACGGCATCGCAAAGACCCATCCGCAAGAGTCGTCTGGCCGAGGCCAAGGCGTTGGCACTGGACGAGCAAGTGGTCGAAATGGTGAAAGCCGGACCTTGAATATCCAAGTAGCAGGCCAAAAACTCCGCCGCCCCGCCCAATTCCTGTTGCTTGTAATGGTAGGAAGACGGCATCTGTCCCGTTGCCCGCAGGACGCCCACCGCCTGCTCGCCTTCGGCGATGCCAGAAGTGCTGGTGCCGATAACCAAACCGACGCGCTCCGCCCCATAACGTTTCATCGACTGCCTGACCGCAGGTTCGATCTGCAATAGGGCAGCAAGCAAAAGGCGGTTGTTGCGGCAATCGTAGTGCTTGAGGCTGTTAGGTAGGTGAGGAAGGTCGGCATTCACACTGAGGGCAGGAACTTTCGAATCCAGCCAAGGGACTGGGGTCGGCTGGACACAATGGCCGAAAAGCCATGCATCCAACACACAGGCCTTGCCTTCCCCTAAGGCGCAGACAATCCCTAGCTCATTTAAAAACAATACCCCCCCTCAATAGATAAGCATTTCACGGCGTATTGCATTATTAATTCTCTCAAATATTTGGGATCTGTCAAAACATCACTTCATCACAACAGCGTACATGCCCCGGTCCCGGTAATGGCTTCGATCTTTTTGCCGCAACGTTGGGTCATGGGGTTGGCCTCATCCCAGGCAAATCCGGCGAGGATGGAACAGATCATGGCCTTGATGCTAGCCAACTGGCGCTCTTCGAAAATAAGCCGCTGGAAACGTCCATCGTACCAAGCCTCCACATAAGCACGGAACACATCAATACCCCTGCGCAAGATTTGCTCATAACTGGCCTGCCAGTCCACAGGGAGACCGCACAGTTGTCTGTCCACAAGCGGAACAGCCAAGGATGCCGATTTCAAGGCAATGGTAACGCCAGAGGAAAACACCGGATCAAGAAATTCGCCCGCATTGCCCAGCAAAACAAAGCCATCGCCATACAAGCGCTTGACATTGGCAGAATAGCCGCCGATCCGGTTGGCCGGAGTGTCAAAACGGCTTTCTTTTAGCAAAACTGCCAGCCTAGGTTCCTGCATCGCCAATTCCCGCAAAATATCAAGCGGGCTGCCTGTGCGAGCTTCCAGAAAGCCCATAGGCATCACCACCCCCAAGGAACTTCTGCCGTTGCTGAATGGGATCAGCCAATACCACACTTCATGGAACTTAGGGTGGATGGCAATTAGTATTTTGCCGCGATCATAACCATCAACGGCAATTCTATCCTCAAGGTGGGTGAACAGCGCTAGCCGCACTGGCAGGGTGGAAGGTGTCTCCAAGTCAAGCAGGCGGGGCAACACCCGCCCGAATCCGCTGGCATCCATCACCATGGAAGCAGTCCAGTCCCGCTGCACACCGCCGGCATCGACACTGGTCAGGCGGGCCAGTCCCGGTGTATTGAAGTCCGCCGCCACGATGCTGTGCCGGTAATGGATGGGTACACCGCAATCCTCGGCGGCTTCGGCCAATATCTGGTCGAACCGGGTGCGCGGAACCTGATAGGTAGTGGCCCAACCAGCGGTGGACTTCTGCGAAAAATCGAATTCAGTCAGTTTGCCTGCATGGGAAAAAGCCGCGCCATTTTTCAATTGGAAGCCTTCAGCAGCCACTGGCCCTAACAGGTCAGCCTCGTCCAGGAATTCCATGCATTGCGGGAGGAGGCTTTCGCCTATGGAAAATCGTGGGAACTGTTCCTTCTCCAAGATGACCACCTGGTGGCCAAGCTTCTTCAGCATACGCGCGGCCACACTTCCGGCAGGGCCGGCGCCAATGATCAATACATCCGCATCTATTTTTTCCATTGTCTTACAGCGTTTTCAACACCAAAGAGTTACTTGTTACAGCATTTTCAACATCAAAGAGTTACTTGATAGCTGGAATGAAAGGGCAAGATATTCAGTTAACTTGAAACGTTAGCTGAATATCCTTTATTAGATATATTTTAAAGATGAAAATGCTGTACATAAATATATCCACATGCTTCACATACCCTTTTCAAAAAAGTATTCCAACCAATCATTTAAACGCGTATAATAATGCACTACTCCCGTATCACTCTAAAATAAGCCCATTTATATGATCAATATTTCATTTAATATCAATAAGATGAGCCTGATTGATGCGTATCGCCTATTGGAGTGATACGGGAGTAATGGGCTTCCCTCAAGGCGGTAAGGCGAAATAGGCGTAAGCCATAGTTCTGGAACGTGTTTTTTGTTACTCGACAAAAAACAGCCTATGTGCTATTTTTATCGCTAGCAGTCCAGATTTGCATTTATGTACAGCGTTTTTATCTTAACTAAAGAGAAATAATAAAGAGAACCCAATCAAGCCATTCTGTGTGCCAATTGCTTTGCAACATAATATAACTTAATAAGTAACTATTCAATATTAAAAACGCTGTATCCTATAAAAACCGGTCCATGCAGAAAACCCAGCCCGACGCACCCCACCCAATAAGCTTGGCAAACGAAGAGCCTTTCGCCATCCATGAGGGCAGGCTGGTAAGGCGTGGAAACTTCTGGTCTGACGTAAGGGAACTGGCGGGACGATTGCCTGACCGACCCTATGTATTCAATTTGTGCGAAAACCGCTACTTGTTTTGCTTAAGCTTGTTGGCGGCGGCTAGCCGGGGGCAGATTTGTCTGCTACCGCCATCCAGCCAAATGGCGGTGGTCAGGGAAATCATCCGCGAATACCCCGGTGCTTACCTCGCCAGTGAAAACACGACGCACTCGCCCGGCTTGGAATGGTTCGCGGTGGAAGCACCAAGGTCTGAGGAAATCGCAATGGAAACCGAAATCGACTGGGATTGCGCCGCCCTGATCGCATTCACCTCAGGAAGCAGCGGAAAGCCCAAACCTTGCGCGCATAACCTAGCGACTTTCAAGATTTCGGCCGACATGGCAATGCGCAGCCTAGGGCTTTGCCAGCAACAGTGGCTAATGGTCTCGACTACCCCGCCACAACACATGTATGGCTTGGAAACCTCAGTGTTTTGGCCCTTGTTTTCCAGCCTAGTCTTGCATGACGGCCGCCCCTTCTTTCCCGAAGACATTCGCCGTGTGGTCGAAACCGCACCTTGGCCCGCCGTGTTGGCGACCACGCCCACGCATTTGCGTTCCTTGGTCAAAACCAATGGCCCATGGGCTAAGCTCGTCCGCGTGCTATCCGCCACCGACGGACTATCTGAAGAGCTTGCACACGAAACGGATGCCGCCCTAGGGCAGTCCCCGCAAGAAATCTATGGTAGCACGGAAACCCTTTCATTTGCCAGCCGAGAACCTTTGCGTGAAAGCCTGTGGCGACCCTACAAAAACATCCGCTTGATGCAGGACGAAAATGGACAAACCCGCCTTGAATCCCCCCATTTGCAGGCAACAATTCTGCTGCAAGACCGCATCAAGGTCGAAGCGAATGGTCAGTTCGCAGTGCTGGGCCGACATTCCGATTTAATCAAGATTGGCGGCAAGCGGGCCTCTCTGGCTGAATTGACCCGAAGGCTAAAGGATATAGCAGGGGTGGAAGACGGCTTTTGCTTCGTCCAAGAGGGAGAGCAAGGCGAAGCCCGACTGGGCGTAGTGGTGGTCAGTAAGCTGGATAAACAAGATATCCGTGAAGGGCTGCGGCCTTATGTGGACGAAGTTTTCCTGCCTAGGAAAATCCACTTTGTCGAGTGCCTGCCGCGCAACGAGGTAGGCAAGTTGGCAAAGGCCGAGGTGGAAAGGCTTTTGGCCGGGTTAGGATATGGCCGAAAATAACTTCCTTGCACAAAGCCGGAATAAGCCCGCTCACGGGCGTTTCCGAGATGCCCCGGCAGTTGCGGCGCGGCTGACTTTGCCGGAAACACCAATCGGAGCGGGTTTATTCCGGCCTACATTTGGCTTCTTTCGGGAAGTTGTTTTTGACCAACTCCTTATCGAGACACTCAATGCGCGGCGTTTACAGAGAATCCAAAAAAGAAGCCTACGATGTTGTGGTCATTGGTGCCGGAATAGGCGGTCTGAGCGTGGCCGCACTGCTGGCGAAGGCGGGAAAGTCCGTGCTGCTGGTGGAACGGCACGACCGTCCCGGTGGTTATGCCCACGGCTTCAGGAGGCGCGGCTTCCATTTCGATTCGGGGGTCCATCTGGTCAGCGGCTGCGGCCCTGAGGGCTACCGCAACGGTAGTGCCATACACAAGATCAGCCGGGCAGTGGGAATAGATCCGCAAGCCGTTTTCCTTCCTATCAAGGCCTACGCACGGGCTGTCTTCCCGGAACTCGAAGTCCGCTTGCAGACTGGTGAGGGGGCTTGCATTGACAGCTTAACCGAATGGTTTCCCAAAGAAAAAGACGGACTCCTTGCGCTGATCCGTCTTTGCCGAGTGTTGGCGGAAGAAGCCATGCTGGCGGAAGAGATACTGGAACAAGGCAAGTCCGTCCGCGTATCACCGGCACTAGCCCTAGCCAACTTGTTCCGCTACCGCCGCACCACCCTGGCCGGGGCGCTGGACGAGTTCCTCGTCAATGCACGCCTGAAGAGCGCGTGCGCCTCCTTATGGCCCTACTTGGGCCTGCCGCCCTCGAAGCTGTCCTTTTTGTACTGGGCCAGCATGATGGCAGGTTACACCTACGAAGGTAGTTATTATTGCCGGGGCAGTTTCCAAGTATATGCCAATCTTCTCGCGGCCGCTGTGGAACAGCAAGGCAGCGAGGTGCTGCTGAATTCCAATGTGCGGCGCATTTGCGTGGATCAAGGCCAGGCCACCGGAATCATACTGGAAAACGGCCAAGTCATCCGAGCCGGAGCGGTGGTTTCCAACATCGACGCCATCCAGACTGCCGACATGCTGATCGGACGGGAACGCCTGCCGGCAGGTTATTGTGAGGGTTTGGAGAAGCTAAGCCCGTCTTTGTCAGTTTTCGTGGACTACGTGGCCACCGACCTTCCGCTTACCGGGCAGACCCATGCCCATGAGTCATTTTTCTACGCATCCTTCGACCATGAGACTAGCTACGCGCTCACGCGGGAAGGCCGTCCCAACTGGTTTTCCGCCACCATCCCTTCTTTGGCAGACCCATCCTTAGCACCACAAGGACAGCACATCTTGCTGTTGACCACCCTATGTCCGTTCCAAATCAGCCAATCTTGGCGACAGGCCAAAGCAGGGTTCCAGCAGCGCCTTTTGGAACATGCCGAGCGGCATTTCCCCGGCCTCAATGACCACCTGCTATTGGTAGAGTCGGGTTCGCCGAGAACATTGGAACGCTACACCCTCAACCATCAAGGCGCAGCCTATGGCTTCGCCCCCACCCCAGATCAAGTGGGTCCAAACCGCCCTGGTGTGCGAGGTGCCTTGCCTGGACTCTACCATACCGGACATTGGACTCGGCCTGGCGGCGGGGTGGCTGGTGTCAGCGTCTCCGCCCTACTCGCCGCACAAGCAATACTCGACATAGCTAGGCAGGAGGATTTCTGGAAATTTTTGGGAATCGACGTTTAAAACAAATGGCCTTAATTCAGGAACCAAGCCATGACCTTCATCACCACCGCGTGGTCTACCCGGCCTCTGACCGGCTGGACCTGCGCACCACCCATGAAATTCCCAATTTTGTCGAAAACCAAACCAGTTGGTGAATGAGTGGAGGGGCTAGCTTGTGTTCTTTCAATTGCTGATCATGGGCGGTGGTCTGTTATGCACCGGCATAAAGACCTATCGTCAGCTCCAGCAACCCAAAGACCTGGTTGAAGCGCTCAGTTCTGAAACCGTGCCAAACTTTATGACAAAAGCCGATCAAGCCTGCAAGCAATTTATCCTTTATTTTCATGGGGTCGAGCCTTCTGAGCGCCGAGAAAAGTGTTACACTGAGACCTATCGAATTGAACCATGCCAACTTAAACAATCACCATGAACCCAACCCAAGAAATCCGCGAACACATCCTGAGCCACTATCTGAAAGGCCAAGCGCCGGAAGGTTTCGATGATGACTACCCTTTGCTTGACGAAGGCATTTTGGATTCACTGGCAATCATGAAGCTGATTGCCTGGCTGGAAAAGCACTTTTCGATTGAATTTGGCGACCATGACATCGTGTCCGAGCATTTTGGCACGGTGCGGGCGTTGGCTGGTTTTATCAGGCAAAAACGCGCCGTTAGCGAAGACAATTAAGTCATTTCCCGACAAAGAGACCAGACAAAGAACATTATGCCAGCCCTCTTGTCCTCACCCCTTTCCCATGGTCAACAAGCCCTTTGGTTCATCTACCGCGAGGCACCGGACAGTGCGCATTCCGCGCCACGCTGTTTCAGGGTGCGGAAGCCGGGGCGGTGCTCCTGATTACGCTCCATCACATTGCCGGCGATGCCGCATCACTGTCGATCATCGGCAATCAGATAGTGGCGTTGTATGCCGCGCAATTGGACGGGCAGGCTGTCAACTTGCCTGCCTTGCCGGCGGATTATTCCGACTTCGTCGATTGGGAAACCCGCCTCATCACCAGCCACAAAG
>CAIZPP010000140.1 GCA_903934875.1 uncultured Methylococcaceae bacterium
AGGCGAGGAAGGCTGCGGCATTGAGCATGATGAAGGAACCTGCCGTGGATGCCAGCGGCAGGCGGGATCGGCCCGGCAGTAAAATCCCCGCCGCTCCGAGGCCGTAGAGCGCGACTTGCGCCAGCAGCGCCAGGCGGTAAATTGGCTGGGGCAGCATTATGCTGGCGGCGAACAGCGCCAAAAGCGCCCAGGGAACAAGCAGCCGCATGATTTTGTGCGAGACGAATTGGAACCAGATGGGGTTGCGCCAAGGCACCAATAATGCCGGCAGCAACGCCACCAATTGGAAATTGCCGGTCAATGTGCGCAATTTGCGTTTAAATTCGTCGTTGGCTTTATCGGGCAGCCGGTCATAGGCGATGGCCCTCTGGTCGTGGACGACACGATATCCGCTCAACACCACCCGCATTGGCCAGTACACGTCGTCCAGCACCGTTCCCCGTGGAATTCTTGGAAACAGTGCGCTGCGCACCGCGCTGATCGCGCCAGTAACCCCGACCGTCGAGTGGCATATGCTTTCGTTGCGCCTGATCCATTTTTCATATTGCCAGTAGCGACCGACGCCCGACAACATGCCTGGCCCGCTGTCGATGGACAGATCCCCGCTGACCCCGCCCACAGCCGGATCGGTGAAGTTTTGCAATAGGTTTTCCAATGCGTCCGCTGCCCAGCGCTGGCGCGCATCCGCCAGAACGATCACCTCGCCCCGTGCGGCCAGGCTGCCGTGCGCCAGGGCCTCGGCCTTACCGGCATTCTCCGGCAATTCCAAAACCTGTACGCCCAGGCCGGAGCGTTCCTTCGCCAAATCGGCCGTGCGGTCGGTCGAACCGTCTGAAATCACAATGATTTCGCCGTCCAGTCCGGTTGCGGCCAGCATTGCGCTGAGTTCATCAATCCGGCGGATGATGCAAGACCCTTCGTTGTAGGCCGGTATCAGGATGCTGACCGAACCGGCAAACCGGCCCTGGCTGCGAATCGCTGGTTTTTTTCGCCCGGCAATCAGTGCCATCAGCAAGGGATACAAAGCATAGGTATAGACAATGCAGGTTATGCATAGCCAAAAGCAAATTTCAAAGATATTCATCTAAAAACAACACGATTGAGACTAGGGGGCCTTAGCATTGCCGGGGGGCTTTCCTATTTCCTTGAGCAGATTCCGCACTTGGTCGATGCCGACGAAATCGCCGTATTTTTGGGCGAGTTCAAGGGCACGGTTCAGTTCTGTCTTGGCCGAGGCAAGGTCGAGGGTCTGGTAATAGGCCGTGCCGAGATGGTAGCGGAAAACGGCCACATTGGGGTTGTCGGCGATCACCCGCTTCAACACCGGGATGGCTTTGTTGGCGTATCCGCCCCGCACCTGCACCCAGGCGTAGGTGTCTAACAAGTTAGGATTGGATGAAGTGGCAAATGGCTCAACCAGCCGGATGGCCTGTTGCAGGCTCTCCTTGTCGGTGCGGTAGTCAACCAGCACGGAGGCCAGATTGTTGGCAGCCAGTTCAAGCTTGGGTTGTTTTTTCAATACCTGCTGGTACAAGCCAATCGCCGCCTCGCTGTCTTTCACACGCTCATAAACCTGCCCCAAACCGACCATCAGCGACACATCGTCCGGCAACTCGGTTAAGCCTTTGCGGTAAATCTCGATTTCCTCGGCTGGCTTGGCTTGGGCTTGGTAAATTCCGGCCAGGGTTTGGTAGGACGGGACCGACTTCGGGTCGATGCGGAGGGCGTTGCGCAAAACCCTGTCCGCGTCGCTCCACTCTTTGTCCGCCGCATGGGCAAAGGCCAGGGCTAGGTAGGCCGGAATGATTTTGGGATTTTTATTGATGAATGCCAAAAGATACGACTTGAATTGGCCGTGTTCGCCCTTGGCGTTGTAGACTTGGGCAAGGGCCCGGATGGCATCGGGAAAGTCCGGCTGTTCCTGCAGCGCGGCCTGGAATTGTTTGACCGCCTCGCTGTAATTCTTTTGCGCGACAAAAATCTCCCCGCTCAGGTAATGGCCGGTTGCCGATCCCTTGGCTTGCTTCCCCAGCTTGGTTGCCAGAGCCTGTGCGCCGACCCAGTCATTTTTCAGCGCATGCGCCTGGGCCAGCAATTGCAGGGCAGTAGGGTCGTCGGGATTGGTCTTCAGCGCGTTGTTGAGCACTTCTTCGGCGCGGTCCAACTCCCGGCCCGTGAGCAGTTTTGCGGCTATCGGCAGGGCCGCGTCCAAATTGCCGGGGTTGATTTCGAGCGCTTGGCGCAAATTGTTATCCGCAAGCTCGCTGTTGCCGTTCTGCTGGTAAGCCCTAGCCAGTAGAACCAAGGCCTTATCCTGCTTGGGATTGGCGGCAAGGACGATGCGCAAATCGGCAATGGCCGCATCAATCTCTTTGTTCTGCAGGCGCATTAAGCTCCGCAACAGCAGCGCATCTGGATTGTTGGCGTCGGCGGCGATGACTTCTGCGATGCGGGCCGCGGCGACCTTGTCGTCCTTCTGCGCCAACGCTACCCTGGCCAAGCCTAACTTGGCAAGCATTCCGGCATTACCGGCCTTGTCAATGCCTACGATGCGCTCCAACACCGACTGCGCATCGGCATAGCGTTGCTGACCGGCATACAAACCGGCCAATTGCGAGAGCAGGGAGGTATTGTTGGGGTTTTCCGCGACGAACTTAGCCAGGCTTTTTTCAGCCTCGGAGGGGTCGTGCTGCGCAATGAAGCCGACCAGTGCGAGTTTGGCATTCGTGTCCGTGGGATACTTATCAATGATCTCGTGCAAAAACGCCTCGGCCTGCGCCTGTCGGCCGATTTTTACTAGCAATTGGACGAGTCCGTAGCTGAGTTCCCGTTTATCCGGGTTCTGTTCGATCAAGGCACGGTAGCCGGCGATGGCTGCTTCATAATCTTTGCCGTCCACCTCAGTCTGGATTTTCATCCGCTGCAAGCCGATGTCTTTCGGGTGGAGTTCTATGCTCCGGTTTAGGGTCGCCAGCGCTTCGGCATGGTTGCCTTGGCTCAGATACAGTGTGGACAGGATGGCGGCAGCCTCGTAATTCGCCGGTTCTTTTACCAAGGACTGTTTGATTTCCTCAATCCCTTCGCTTTTTTTGCCTCGGGAAAAAAGGACGTTGCCATGCAGTAGCAGGGCTGAGGCACTCCCCGGCTTCAGCTTTTCAAGCAGAGCGGCTTCCTCGGAGGCTTTGTCAATTTGGTGGCCCGCCAGATACGCCAGCCCCAGTTTGAAATGTGCCTCGGCATGGGTGGGGTTCAATCTGACGGTCTCGAGCAAATTGCCATACATGCCCTTCCAATCCAGCTTTTTCTCATCAAGCAGGGCAAGGTTGTAATAAGCATCGGCGAGCTTCGGATTGCTCTGGGCGGCGTTTTTGAATTGAATCCTGGCTTGATCCGTCTTGCCCTGCTCCAACAACGCTTTGCCTTCCTGCAAATAACGCTGCGCTGCTTCTTCTTTTGAGGTGCAAGCGCTTTGCAGCGCGGGCAATATGAGCAGCAACCCAATTAAAACGGCTGTGTTACGATGGCGCATTATCTTACCAACCACATTTGATATTGAAGGGATTGTTTCAACAAAAATCAGAAAAGCCATGTTCATGGCAAGAAATCGCTTAGAACTCTAATTGTACCACACGCTACCTAACTGCCATTCAGTTAAGCTGTGACTGGGGGTTGTGATTAAAAGTGATGCAGACGAATCGGGAGGTCGTTGAATTTACACCTGGAGTGCAAGGCCTGCCTTGCCCTTAGATGCCCTCGCAAGGCAGGCCTTGCACTCCCGCCTCACTTTTAATCGCATCCGCTGTGACCGGGTGCCGCGACGGCGCTACCCATACCCTATGTTATAATCTCTGGCAATTTTCCACTTGCTGGTTTGAGGTTCATGTTGATGGACAATCCAAGGGTACTCTGGCGCTTTAGCTCTATCGTGTGGGTGTTGGGCGGTATCGCTGTGGCCCTTGCCATCCTGGGTTATTCCAACAGCCTGGGGAATTTGGTCTTGCGCTGGAATACCGAGGAGGAGTACAGCCACGGTTATCTCATCCCCTTGGTCTCGCTGCTGTTCATTTGGGAACAAAGAGCGAAGTTTCAGGAAAATGAATTTCAAGCTTCATGGTTGGGACCGGCCATCTTGGTGATTGCGCTGCTGCTATTCATTGCCGGTGAATTGACCACGCTATATTCCTTGGCACAGATTGCGTTTGTGTTAAGTTTTTTCGGGCTTTCACTTGCGCTGGTTGGCCTGCAGGGTAGCAAACTCACCTTTGTCCCGATCTGCCTGCTGCTGTTCGCCATTCCAATTCCAAGCTTTCTGGAGGCGAAACTGACCGCCAATCTCCAGCTAATCTCGACCACACTGGGCGTCGGATTCATCCGCCTGTTCGGCATACCGGTATTCCGCGAAGGCAATCTGATCGATCTGGGTTCCTATAAACTTGAAGTCGCCGAGGCCTGCAGTGGCCTGACCTACCTTTATCCTTTACTATGGTTTGGCTGTATTTTTGCCTATATGTACCGGACGACGGCATGGAAAAGGGTTTTAGTCATTTTCTCCGCCATCCCGGTCGCCATCGCCCTTAACAGTGTCCGCATCGGTGCCACCGGCGTGTTGGTCAACCAATTCGGTAACTTGATGGCCGAGGGTTTCCTCCATGCGTTCGAAGGTTGGATCGTGTTTATGGCCTGCGTGGCCATCCTGCTTGCCGAAATAGGCTTGATGACTTTTGTGGGTTCGGACCGGCGGCCGTTCAAGGAGGTCTTCGGCTTTTATCTACAACACGATGCCGGGCAGCAAGACCGGGATTGCCGGGTGCGGCCTCTGCCCAAGCCGTACCTCGCAGCAGTGCTGATCACCGCCGCAACCGCGGCTATTTCTGGGTTTGTCAATGAACGCCCGGAATCCGGCCCACAGCGCGACAGGTTATCCGATTTTCCCATGACCATAGGCCTATGGCACGGCACAACCGCTGTGTTGGGAAAAGATGTTCTGGACACATTGCGATTAGACGATTATGTGCTTGCCGACTTTATGCGCGGCGGCGGCACGCCGATCAATTTCTTTGTCGCCTACTACGGCTCCCAACGGAAAGGCAGTTCCCCGCACTCGCCCGCTGTTTGCATACCGGGGGGGGGATGGCAGATGTCCGATGTTGCCCAGCATGACTTTCCGTCCGCTGCTGCCCAAGGTGGCGGCGACCATTCCTACAACCGGGCCATCCTCCACAACGGCGAGTCCAAGAAATTGATTTATTACTGGTATCAGGAGCGGGGCCAGGAGATCGCCAGCGAATACTGGACCAAGTGGTATCTGCTGCGTGACGCCCTGTTGATGAACCGGTCAGACGGGGCACTGGTGCGGCTGGTCACTCCTTTCCTTGCCGGGGAACAGGAGGATGCCGCCGACAACAGGCTAAAGGAATTTGCGGCGGCGGTAATGCCTGTGCTGCCGCGCTATGTGCCCAATTAATTGCGTTGGCTGGCTGCCTGCATGGACGCTCTGGATACCGGCATCCCAGCCGGTGTGCTGATGTTTTTGCCGCTGGCTGCAGAATCTTCCTAATCAGATAACTTTTTGTCGGCCGAAAAGTTAAAAAATATATGCTCGCCTACTTAGCGGCGCATCGTCATTACGCGGGCTGTCCACCCAATTGGCCATAATTTAGCCAAGTCAATAAATGTAATCAAAAACAATTATTTGATATTGTTTTACAAGGCTCTGTCCACAGAAAATGTGGATAAACCTAAAAATGGCAGTTGGAACGAAGAAAAGCCGTTCGGGCTGGGCGAAGTCGAAGCATGGGGATATCTTTTGGTGCAGCGTTTTCATCTTTCAATACCTTCGCCAATATTGATGTTGAAAACGCTGTATGAGTCCGTCGATTGCGGAGCAGACCTTGTCGACGCTGTGCAGCCTCATGCAGGTGAACTCGCCGCCACAGGTGGGGCGGCGGTAGCAGGGGGAGCAGTCTAGCGGATCATAGAGAACCCTGGCCTGCGCCCTGCCAATGTCCAGATAGGGGCGGGTGGGACCGAACAAAGCCAGCGTCGGTGTCTTCATGGCGATCCCCAGGTGGGTCAGCCCGGTATCCACTCCGACCAAAAGTTCGGCGCTTTGCATGATGGCGGCACATTGCTCCAGCCGGGTCCGTCCGACTAGGTTGACCAGCGTCGCGGTTTTCGTCGCAATGGCCTCCGCCGCATTGCCGTCCGCCGGGCCGCCCAGCATCACTACCTGCCAGCCTCTTTCATCCGCCAGGCGTGTCGATAGCTCCACCCAATTCTCGTCGAACCAGTGTTTTTGCGGGCGCGTGGTGAAAGGACAGATGACGGCAAAGGGTTTGACTACGCCTGCCGATTGCAACAGGGTCGCCGACTCCGCGCTGACTTGCCGGGACACAGCAATGTCCATGTCGAAATGGGCCGGTTCGAAGCCTAGCGAACGCACCAGCTTCAGGTATTCACTGCCAACCACCAAGTGTTCGGTTTTCCGGTCGACGACCTCGTCCATCAGCCATTGGCTGCCCTCCCTAGAACCCAGGCCGATCTTGGTCTTTCCCCCGCTCAGAAAAGCCCAGATGCCGCTTTTCAGCAGTCCCTGGATATCCAAAACCAGATCAAACGGTTCCTCGCGGAGTGAGGCCAACAAGCGTGTGAATTCCCTGCACCATTCCAAGTAGCGTCGGTTTTGCAATAATTCCCGCCAGCGCCGCCTAGGCCAGACGATCACCCGGTGCAAGTTCGGATTGCCCGCCAACAGACCGGCATTCGCCTCGTCGACCAGCCAGTTGATGTGCGCTCCGGGATAGGCTTCCCGCAGGGCGGGAATCAGCGCCGAGGCCATGATGACATCGCCGATGGCGCTGAGCCGGATAATCAGGATGTTCTTGGGGAGTGTTTTTAGCTTCAAGTCAATATCGCGTCGGGTTGTTTGTCAACTCATGGTTCGCTGCGGTCTATCCCTTTTTTGTACGGACTGCTCATCAGTTTTTTGCTCTTCTTGGGCTAAATCTAGCTAGCATACATGAGGTGCGAATATTTTTACAGTTCAAATTCGCAAAGAATCACAACGACAAGACAGCGCTGCATGACACCGTTGAATGCCGTGCAGACGCGCATTGTAGGGCTGATCGGATTTCCAACTGCAATTTACCAAGAAATCGAAATGCAATCCGGGTATAGAGTGCTGCGCTAGTAAAGCAACATTAAACTCCCTCTCCCTCCGGGAGATGGCTGGGGTGAGGGCAAATCGAATGTAGCTTTACTACCGCAGCCATCTACTGGCCGTTAAAATGAGTGAACCGAGCCGCCCTCCGACCGGCCCTCGCGCCGAGGGGCTATGTCGAAGTGCAGTTCCCTTTGCTCGACAGTGCCAACCCAAAGCTATGGCTAATCGCCTTGATCGTCACCGATGCCGAGAAGATCGCCCCCATCGTGCGGAAAGTCCAAGCCCATCGGGAAACCCAACCCGCCGACGGCATAGACTGGCTGGAATTGCTGGAAACCGTGCTGGTCTATAAACTACCCACTACACCCGCGAGGAGATACAAAAGATGTTTGGCCTCAATGATGTTGATTTCAAGACAACTCGGTTTTATCAAGACACGTTCGCAGAAGGCGAAGCCGCCATGCTGCTGCGCCTGTTGGAACGCAAATTCCACTTCCTGCCGGAGTCCGCCCGCCAACGCATCGCCGCCGCCGATGTCGAAACCCTGCTAGTGTGCGGCGAGCGAGTCCTTGATGCTAAAAGTCTGGACGAGGTTTGGGGGCATTGAGGCATTCGCCGTTGGCTGCGAAGCCTTCAAAGCCCGAAGGGGCTTGACGCGCTTTCTGCAACTACGCCAACCTTGGCGGTATCGATCAACTGCACCCAGTCGATGCCTATATTCCGGTTGCCCACCACGCCCTGAGGTCATCATCTACGGTATCCTAGTCGCAATGGGCCGACTAGAATCTCGCATTTCAGTCTGAAATAACTGATGTTACGCAGTCATCGCTAGAGGATGGCAACTTGTGGAGTGCGGCGACTCGTCGCCGCTGGACGCAAAAGGCGGCGACGAGTCGCCGCACTCCACAACATCCGGGCTACAGCCTACACGGTTGCGTAACATCA
>CAIZPP010000141.1 GCA_903934875.1 uncultured Methylococcaceae bacterium
ACTGCGTAACATCGGTTAAGTTATATTGTTTTGCGAAGCACAGACACACAGGATGGTTTGATTGAGTGTCCTTTATTATTTTTCTTTGTTAAGAAAAAACGCTGTACATAAATGCAAATCGGGACTTCTAGTGGCGAAAGCGGCACAAGGGCCGTTGTTTGTCGAGCAACAAAAAGACGTAGCCAGAACTACGGCTTACGCCTATTGCGCCTTGCTGCATTGAGGGAAGCCCATAAGTGGATTATTATGTGCGTTTAAATAATTGGTTGGCAGGCATTCATGAAAAATAGTATGTGAAGCATAGGAAAGTATTTATGTACAGCGTTTTCATCTTTACTCCCGTATCACTCCAATAGGCGATATGCATAAATCAGGCTCATCTTATTGATATTAAATGAAATATTGATCATAAAAATAGGCTTATTTTAGAGTGATACGGGAGTAAAATATACCTAAAACTGATATTCAGTCAACCCTTCAGGTAAACCGAATAATCCGCATTATCATACCCACTACCAAGTAACTCTTTGATGTTGAAAACGCTGTAATTACGATAAACTCAAACCCAGGAGTGATTCATGGAAATACTCAAGACCCTAGAATTTGCAACGTGGAACCCATCCATTCAGAATGACGAGGCGGCAGATTATACCCACGCCCTTGAATCTGGACAATTGGCATTGCTACCCCATTTAAGCTTCGAACTCCAGGAAGACGAACGCCATTTGCTCTCTCCGGCATGGTCCGACGGCAAGGCAAAAAACATCAGCTACGACCCACAGACCAAAGTCGTCAAGCATACCTCCGCGACCGGGGCCGACCAGCAAGCCATAGGCCGCATGATGGGGCGGTATGCGGACTGCGCCCACCAATTGGTCGAGAGTCTCTTTCCCGCCTACACCAAGGGGCTGCGCTGGGGCCGGACCAGTTACAGACCCGTCGAGGCGGATGGGCGGTCAAGCTCTGTGCGGAAAGATGACAGGCTGTTGCATGTGGATTCTTTTGCCGCAAGTCCGGTGCAAGGCCAGCGGATTCTGCGCATTTTCAGCAACATCAACCCCCACGGCAAACCCCGCGAATGGTCGATTGGCGAACCTTTTGACAATCTGGCCCCGCGTTTTCTGCCCAAGATAGCAAAACCCCTGCCAGGCTCCTCATGGCTGCTGAAAACGCTGGGGATAACCAAAGGCGAGCGCACCGCCTACGACCATTACATGCTGCAACTGCATGACCTCGAAAAACTGGATAGCCAGTTTCAAAAAACCAGCCCCCAAACTGCGGTCAGCCTGCCGTCTGGTTCGACTTGGATCGTCTACACCGACTTGGTTCCCCATGCGGTGAAATCCGGCCAATACTGCTTGGAGCAAACCTTCTATCTGCCCGTCGAATCCATGCAGGAACCCAAGCTTTCGCCTTTAAACAAACTTGAAAGTTTGCTTGCAACAAAATTGACCTAACAATATCATCTATAAGGTTTACCATCATGCGCATTTACAATCTATTTCCACTATTGGCCGGTCCGTTCAAAGATTGGAACACCCATCTTGTCAGTGCTGCGGAAATGGGATTCAACTGGGTTTTTGTCAATCCAATCCAAAAATTGGGCGGTTCCGGGAGTCTCTATTCCATTGCCGATTATTTTGCGATCAATCCAGTTTTTTGCACAGGTGAAAAAACCTCGGCGGAAGACCAAGTCCGCGCCATGGTTGCGGAAGCGGAGAAGCTTGGGCTGGGCATGATGATCGACCTAGTCATCAACCACTGTGCCTATGATTCCGATCTGCTAAAAAAGCATCCCGAGTGGTTTGTCAAGGAAAACGGGCGCATCGCCAATCCATTCTGTATGCATGAGGGCCAAAAAGTGGTTTGGGGCGATCTGGCACAGTTTGACCATCATCACTGTTCCGATGCTGAGGGCTTGTACCTTTATTGCAGGGATATTGTCGGTTATTTGTTGACTTTGGGCTTCAAGGGCTTCCGTTGCGATGCGGCCTACCAAATTCCTTCAGGGTTCTGGAATCGCTTGATCAAGGACGTGAAACAACTTCAGCCCGATGCCGTTTTTGTTGCCGAAACCTTGGGATGCTCTCCCGAACAGACCCGGCAGACTGCGCAAGCCGGCTTTGATGCGGTGTTCAACAGTTCAAAGTGGTGGGATTTTGACAGCCCTTGGCTGATGGAGCAATACCACCTGACTCGCGATGCAGCCCCCTCGATCAGCTTCGCGGAAAGCCACGACACGGCCAGACTGTTTGCGGAACAGCACGGCAACTTGGATGCGGTCAAGCAGCGCTATCTTTTTTCTGCGCTGTTCTCTACCGGCGTGATGATGCCTATGGGCTTCGAATTCGGCTTTACCAAACCCTTGCATGTGGTCAATACCAAGCCCAAGGACTGGGAACAGACCGATGTGGATATCACCGCCTTCATCCGTGATGTCAACTTGATTAAAAGCCACTACCGCGTATTCCAGGAAGAAAGCATTACCGAAATCTGGAATTCCTCCAATCCGGCCGTTCTAGTCATGTGGAAGGCCTCGGTCCTTGACTCATCGCAAGCCTTGATCATTCTTAACAAAGATGTTTGGAACCGGCAGTATTGCCGTATCGACAATCTCCTGCATTATGTGCAACATGCCTCCGCGCTGGTGGATGTGTCGCCACAATGGCCGATGGACTTCCTGCCCGCACCTTTTGAATATGAATTGCTGCCCGGCATGGCACGGATATTCGTGACTGGGCCTAAGCTTGTGGACCTTGGGTAGCCCAACCTTTAACGGGTGCGAAGATGGCTAGACCGGAAGAAGAACTGCGTAAAAGAGTGGCAAGCCAGGCCAAGCGCATGAAACAAGCCGACAAGGAACGGCCCACCCTGCTGGCGCAGACAGTTTATGTGGGTACTTTGGGCTTGTTGTTCGTGCTGCCGGTGGTCATCGGTGCCTACCTAGGACGCTGGTTAGATGGCATGCTTGAAGGATACTCGATGCGCTGGACCTTGAGCCTGATCGCCGTCGGCATTGTGGTCGGCGGGCTCAATGTTTACCTGTTCGTGAAGGAGTGAGCCGTGGGCAATAGCTTGAACTCCGCCGTGCTGTTCACGCTAGGGGACTTACAAATCACCCTCACCGTGGTGACTACCTGGGGCATTATGGCATTGCTGGGCTTCGTTTCCTGGCTCGCCACAAAAAGCATGGGAACTAACACCCGTTCGGGCCTGCTGCAAACCGCCGCCGAGGGCATCGTCAGTACAATGGAGGATGCCATTGCCGCCCCGCAACATGCCCGGCAGTTATTGCCGTTTATCGCCACCTTGTGGATTTATCTGGTGGTGGCCAATCTGTTAGGTTTGGTTCCGGGCCTGGAATCGCCCACCCGCGACCTATCCCAGACCTCGGCCTTGGCAATTCTGGTGTTCTTTTCCGTGCATTGGTTCGGCATCCGCAGCCAAGGTTTGAAGAATTACTTGCGCCATTATTTGACTCCCAGCCCGTTTCTGCTGCCATTCCACCTGCTCAGCGAGGTTACCCGCACGATTGCCTTGGCAATCCGTTTGTTTGGCAACATGATGAGCCTGGGAATGGCCGCGCTGTTGGTGCTGATGTTGGCCGGCTTCCTCGCCCCGGTACCTTTGTTAATGCTGCATGTCATTGAGGCTTTGGTGCAAGCCTATATATTTGGCACCTTGGCGTTGATCTATGTGGCAGGCGGGATGCAGGCGCAGGAGTTGCATCGGCAAAAGGACAACTGATACAACGTTTTTAATATCGAAGAGCTACTTGTTGGGTTATTTCATTTTGTAAAGCAATTCACATTTTGACCCAAAGCCCCGTCATTTCGGCATGGATGCCGAAATCCAGGCCAAGGACGGTAACTAGGCACCTCATCAGGAATCATCTAAGACCTAAACCAAATGGCGAAAGAGGCATCCCATGCATGACATGACTTGGTTCACCCTAGTTTCCACCGCAGCGGCGGTGATAGGCATCGCCGTGGGCGTATTGGGTCCGGCACTGGCGATGGGCAAGGCCATCGCCGCCGCCTTGGATGCCCTGTCGCGCCAACCGGAGGCGGAAAAGTCGATCATGCGTACCTTGTTCATCGGCTTGGCGATGATCGAGTCCCTAGCCATCTATGTGCTGGTGGTAGTGTTGATTGTGCTGTTCCGCAATCCCTTGTTGGAATATTTGCTGAAGCAGTAGGATTAAAAGTGATGCAGGAGTGCAAGGCCTGCCTTGCGAGGGTATCTAAGAGCAAGGCAGGCCTTGCACTCCATGCTAAATTCAACGACCCCCCGATTCGTCTGCATCACTTTTAATCACACCCGCTCCTACCTGTTGCGTAACAATCAATTACCGGATTTAGGCTTAACGGATAAACCAATGGCAAGTCGAACCACGCTATTTCTCTCCCACGCCACCATTGATGACGCATTCGTCCGTGGCTTGCAACAGGCCTTGGGAGATTTGGAGCAACCGGTTTGGATTGACAGCCGCGAACTAATCGGCGGTGAAAAACTTTGGACCCGCATTCGGGAAGCCATAGAACAAGCCAACGCCTATGCCGTGGTGGTCAGTCCGGCTGCCCATCAATCGTCTTGGGTGGGCAAGGAACTGCGCCATGCCTTGAAAATCCAGGCCCAGCGCGGCGTGGAACACTATCCGGTGTTTGTGCTGGCTTTGGATGGCACCAAACTGGGTGTGTTGGAAGAGTTTTTCGATGAAGAACGGATTTATATTCCCGTCAGTTCCCAACCCGGCGGATTGGAAGAAGCCCTGCCGGAAATCCGCAAAGCTTTGCGCCTGACTCTCCCGACGGACATCCCCTCCATCGCGCCGACACCATCCAAACCCTTGGAAGACTTGGTGCTGGAATTATCCGCGCCCAGCTTCGAGGAAAAAGACGGCAAACGCCGCCCACAAGCCAGGGCGAGGCTGATTTACCAACCAGCGGACGGCCGCAAACCCGAAGTGCGCACCCCCAGTTCATGGACTTTCGTCGCCCCGCTAGGCCCGATTGAGGCCAATGAATTGCGCTGGTATCTGGAACAATATGCCATCTGGCCCTCCACCGTGTTTAAGCCACGCGCCCAGCGCGTGGAACAGCAACTGCGCGAATGGGGCAAGCTGCTGTTTGACGCGGCGCTGCCTATTGGGCGGGTTGGCAATGTGCTGCAAGCTTGGACGCATGTGGACGGTGATGCGCAACGGCGTTTTTCGGTATATTTGGAAGGCGAAACTGATGCCGACGCGCCGCAGGAACAGCGATTATTGGCCCGCGAAGCCGCCACCGCGCTGCTGGCTCTGCCGTGGGAGCTGCTGCACGACGGCGACCGCTTCCTGTTCCAAGGAGCCAAGCCGGTGCGGGTGCGTCGCCGCTTGCCGAACACGCGTGAATTAGACATTACCCCTGCCGGATTGCCGATCCGCGTGTTACTGGTGACAGCCCGGCCCGAGGATGAAGCCTGTGGCTATATCGACCACCGTATCAGCGCCAAGCCTTTGGTGCAGGCTATAGCAAACTTGGGCGGCATGGTCGAACTGAGTCTGCTAGACCCGCCGACCTTCCCCAATCTGCTAACCGAACTGGCCCGCGCACGGCAAACGGGCACGCCTTACCATGTCGTGCATTTTGACGGCCACGGGGTCTACTCCCGCCGCGAAGGGCTGGGGGGCTTGTGTTTTGAAGACCCACAAGACCAAGACAAACTCGACAATCGCCGCCACCAAACTGTATTCACTGACAAACTCGGCCCCGCGCTGCTGGACCATCGCATCCCTCTGGTGTTCTTGGAAGCCTGCCAAACCGCGCAAGCCGAGGACGGCACAGGATCGGTCGCCTCCGAATTGCTGCAAGCCGGGGTTGCCTCAGTGATTGCGATGACCCATTCCGTGCTGGTAGCCACCGCTTGGCGTTTCGTAGCAGCTTTTTACGGCAAACTCGCCGCCGGTTCGCGGGTCGGCGAGGCGATGCTGGCGGCGCAACAGCGGTTGCATGACGACGACTTCCGTGCCCACATCTTCGGCGCGGGGGAATTGCGGCTGCAAGACTGGTTTGTGCCGGTGTTGTTCCAGGAAAAGGACGACCGGCAGATGTTTACCAGTCTGCCCAGCGGACAGGCAAAAGCTATCACGGCGGAACGGCAGCAAAACCGGCTAGGCGAACTGCCCAAGCCGCCCGCCACCGGCTTCATAGGCCGCAGCCGCGAATTGCTTTCGCTGCAACGGCTGTTGTCGCGTCAACGCTGGGCTTTGGTGTGCGGCAACGGCGGCGAAGGTAAAACTGCTCTGGCGGTGGAATTCGCCCGCTGGCGCGTGGAATCCCAGCAAATCAACCGTGCCGCGTTTGTCTCGGTGGAAATCGACAGCAACCCTGCCGCCGTATTGAATGCCTTGGCGCGGCAACTGGTTGGCAAGCAGCACACCCTCGCCACCCAAGAGGAATTGGAACCGACCATTCTGGAAATTGAGCGGGAACTGACAGAACGGCAGACTTTGATTGTGTTGGATAATCTGGAAAGCTTGATGTCATACCCTCTCCCCGTGGGAGAGGGTAGGGTGAGGGCGGATGACGGTGTTCACATTTTAGCCAATGCCGTCATTCCGGCCGGGATGCCGGAATCCAGCCATACGGACGTGAAACTGCCCGCCGGAAGCCAGTCGGAGCTTGCGCCTGTTCCCTCTCCCTCCGGGGGTAATGCTGTTGAATTAGCGAATGAAGTAGGCCGGAATAAACCCGCGCAAGCGGGTGTTTCCGGCAAACTGGCCGACGAAATGCCGGAAACGGTCGCTTCACGACCTTATTCCGGCCTACGACAAATCCTTAATTCAACAGCATTGCCCTCTGCGGGAGGGTCAGAGGATTTGCTTGCAACCCCGACCGATGCCGACGAGCCGTCGGCGCTCCAAGGGGCCAATAATCTCCTCGCCGACGAAACACTAGCCGAGTTGGCCGAGATTCTCAAACTCTGTGTACGCCTAAACCGCATCGGCGATACCCTGATAATCTTCACCAGCCGCGAATCTCTGCCCGAACCCTACGACCACCCGCGCAACCGGATCGACCTATACCGGCTGGCGCGAGAGGACGCAGTGGAATTAGTCAAAAAAACCCTGCAAGATACCTATGCCATCGCCGATGAAAGGCTAGAAGCCATAGAAAACTTGGTGGATACGGTGCAATGCCACGCCCGCACCTTGGCGCTGCTCGGCGAACCCTTGCAGCGCCTAGGCATTGCAAAAACTCGCACCCAACTGGCGGAATTGATGGCCGATATGCACCGCCGCTTTCCCAACAACCGCGAACAATCCCTCTACGCCAGCGTGGAACTGTCCTTGCGCCGCTTGTCGCCAAAACACCGGGAACAGGTCAAGGTGTTGGGGGTGTTTCATGGTGTTGTGAATTTGGACGTGTTGCGCCTGATGATGGACTGGACCCCTAAGGCTGTCGTCGAACTAGGCAAAGCCCTGTCCGACACCGGGCTTGCGATTCCTATGCCTCACAACCATCTGTGCTTGGACCCAGTGCTCTGCTCTTATTTATCGGCAAGCTTGGATGCAACGGAACGGCAGGAATTGACAAATGGCTGGCAAGCCGCGATGTTGAGTTTTGTCGGATTTCTGTATCAACAGCAAAGTGAAAACCCCGAACTTGCAGCCCGGTTGACCCTATGGGAACTTCCCAACCTGCTGGATCTATTGGAGAAAATCGCCGCAGTGGGCGAAACCGGAGCGATGGTGGAGCTTTGTGCTTATTTGTATAAACTGTTGCAAAACCTTGGTAAGCCCAAGTTGTTGCAGCGGATTGCTCACCATAGTGATGCCGCCAGCAAAGTTTTAGGCGGGTCGTGGAGCCACGCCCGCTTTCAAGCCGGACACAATCGCATCGAACATGCGCTTAAAAACGGCCCATTGCGCGAGGCGTTAGAAGCCGCGCGAAAACTTTACCAACAAGCTCGAATACATGGTGTTGAGGCGTACGAGGGTGCCGATTATGATAACGCTATGGCCAGCTATTTACTCGGTCAAGTTTTGTCTACCGCAGGTCAAGCCGGACCGGCCTTGCAACTGTTCCAACAATCTCAGCAGCAGTTTAAACAAATTATCCAGCAGCGGACTAGCCGAGGCGCGGAACAAATGACATCGCTGACACTGACTCGACAAGGCAATTGTCTGAATGATCTAGGCCGCTACGACGAGGCGGCGGCGGTTTATCAAGAAGCCACCCACAGTTATGAACAGCAAGGCGATTATGATCAGGCTGCCGTAAATAAATTTGAACTCGGCACGGTACGTATGAATCAGCGGTGCTTCGACGAAGCCTTAGCGGCGTATCGTGAAGCCCTAGACAGCTTTACCACACTGGGTGAACAGGATACCTTGGCGATTGTCTGGCATCAAATCGGCATGGTGCATGAACAAACCGGTCAATATGAACCAGCCGAAAACGCCTACCGCGAATCCCTAGCCCTTAAAGTGCGCTTGGGCGACAAAGCTGGACAGGCGAGCACCCTAGGCCAATTTGGCAATCTCTATGGTATTATGGGCCGATCGGAAGATGCTGTGGCCTTGTTCAGATTAACGGCGGGTTTGTATCGTGAGATGCAGGATGAAGCCAATGAGGGATGCACCCGCAGCAATCTCGCCGATGCTTTGCACCAACTGGGTCGTTATGCCGAAGCCCGCATAGAATGCCGAGCAGCAATAGAACATATAGAGGCTTACGGTCATGCCCCCCATCCTTGGGAGTCATGGAGCCTACTAAGTGCCATCGAAACCGCAGACGGTGAGGCACATGCCGCCGCTGCCGCCCGAAGCAAGGCGGTGGAATGCTATCTCGCCTACCGCCGTGATGGAGGCGAGAACACTAGCGACACAGGCCAACTTTGCGCCTATGTCGGTTCGGCCTTGATGAGCGGCAACCTTGGGGAGGCGATGAATGCATTGAACGAAGTACACAAACAAGCAAACTTGCCCGATCAAGCCCTACCGCTGTTGGATGCCTTGGAAGCCATCGCCAAGGGCAGCCGCGACCCTAAACTCGCCGATACCCCTAGGCTAGTCTACGACGATGCCGCCGAAATCTTGCTGTTGCTGGAACGAATGCCCCCGCCGCCCGCTGCTAAAGGCTTGCTGTCTGGCCTAGGTTCGCTGTTTGGCAGGAAGCCGAAGTAAGCAATCCCCAAATTACTCCCATTCCCTCGAAAAATGCTTGATTGGATAGTTGATGAGGGCTGGCTTAGTGAGTACCCGCCCGAGTACAATTACAGCATCGTAGCCCGGATGGTGCCGCTTGCGGCAAAATCCGGGTTTGTGGCCTCGTTACCCTGGATTGCGCCGCAAGCGGCTTTATTCGGGCTACACAGCTACGGGTTACGGCAAGCCTATCGTAAACTTGAGGCTTCACGTCCCTGTGACTGGATGCATTTGGGACATCCATGTCCCGA
>CAIZPP010000142.1 GCA_903934875.1 uncultured Methylococcaceae bacterium
GTGAACCACCCGATCCCATCCCGACCTCGGAAGTGAAACCGCCCAGCGCCGATGATAGTGTGGACCCCCATGCGAAAGTAGGGCACTGCCAGGCACCCATACCAAAACCCCCTCCGCCCAACGGCGCAGGGGGTTTTTTTTCGGAAAAAATTACTATTAGGTAGCCAATCTCGGTTCGGGCCGTGGATGTTGATAGCCCCGTCATTTCGGCCTGGATGCGGAAATCCAGCGACCAAGGAAGGTAAGCCGTTCATGGTACGCGGGTCGGGATTTGTAATCCCGACCCGAACGTTATGTCCACAGACCACAGTCCTGCCATTGCACAAAACGTTACGGACGGGATTATAAATCCCGTCCGGCGGAGCAGGGGTGCACCCCCCAAGAAACCGGGGTCGCGACGTAAACATTAGTTGGGAGTGCAAGGCCTGCCTTGCCTTTAGATGCCCTTGCAAGGCAGGCCTTGCACTCCTGCACCACTTTTAGACGATTGTCCCCGTCCGCCGCGCCCGCAACACGTTATGTATTTCGCTTATCTTGTCCAAGGCTTGGCTAAGCTGTCCCAAGTCTTGTATCTCAATGGTGATATCCATAGTCACCGATTGGTTTTTGGTGTTGGTGTGGGAGTTGGTGCCCAAAATATTGATGTGTTCCTGGGCTAGAATTTGCGCCACATCTTTCAGCAGGCCTTTGCGGTCGATGGCGTTGACCTCAATCTCCACTGGAAAAGACTCTTGGTCCTCCCCCCAATCCACATCAATCAAACGGCCTTGCTTATGGGATGGCAGTTGGATGACGTTGGCGCAATCTTGTGCATGGATGGCGACCCCATGCCCGATGGTGACATAGCCTACAATCGGAGTGCCCGGTGTGGGGCTGCAGCAATGGGCGTAATGCATCATCAGATTGCGAATGCCCTGCACCGTCACCTTCGCCTGACCGGCCTCCACCACAGGCTCGGGTTTGGGGTGGATGTGCGCTGGCGGCGGCTGGACACCAGGCACTTTCAAGGCTGATGCGAGCTGGACCGAGGAGATATCACCACGCCCGATGGCCAGTAGCAGATCGTCGGCACGGGGCAGGTGGAAATGGCGGACCAAATCTTCCACTTCTGATTCCTTCAACGCTGCCATGCCTAATTTGTGGCGTTCCCGCTCCAGCATGGACTTGCCCGCGCGCAAATGCTTTTCGTGGTCCTGCTGTTTGAACCATTGCCTGATCTTGCTCCGGGCATGGGAAGTGGCAACATATCCCATATGCGGGTCCAGCCATCCCAAGCTCGGTGCACCCTGCTTGGCGGTGAGAATTTCCACTTTTTCGGCAGACTTGAGTTGATAAGTCAAGGGCACGATGCGTCCATTGACTTTGGCGCCCCGGCAACGGTGTCCCACCTCAGTATGGATTGCGTAGGCAAAATCCACCGGTGTCGCTCCCTTCTTTAGGCGCACTACTTGGCCCCTAGGCGTCAGCACAAAAATTTGGTCGGCGAACAGTTCAGAGCGGAAATCGTCCAGAAGCTCGCGGTCATCCTCTTTGCTTTCCAGTAGGCGACGCAAAGAGTTGATGCTGCGATCCAAGGCTTCGTCATGTTTGCCGCCTTCCTTGTAGCGCCAGTGTGCGGCGACGCCAAATTCGGCGAAGGCGTGCATTTCCTTGGTCCTAATCTGCACTTCAACCGGTTTCCCCTCCGGCCCAACCACCACGGTATGGAGCGACTGGTAGCCGTTGTCCTTGGGATTGGCAATGTAATCGTCGAATTCCTTGGGTATGTGCATCCATAGCCCATGCACCAGTCCCAGCACCGCGTAACAGTCGCTTATTTTGTCCACCATCACCCGCACTGCCAACAGGTCGTAGAGGTCTTCCAGGCTAAGTTGTTTCCGCTTCATCTTTTTCCAGATGCTATAAAGATGCTTGGGTCGGCCATAAACTTTGGCATGGACCTCGTTCTCAAGCAATTCTTGCTCCAGTTTTTGGATAAAACTGTGAATGAAACGCTCGCGTTCGCCACGGTTGGCATCCAGCGAATTGGCCAAATTCTTGTATTCCACCGGCTCCAAATAGCGAAAAGCCAAATCTTCCAATTCCCATTTGAGTTGTCCAATTCCCAGCCGATTGGCCAGCGGGGCGAAAATATCCAGGGTCTCGCGGGCAATTTTGTAACGGAAGGGTTCTTCCTCGTGTTTCATCATGCGCAGGCGCTGCAAGCGGTAAGCCAGTTTGATAAGCACTGCGCGGACATCATCCACCACGGCGAGCAGCATACGGCGTAGCAATTCCGCTTGGTCGGGTTCTTTGATGTCCCGCGTAAATTCGTTGAATGTATTAAGCCAGTTAACCCCACGCACCATTTTAAGTACCACGTCACCAAAATAGGACTCAATGACGGGTTCCTTGTTGTTTTCCCGCAGCCACGGGTCGGCGAGCAGGGCCGCTTGCAGTGTTTGGGCGTCCACTCTTAATGCAAGCAGAGTGTTGGCAACATCAATGCCACGCGGCCTGGTCAATAAATCCTGGTCGCGGGCCTCCTCTGCAAACCTCAAGGCCACCTCTATCCGCTCGGCCTCATCCTTAGTGAAGCCGGCGGAAAATTTTTCCAGTAGTTGGTCGTGCGAACGGATCGAAATGTCGGATTGATAGAGTGAGTGCTTCATTGCTGTTCTCGACTGGAGAGCTTGGATTTGTCAAAAGCCATATCGCGCCATAAGTTTGTGTGTGGCGGTCGGCGGCTTTGCTATACTATTAGTAAAAATAAACGGCAAGGTTCCTGCCAAAGCGAACAATTCCTAAGCCGAAAATAAATACATAATGGGGCTTGTCCGCACTCCGTTCAAGAGGAAACATTTCGGCCATGAGCGATGACCCATCCGCCAAACCCAACACAAGCGTCACTGTCGGCAGCCCCACCTGCGAATTCCCCACTGCAGACCCGGCCCAGCGGGCGGACGAGGCTGGCAAAGCCATCCTGCGGCGCTTGCTGGGGGAGCTATTAGCCAATGAGGCTGGCGTGTTGCGCAACGATGACCCGGAGTGTCTGCACGATTTCCGCATCGCGGTGCGCCGCACCCGCTCCGCTCTGGGCCAGATCAAGGGCATATTTCCGCAGAAAACGGTGCGGCGTTTTGCCCCCCGCTTTGCCTGGCTGGGTACTATCACCAGCCCTCCACGCGATTTTGATGTTTACCTGCTCGGTTTCGACGATCTCAAAGCCGGCTTGCCCGCACCCTTTCAAGAGGCCATTGAGCCGTTGCGTAGCTACTTGGAAAACCATTGTAATCTCGCTCACACAGAATTGGCACTGCACCTCCGTTCGGCGCGTTTTCGGACGCTGTTGACCGGGTGGGGAAAGTTTTTGTCGGAACCTTGCCCGAAAAAACCACAATCCCCCCATGCATTGGCACCCATCAGGCAAATTGCCGATGTGCGTATCTGGAAACTGTTCCGGCGCGTGTTGAAACAAGGTCGGGGTATCTCGCCTGACACACCGGCGGAAAATATCCATGAGCTGCGCAAGACCTGCAAAAAATTGCGCTACTTGCTTGAGTTTTTCCGCGACCTTTACCCGCCCGATGAAATTGACCGGCCCATCAAACAATTGAAGAAACTGCAGAATTACCTGGGTGATTTCCAGGATGTGCACGCCCGTATCGACATGCTGCGCGGCATCAGCGATGAAATGCGCAATGATATGGCCGTCCCCACCGAAACCTTGCTGGCGATGGGTGTGTTATTGGCTTCGCTGGATAACCAACAATCGGCTTTGCGGCAGGAGTTCCCCGAGCATTTCGACCCCTTTGCCAACCCCCGCAACCGGGAGCGGTTTCGGGAGTTGTTTAAGCCTGTCTCTTTGAGCAAAGCCGTCGAGCAGGAGGAGTCGTCCGATTAAAAAATCAACAGAAAGTTTTACGCAAAGGCGCAACGTAGGAAGAATATTTGATTACAAAACGGATATCTGTTCAAGTGCCTTCCCAAAGATCGCCTAGGGCAATCACGGCGGCATCAAACGGGGCGACCGACACTTCGTCTTGATCTTGAAACAAGCCAGTTACTGTCCAGCGCCCGTTGTCCAAGGCATAGGCTTCAAGAATCCGTGCCAAGGGGTCGATCAGCCACAAATAGGCCACCCCATATTGGGCATAGACTTTCATTTTGCTGATACGGTCAGTCCTCTGTGTGCTGGGCGACAGCACTTCACATACCCAGTCCGGCACAACTTCAAAGCGATGGTCCTGCGGCAACACCGGCATGCGCTCGCGCCGCCAACCGGCGAGGTCAGGAACCAGTACCTCAGTGTCACGGATAAAATGGACTTCCGGTTCTACCAGTATCCACCAGCCGCCAGGCCCACCATGCCCCTTGTGGTAAGGGTTGTATAGCTCACCTTCCACAGCGGAGGCAGCCAAGGCGTGTCGTGCGCTGGGTCGTGGCTGGGTGTGGAGAACCCCTGCGATGATTTCACCCGTCACATTGGCGGGTAAAGCCAATAGATGCTCATAAAAACTGGGTACTTGAACGACAGCAGACATTGTTATTACAGCGTTTTTAATATCGAAGAGTTACTTGTTGAGTTGTATCATTTTGCGAGGCACAGACACACATGTTGGTTTAATTGATTGTCCTTTATTCAATACCTTCGCCAATATCGTGAGAGACCTCCAATTTTGGCACAGAACCGCCGATCTAAGGGCCAAGCTGGTGCTTGGCGTTCCCATTGGGAGCGCCAAGCACCAGCTTGGCGAAGGTATTGTTATTGTATTCCTTTAAATGATTGGTTGGCATACATTTCTAAATAATTGGTATGTGAAGCATGGGTAACTCGCTGATGTTGAAAACGCTGTAAGTAGCATCGTTGGGTTTCGAACAACGGCGCAAGCAGGTATCATGCAGGCTACGGAACTTTGCCAAGCTATCCCAACCATGCCTAACTGCCCTCGCTGTTTATCCATCCCTGTGAAACCTTCCCGACTGCAAGCAACAAGCCGGTTTTGGCTAGGCGCGGGTGGGTGGAGGTTGTTGTTGGTCGTGGTGTTGGGTTTGGGGATTGTGATGGAGGCTGGGGCTGGCTTTGCTAAATATGACCCAGATAAGGAATTAGGCTTAATTCACAAATGGGAAGAACTGGGGCTGTTGACAGTATTAGAGGATAGGTCGAAAAAAACCCAGCTTGCCGCTGAGGGTAGACTGGAATCACGCCCAACACAAAATGACGCAATCATCAAACTTATCCTTGAATGGCTTCAGAAACCTGAAACCAGACTGTATGCTTTGATAGTGATGGGAAATTTCAATGAAGCATACCACCCTTTGGCCCCTCGCGTCGCTGCTAGTCTGGAAGACCCGGATGATCTAGTAAGATGTGCAGCAATAGGTGCACTGAGTATCATGGGTGCGGACGCTATTCCCTACGCTAAACAATTCGCAGACAGACTCTCCGACTCAAATAGTCAAGTACGTCAGACGGCATTGTACGCACTTGGCAACATGGGCGAGGCTGCCCGTCCTTACGGAAAACAGATTGTCGGTTTATTAAGGGATCAATCCGCACAGGTACGGAAGATTGCCAGCGAAGCCCTTAGAAAAATTAGTGCGCAAACCAACCTCGCTGGTCCTTTCCGAATATCAAGTGATAAAGACAAACCCGCTGAAGTAATACCAAAACCTGAACACTTGCCAGCAGTCGAACTCGTCACTCAATTGCAATCCAAAGATTATGAAATTAGCGGGCAAGCACGTGCCACGCTAACAAAATTGGATACTGCCGACCTACTTCCGATTATGCCCAAATTAGCCGAATTGCTGGAACGCTCGGACCATGATGGAACAGCGGCAGCATTGTTAGGCAAGCTAGGCGTAGCCGCAAAACCTTACGCACCAAAAATTGCCAAACATCTGGTTGATGAGGGTTATGGTATTGACACTTACAGAATCGCGCTGTTCCGCTTAGGCCCATTCGACGACCCTGAAATGCGGCGGGAAATCTGGATGGACGTACTCGCCGCCGCCGAGGTACGTTGCGAAAGTCGGTATAAGCTGCGTGTCGATGCGTATCTGCTATTCGGCCAAGATGCTGACTTGTTGACAGCGACAGCGTGGCTGGGCAAACGGCAAGTTGATGAATTGCCGGATATCGGCAAACACGACCAAACCGCCAAAATCCAAGCTGTCAACGCGTTACGCATCGCGCTGCACTACCCGGATAGACAAGAATTCCATGAAGTGGCGAAGGAGGCGGCGGAAAATATTGTCCGTTTGGTTGATAGCGGCGGCTGGAAGTTGGACGATGTGGCATGGTTGGAGGGCGTGAGGCTGGATGTGCAGAATAACCAACCCAGTTTGGCCCTGGATGTGGACAAGGCGATGGAGCGCATTCAGCTTTGGCGGATTGTGCGCGGGTTATTATTAGCGGGCTTGGGCCATGCCGCGTTTTGGTCCGTACTGATAGTGTTGTATCCGCGTTACCGCATCGTGCAAAGCTTGGTGTTCCGCCATCGCTGGTTTCGGCGCTTTTTCGGGCTAGGCTATGTCAGTGTGTTGTTGACCATCGTGCCCTCGTTGCGCCGCCGCTTGTTCGCCCCGTTCCGCGACGTGCTGGTGCCGCCCGGTGCCTTGGGCAATTTCGATGAGGCCAGTTATTTCCAGCACTGCCAACTGGTTTCCAAAACCCATACTCACCATGCCCCAGAAAACGCCCACACGCTGCTGGAACCCTTGCGCGGCCAGCATGTGATCGAAGCCACTTCGGGTTTGGGCAAGACTACGCTGCTGCGTCATCTGGCTTTGCAAAGCCGCCAATATCAACCGGCGGTGTTATTGCGGGCGGTGGATTGCAGCGAGGGAGTATTGCCCGCGATTCAGAAGCGCTTGCAAGGCCATGCCCGCGACGAGCAATATTTGCGTGATTTGGTCTATGTGGGGGCCTTGGATATTTTCATTGACGGGCTGAACGAAGCCCCGCCAGACACCCGCGCCCGTATTGCGCAGTTTTTTCAAGAATCGTTCAGCGGGAATTTCGTCCTGACTACCCAGCCCTTAGTCTGGGATGCGCCACTGACTGCCCGTGTTTGGGAACTGCAACCGCTGGCGGTCGAGGAGGTGGAAGAATTTATGCGGGTGCAGTGGCCTCGCTTGCAGCCTTCCGCGAAAATTGAGGAGGATAGGTACACACTAGCGGTGCGGGATTTATTGGCGGGTTTGCGGGAGCAGGCTGGGCAGCATAAAGCCATCGCCGCCGAACGTTTGCGGATGCTGTGCAACCCAATGGAGTGCGTGTTTGCCGCCGAACTGCTGGCGGCGGGGCTGGTGCCGGAGCCGGGCTTGGTGTTGGCGCAGATTTACCGGCTGATGGTGGAGGAGTTCCAAGCCAAGCGCGGCATACCGTTTCCAGAGCAGCGCTTCGCCGAGCGGGTATTTAACTGGAGGCAGTCGGGCGAGCCGTATGTCGATATGCAGGGCTTTGAGCATGAGGCACTCGCGTTGGAAAAGCACAAGCTGATGCGCAAATTGGCGGTTGACGGCAAGGAAGAAGTCGGCCCTTGGGTGTTCCGCCATGACAAGGTGATGGATTTCTTCCTGTTGCCTGCTTTCTGCGGCGAACACAAGGAGCGGCGTTACGACGTGGTTGCCGATGGCCGGTTTTCCGGGGTTTATGATTTGCTGGCGGGTGTGCTGGCTGGTGACGAGGCAGACGCGCTGTGGCGGTTTTTGGCGCAACACGCAGCTAAAACCGGCGACCATACCGTCTTTGACCGCTACACACAGTTATGTACTTTCATGGCAACCGAGTCGGTCTATTAACCCTCAAACGACAATACTAGGCGTTTGCCCAATACTTGCGCGGCTTTTTCCAACTGTTTGAGCGAGGGCCAGTGATGTGGGTCTTCCAACCGTTTCGCCGCCGGCCATGAGGTTTCTAACGCACGGGCGATGTCAGCCAAGGAACGCTCCCCCCGCGTCAACCGAACCAGCAATGCCGCCTGGGTGCGTGCATCAGGAGCGATGGGGTATTGCTTGGGGGCCAATAGTGACGGCAGGGGAATCGGTTGATTATTATCTAGTTTCCAGCCAAGCATGGCGGTCAATACCTCGGCAGCATTAAACAATGCCTCGTCCAGAGTTGCGCCTTCGGTGAAGGTATCCGGGAGGTCAGGAAAAGTTACCAGTAAACCATATGGCTCTTGAGGTTCGATTATTGCGGGGTAATGAATATCCATCAAGGTAATTATTTCAATTTGACACCAGTTTGCCTTTGAATGGCCGCCACTAGACCAGTGCCTATGTCGCGGCTGCCATGAACAGGAACGGGAACCGCTCGACCGTCTTTTACCATAATGCGATGGCTACCGTTTATACGGTCAAGTTTCCAACCAGCGGCTTTTAACTTGGAGATGATTTCGTTTCCATTCATGGGAGAATATCATAGACCAGTTTTGGTCTATCAGCAATGGGCTTAAAGCTGTTGCAAAACCCGCTGAACGATACCAACAATATGAAGGTGTGCTGGACGGCTTAGGCTTCAAAGTGGTTTACCGGGAAAATGGTCAGAAAAGGGAATGGCTGATTAACCGCCAGTCCATTCTCTGCAAGGGAAAAAACCGTTAAGATAGGGCATTGTTTCCGTTATCCTACCCGATATGAAAGTGAAATCCCACCTGCTCCTATCTCTACCCATTGCCATGGGGCTGCTGTCTATGGCAACGAACGGCCCTGCTGCGGGCGTTGAAACCCATACGGCGGGCGCCCATTATTTGATGCTGGCGGCCGCAGACGATGATGAGGAAGACGACGAGGAGGAAGAGGCCGTCGATTACCGTGACCGGGTACGCGAAATCCAAGGCTGGATGCACCGTCGCAATGCCCAACGCAGCCAGGGTTCTGGTCTGACGGTGTCCCCTTCGTCCAATGACGCATCAGGCTACCGGCCCTCTTACCGGGCTGTGCGCCGGGTCAGGCTACACAGAGCACACCATCGGGCCTACAGTCACAGACACCATAACAGACATGTTTCTTGGCACAGGGTAACGCACAAGCATGTGCATTCCCACAAGTCTGGCCATGTCCTCCATCATAGGCACAGTTACCGGCCCCATCATGTGTCTAGGCATGTGCGTCCGCAACGGCACACCCATCATGTTGTCCGGCATGTGCATCCGCACCGGCACGCCCATGTTGTCAGGCATGTGCGTCCGCACCGGCATACCCATGTTGTCCGGCATGTGCATCCGCACCGGCATACCCATGTTGTCCGGCATGTGCATCCGCACCGGCATACCCATGTTGTCCGGCATGTGCATCCGCACCGGCATACCCATGTCGTCCGGCCTATGCGTCCGCACCGGCACAGCCATGTTGTCCGACATGTGCATCCGCACCGGCATACCCATGTTTCCAAACCTGTGCATACCGTGCGGCATAAACCTGTCCACAGCTTGGGTTCCCATCATGGGAAGGCCCATCATGCACACCTGCGCATCGTGCCACATCGCCATCAGGCACATTCCCCACACTCTGCGGGCAAGCAGGCCCAACGTGTGGCTCGTCATGCGCAAGCGTCTAAACACCCTATAGCAGCCGGCCATGCAAAATTCCGGTCTAAACAGCAGGCCAATCGTGTGGTCCACCATGCAAAAGTACCAAAACGCCATAGTATCAGCCATGCCCAGCCACAGTCCAAACATCTTGCTGTAAAGGCCAAAGCCAGACCGGCAAAAACAGTAAGGAAAGGCAAGTCCAAGCATTAAGTTGACGTTACACAACCCGCGTGGGTTGTGCCATGTTACCCCGGATTGCGCCGCAAGCGGCTGCATCCGGGCTACGGCACTGCCGAAACTCAGATGTGTTGGAGTGCGGCGACTCGTCGCCGCTATTTGCCTACGGTGGTGACGAGTCGCAGTAATGCACATATTGCCACCCTCTACCGATGAGTGCGCAAGGTCAGTTATTCTTTTGCCGAATAAATCCGATTTTTCCACTGGCTGCGGACGCCGCGCCAGAATCGAATAGCCGAGGTCCAGGTCATGGCGAGATATAATGTGGCGATGACCGGCAGCAACAAAGCCCATGCGACATTTCTGCCATAATAGCGCAAGGTTGGCCAGTAACTGACCATCATGCCGACATACGCGGCGGCAGACCAAACCAGAGAATCACCCACCCCCCAAGCCATGCCCGCCGAGGGTGCCAGAAAAAGCGCCGCAAGCAATAGGGTGCAAAGGGCAAGCAATGCGGCAGAATAATTTAATTGCGTGAAGGCGGAGCGGGCCACCATTGCCCAAATGGGTTCGAGCCGGTCATAACAGCGCACACTGACCACCGAACGGGATTGGCCTATCCAAATTCGGTGGCCTATTTTCTTGACCTGTTTGGCCAGGTTGCAATCGTCGATAATCGCGCCACGTATGGCGGAAAACCCCCCGATTTCAACAAGCACTTTGGTTTGCAGCAAAATGCACCCGCCTGCCGCCGCAGCGACATAAGGGCTGTCGGAGTTTGCCAGTCGGAAGGGGTAGAGCAGCTTGAAAAAATAGATGAAGGCGGGCATGAGCAATTTTTCATAGAACGATTCCATGCGCAGGCTAGCCATGATAGAGACGAATTGCCGGTCATCGCGTTTTGCGTGGTCGAGCAGGGTTGCCACTAGGCCGGGTGCAAGCAGAATGTCGGCATCTAGCAGCAATATCCACTCTGTCTTGACTTCCCTAGACGCTTGCTCCAATGCCCATAGTTTGCCGCTCCATCCCTCCGGCAGGCTCTGGCTGTCAATAACGGCGAGATCGACTCCTCCCGCAGCCTGCTTGGCGACGCTTGCCGTGCCGTCTTCAGAAGCATCGTCCACTAGCACGACTTTAAGCCCAACGCCTTGTGCCGCCAATCCGCGCAGGGTTTCTGCGATCACGTCCGCCTCGTTGCGGGCGGGTATCAAGACAGTCACGTCCCCTAGCCCGCAGTTGCCGGTTGATTTTGGCTCCAAGGTTTCGCCGTTAAGCCAGGGTCGCCACGGCAAAACCAGCACGACAAACCAAATGACAGATGCAAAGATGGATAAGAAAAGTAAAATGGAATTCATATCGCGCAAGGGCAAAGTTTCAGGGACTTTGGGTATGCAACAAACACAAAAGCCCGCGACCGGCAACGGTGGCGGGCTTTTGAGGGAAGGGGGAGGGATTACTCCACAGCTTCGATGCGGATGGTGGGACGTACCGGGGCGGCCTGACCGGTTTCCCCCGGCTGGTTAACCCATTCGGGAACGGGTTCGGGTGCCATCGGCCCGTGAGTGCGCGGCCCCATTACACCGGCCCAGAGAGCTTTCAGCGGATTGCTGATGGAATCGTCGGCGGCGGTAGCTTCGAAACCGCAATGGGCCATGCAGTTGGCGCATTTCGGGTTTTTCGAGTTGCCATATTTGTGCCAAGGGGTTTCTTCCATCAAGGACTGGAAGCTAGGCGCGTAGCCTTCGTCCACCAACAGGTAACAAGGCTTCTGCCAGCCGAAAACATTGCGGGTAGGGTTGCCCCAAGGTGTGCAATTATAACTTTGGTTGCCGGCGAGGAAATCTAGGTATAATGGGGAGTGGTTTAGCGGCCATTGGCGGTCCTTGCCGATTTTAAACACTTTTCTGAACAGTTCTTTGCTCTCGCGCATCTTGATAAAGATGTTTTTCAGCGGCGCATGTTCGTAGCTGAATCCAGGAGCGATGGTCACACCTTCCACGCCCAAGGCCTTGACGTAATCAAGAAATTCGGCGATTTCTTCTGCCGACTCGCCTTGGAACAGCGTGCAATTGACGGTGACGCGGAAGCCCTTGTCAATTGCCAGTTTGATGACGTCCACTGCACGGTCAAACACGCCGGCCTGGCATACGGAGGCATCATGGCGCTCGCGGTTTCCGTCTAGGTGGATGGACAAGGTCAGATAGGGGGAAGGTTTGTAATCATCCATCCTTTTTTTCAACAACAATGCGTTGGTGCAAAGGTAGACATATTTCTTGCGGGCTATAATGCCTTCTATGACTTGCGGAAGCTCCTTATGTAGCAAGGGCTCCCCGCCGGCTATGGATACGATAGGCGCACCACATTCGTCCACGGCGGCCAAGCAGTCATCCACACTAAGTCGGCGATTAAGAATTTCATCAGGATAATCAATTTTGCCGCAACCGGCGCAGGCCAAATTGCAACGGAACAAGGGTTCCAGCATAAGCACCAGGGGATAACGCTTTACGCCCTTCAGCTTTTGCTTGAGCAGGTAGCTCGCCACGGTAATTTGTTGACGCAAAGGAACGCCCATTTTTTATTTCTCCTGGTTGAATCTGTTTGTAACTAGTCCGCCTAGGCATTGAGTTGCCATAGCTTTTCGGACCCACTCTTCGACTGTTTTGCTGTACGCTTAAGACTGCTTTAGACAGGGATATTCTCAGACCATTCTCATATTTTCCAGCATAACTGTCCAATTGAAAACAAGTCAGTCCGGTTCATATGATAATGCAAAAATGTGTCGTTGCGTTGTTTTTTTCTCATAGTTTTTAGCTAATTTACAACATAACTTGACGTGAATGCAAAAAACGATAGAATTTTATGACATTTATGCAACTCTGCAATGAGGCTTTATGGGAGCTTGGCGGTGTGCGGATTTCACCCCACGCCCAAACCAAGCCCTGGTGGCATTAAGCAGAGGCGCAGAATAATTAACCTAAATAACTGAAAATTAACACCCACATGAACGGAAACCGTTCACAGAACAGCACGGCGGAACTTGATTCGCTGCCAGACGACGAACTTCAGGCTCACTTGCTAGAGGGAGTCTCGCGCACGTTCGCATTGACCATTCCGCAATTGCCGGAAGGTTTGGCCAAGCCAGTTTCCAATGCTTATCTATTGTGTAGGATCGTCGATACCATCGAAGACGAAGTCTCGCTAGACTCGGTCCAGAAACGTGAGTTTTGCCGTCAATTCATCGCCGTTGTCGCCGGGGAGGAACTGCCTGAGAAGCTGTCGCAGGCATTGTTCCCCTTGCTTTCGGAGCAAACTATTCCGTTGGAACATGAGTTGATCCGGTTGATTCCTAGGGTCGTCGCTATCACTCATGGGCTTGACGTTCAGCAACGGGAGGCTCTAAGCCAGTGTGTCGCCATCATGGGCAAAGGCATGGCGGAGTTCCAGGATCGCGACCTGAGGCATGGCTTGGTTGATATGAAGCAAATGGATAGCTATTGTTACCATGTTGCCGGCGTGGTCGGGGAAATGCTGACCCGCCTGTTTTGCCATTATTCACCTGAAATCGCAGTCCACCAAGAGTTAATGGTGAAACTGGGCGTGTCCTTCGGCCAAGGTCTGCAGATGACCAATATCTTGAAGGATATTTGGGATGATCATTCACGCGGTGTCTGCTGGTTGCCAGGCAACGTTTTTGCTGCTAAAGGTTTTGACCTTGCCGATTTGCAGCCAGGCCATAACAATCCGAAATTCGCCGCAGGTTTCCAGCAGTTGATCGGCATTGCCCATGCCCATCTGCGTAACGCATTGGAATACACTTTGCTTATTCCTGCTTATGAGACAGGAATCAGGGAGTTCTGCCTATGGGCATTGGGCATGGCCATGCTAACCCTACGCAAAATCAATGCCCATCTTTACTTTAGCGACTCCAAGCAGGTCAAGATCAGCCGTCGCAGCGTAAAAGCCGTGATTGCCGGTAGCCGCCTCGCGAGGCGTAGTGATATTTTGTTAAAAACCTTGTTTTATTTGATTGGTAGAGGTCTTCCCGCACCTGAACGCCAAGTTTTGGCCCTTGCGGCTACAGTAACGACGCCCGAGCAGTCGAAACCCAAGTTTTAAGAGGAAAATACCCATGTTTAAAGAAGCAAGCTTACTTTTTGGCATTGATTCCGCCTTTCTAGGCTCAATGCAATCGCCGCTGGACGGCGCCATCGAACGCGCCAAAGAACACCTGCTTCGCCTGCAAAGCCAAGAGGGCTATTGGGTCTTCGAATTGGAGGCTGATTGTACCATCCCTTCCGAGTACATCTTGATGATGCATTTCATGGATGAAATCGACGAAGATTTGCAAGTGAAAATCGCCAATTTTCTGCGCACCCATCAAACTGAAGACGGCAGTTATCCGCTTTTCCGGGGAGGGGAGGGCGATATTTCATGCACTATCAAGGTCTATTACGCATTAAAAATGGCCGGTGATGATATCAGCGCCCCGCATATGCGGAAAGCCCGCGAATGGATACTTGCCCACGGCGGGGCGGCTAAGGCGAATGTGTTCACCCGTATCATGTTGGCCATGTTCGGGCAAATCCCTTGGCGGGGGGTGCCGTTCATTCCTGTGGAAATCATGTTGCTGCCCAAGTGGTTCCCTTTTCATTTGGACAAAATTTCTTATTGGTCACGCACCGTGATGGTGCCGCTGTTGATTCTTTGCACCTATAAAGTTACTGCCCGCAACCCGAATAAAATCAATGTGCGTGAATTGTTCACCATTGATCCAGAAAAGGAAAAGAACTATTTTTCGCATGTCAAAACACCCATGGGCAAGGCCATTTTGCTCTTGGAGCGTTGCGGACGCCTATTGGAACCTTTGATTCCGCGTTCCATGCGCAACAAGGCGACGGCAAAAGCCCGCGACTGGTTCATGGAAAGGCTTAACGGCTATGATGGTTTGGGGGCAATTTTTCCCGCTATGGTGAATGCCTACGAAGCGATGGATTTTTTGGGCTTTCCAAAGGACGACGCGCGGCGCGGCATTGCTCTTGAATCCATTCGGCGCCTGTTGGTAGTCAAGGGTGACCAAGCTTACTGCCAACCCTGCGTTTCCCCTATTTGGGACACTGGGTTAGTTTCCCTCGCTTTGCAGGAAGTGGACAAATACGAGCAATGCGAGCAAACCCGGATGCAAATCAAGCAGGGTCTGCGTTGGCTGGCGAGCAAGCAATTAACCGACGAGCCAGGCGACTGGCAGGTCAAGCGCCCCGGTCTTCCTGGCGGCGGATGGGCTTTCCAGTTTGGCAACAGTTGGTACCCTGATGTAGACGACTCGGCCGTGGTTGCCCATGCCTTGGTGCAATCTGAAGAAGAAGAATTCAGTGAAACCATTAGGCGCGCCGGAGTCTGGATAGCCGGCATGCAGTCCAGCAATGGTGGCTATGGCGCTTTCGATGTGGACAATGACCATTACTACTTGAATCATATCCCCTTCGCCGACCATGGTGCGCTGTTGGACCCGCCCACTGCCGATGTGTCAGGACGGTGCGCAATGTTTCTGGGCAATTTGGTTAAGACCAACCCCGAATATCAGCCGGTGCTGGACCGTTGTATCGCCTACCTGAAAAGCGAGCAGGAAGAAGACGGCTCATGGTTCGGTCGCTGGGGCACCAATTACATCTATGGTGTCTGGTCTGTACTGCTGGCTTATGAAACAGCCGGTGTGTCCAAGGACGACCTTAGTGTCCGCAAAGCCGTGGCTTGGTTGAAGCGTAAGCAACGGGCTGACGGAGGTTGGGGTGAGGGCAACATGACTTACCATGACAGCAGCCCGGATAATCGCGGCGAATTCCACACCAGCACAGCCTTCCAAACCGCCTTTGCGCTGACTGCCCTGATGGCTGCCGGCGAATCGGAATCTCTGGAAGTCCAGGCCGGCATTGATTATTTGCTGAGAACCCAGCAGGCCGACGGCTTCTGGAAAGACGTATGCTTTACCGCGCCTGGCTTCCCTAAGGTGTTTTACCTCAAATACCACGGCTATGATAAGTTCTTTCCGCTGTGGGCATTGGCCCGTTTCCGCAACGAGCGTTTTGCAGTCGCGTGACTAAGATAGGCATCCTCGTCGCGATGGCGGTTGAATGCCGCAGTCTGACACCTAAGCGGATACCGGAGGGTGGTTGCCTGGAATTAAGCGACGGCTGCATCATTGGATTGTCCGGGGCAGGCCCTAAGGCGGCGCAAAGTTGCTGTGCCGCACTGGTTGAAGCCGGGGCTGCCTCTCTGATCAGTTGGGGCTGTGCGGCTGCTTTGGCACCAGGGATCAATCCAGGCGACTTAATCCTGCCGACCCGGATTGCCTGCACGGACGGTATGCAGATTGACACGGATGGGACGTGGCATGCACGCCTATTGTCCGAACTGGAAGGAAACATGACTGTCTACACGGGCATTCTTGCCGAAAGCGACCGCATAGTGGCACGGGAAGACGAAAAACGCGCTATCTCCGCCTGCACGGGGGCCATTGCCTTAGACATGGAGAGCGCTGCCGCCGCCCGCGCTGCCGGACAATTCAAACTGCCATTCCTGGCGATTCGAAGCATCGTTGATCCAGTCGGTGTCACCCTGCCGCCGTCCGTACACGCTGCATTTGATGAAAACGGAATGCTGAATGTTCCAAAACTGTTGTTGCGGTCGCTACGGCATCCTGCCGATATGGTCGGAATCATCCGGCTAGGCAGACACTTTGGCGCGGCCATGAAATCCCTGCGCCTTGCCGCCGCCATAAGCCGTGAAGCCCATTTTGCCGCTGCTTGAAGACAGCATAACTCCTCTCCTTAGCCTTAACCCCTAGGCACATACCCGACGATGAGCAAAACGACAGACAGCCTAATTATCAAAACCATCCATTGGTGGGAAAAGAACATTCTTAATCGCCCGTGGTTGCTGATTATTTTATTCGTCGTCGCTGCAGGGCTAGTCGGCAAATACACGATGGACAATCTTACCGTGAATACCAACACGGCGGATATGATTTCCATCCAACTGCCTTTCCAGCAAAACCGGATCAAGCTGGAAAAGTCATTTCCCCAAGATATCGACACCGTTTTGCTGCTAGTTGAAGGAAATTCACCGGAACAAACTTCCGCCGTGGTCGACAGGGTCGCCATTGGTTTGCGCGACAACAAGGAGGTTGTGAAATCCGTTTATGTGCCGGACGAGGGCGTTTTTTTTGACCGCAACGGCATGCTTTATCTGAGCATTAAAGAGTTGGAGGCAATCTCCAAGCGCTTGACCAATGCCCAGCCGCTGATCGGCAAGCTATCCAAAGACAATAGCCTGCACGGACTAGTTGACATTCTTGTCCAAGCGATTAAAGCCGCCGGCGACGATGATTTTGAATTGGAGATGAATCCGGTGTTTGGCAAAATCAGCCAGGCTTTGGATGCCGTGCGCGAGGGGAAGCCTTACCAATTGTCCTGGCAGCAATTGATGCTGGACAAGCAAAGCGGCTTTGGGGTCACAAAACGCCTCATTATCGTGACACCGATTTTGAATTATGCGAAATTGCTACCGGCGGAAAGCTCCATTGCGACCATTAAAAATACGATTGCCGAGGCGACCGCGGGGGAGTTTGCCAACGTCCATGTCAGTATGACTGGCGAGGTCGTATTGGAATACGAAGAAATGGACAGCATCACAAAAAGCACCACGATAGCCGGAATTGCCTCGTTCATTCTGGTCTGTATCACTTTGTGGATCGCTTACCGCTCTTTCAAGCTGATGTTTGCCACCTTTGTCTCCCTAGGGCTGGGTCTAATCCTGTCCATGGGGTTTGCCACCGTGAGCATCGGCCATCTCAACCTGATTTCCATTGCTTTCGCGGTTTTGTTCATCGGCATGGGCGATGCCTACTCCTCACATTTTTGTCTGCGCTACCGGGAATTGATCATGCGCGGCGAATCTCAGGGTGACGCATTGAGGGATACGTTAACCTCGACAGGCTCATCCCTGATTTTATGCACATTCACCGCTGCCATTGGCCTTTACGCATTTATTCCCACCCACTATGAAGGCGTGTCGGAACTGGGTGTCATTGCCGGTACCAGCATGTTCATCGCCTTGCTTACCACGTTCACGGTGTTGCCCGCATTGATGAAAATCATGCCGATCAGAAGGCACAGAAACCAGGCGGAGGAGTCTGTGGGGTCATCCTTGCTGCTGTCCAACTGGCCTATGCGCTACGCCCGACCGATACGTTGGTTAACTTTTGTTTTGACCCTGGCCGCGCTTGCCTTGCTGACTCAGGTGACTGCTGATTTCAACCCGATCAACCTCCGCGACCAAAGCACAGAATCGGTCAAAACCTTCAAGTATCTTCTCCAAGACCAAAATACCACGCCGATGACGCTCTCCTCGCTGGCTGACAGTGAGAAGGATGCGCTGGACAAAAAAAGCCGCTTTGCAAAATTACCCACAGTCGATAAAGTGGTCACACTGTTTGATTTGATTCCAGAGGACCAAGAAGCCAAACTCGCCATCATTGAAGAATTGGGTTTGTTGTTGGGTCCGCAACTCGGAAATTTTCCTGTCACTGGGGGAGCTGCGAAGATAGAGAGTCTGGAGGAACTTCAAGCCAGTATACTGGTGCGAATCGCCAAAGGTGAAGGCGGCAACGCCGATCTGTTGGAACTAAGCGAAAGTCTGGAAAACTTTCTGGATTATTTAGATACATTGCCCGAGGAACTTCGCCAGCCAAAATTGGACACATTGCAAAATGCGTTGTTGGGTGCCTTGCCTGCCAGCATGGAAAAACTTAGGCTTGGCCTAGATGCGGAACCCGTTACCCTGGAGTCGCTACCCCCTGCGCTGAAACAACGGTGGTTGAGCCAAAGCGGGCTATACCGTGTGCAGGTTTACCCGAAAAAAGATTTGAACGATCTGGAAAATCTGCGTGAATTCATCCGGGAGGCGCAGAAAGTTGACCAAGACGTGACTGACCTACCCGTCACCTATCTGGAATCAATGAATGTTGTCATCCAATCTTTCGTGCAGGCTTTCAGTATTGCCTTGGTGGCAATCTCCCTATTGCTACTGGTCATTCTGCGCAATGTGAAGGACACTCTATTGGTGCTGCTACCGCTATTATTAGCCTCTTTGTTCACAGCGGCGGCAACGGTGGTGTTCAAAGTTCCATTCAACTTTGCCAACATCATCGCGTTGCCCTTGCTATTTGGCTTAGGGGTGGACAGTGGCATCCATATGGTACATCGCTTACACTATCTGGATTCGACCGAGGAAAACCTGCTTGGCACCAGCGAGTCGCAAGGCGTGTTCTACGGGGCGTTGACGACCATTTTCAGTTTCAGCAGTTTGGCGTTTACCTCACACGAAGGAACCGCTTCCATGGGCATCTTGCTCTCTATAGGGTTGTTTATGACCTTGATCTGCGCACTGGTCGTGTTGCCGGCTTTTAGCGTGCTGCACATTAAGCGCCACCATTTTTACAATTAAAGAGGTTTCCATGTCGAAAACCATAGCAGAATTGCTCGCTGAACGGGCGGGAGAAAGTTTCGACCTGCATGACAAACACCTGAACACCCAAATGGTGCGGGTGCTGAAAACCATCGGTTACGACCGGGTTTACACCAAAGCCAAAGGCCCTTACCTGTACGACAGCAAGGGCGATGAATATCTGGACTTGCTCTCAGGCTTCGGCGTGTTCGCCTTGGGCCGCAACCACCCCACTATCGTGCAGGCCTTGAAAGACGTGTTGGATGCGGAATTACCGGACATGGTGCAGATGGACGTGTCTTTGCTGTCGGGTCTGCTGGCGGAAAAAATTCTCGCCACTTGCCCGCCTAATCTGACCAAGGCGTTTTTTTGCAATTCCGGCGCGGAGGCGGTGGAAGCGGCCATCAAATTCGCCCGCTTCACCACCAAACGCCAAAAAATCGTCTATTGCGAACATGCCTTCCATGGGCTGACCACCGGAGCCTTGTCCTTGAACGGCGAGGAACTGTTCCGCGAAGGCTTCGGCCCGCTGTTGCCCGGTTGCTCGGATGTGCCGTTTGACGACCTGCCCGCCTTGGAACGGGCATTGAGTGGCAAGGAGGTTGCCGCCTTTATCGTCGAGCCTATCCAAGGCAAAGGTGTCAACCTGCCCTCCGCAAACTACCTGCGTGAAGCGCAGAGATTATGCAAGCAGATGGGCACACTGATCATCGCCGATGAAATCCAATGCGGCATCGGGCGAACGGGCAAATTCTGGGCGATTGAACACTATGGCGCGGAACCCGACATGATACTGATGGCCAAGGCCCTTTCCGGTGGCTTCATACCCGTCGGCGCGGTGGCGATGACCGACCAAATCATGAACGCGGTATTCAACCGGATGGATCGCGCTGTCGTGCATGGCTCAACCTTTTCCAAGAACAATATGGCCATGGCGGCCGGCATCGCCTCTTTGCAAGTCATTGAAGAGGAAAAACTGGTGGAAAACGCCGCCAAGATTGGTGGTGAAATCATCAACGGGCTGCAAGCGATGGTGCCGAAATACGACTTCCTGAAACAAGTGCGGGGCAAGGGCTTGATGATCGCCGTGGAATTCGGCTCTCCCGACGGCCTGTTGAGGAAAGCCGCCTTCGCGGGGCTGGAAGCCGCCAACAAAGGCTTGTTCAGTCAAACCGTCACTATCCCGCTGTTCAAGAACCACCGCATCTTGAGCCAAGTGGCGGGCCACGGCATGAATGTCGTTAAGTTCCTGCCGCCTTTGGTAGTGAATGAGCGGGACCGGGATTGGATCTTGTCGGCGATGGATCAAGTGGTTGCAGGCACTCAAGAAGTCGGCGGGGCGATCAGGGACTTGGGCAAGAATTTAATCAGCCATGCGTTGAAGCAGAAGGCCGGTTAATTATCGCTCTCACGCAAAGCGTGAGAGCGATAATTAAGTGAAAGAGCTGATTGCCTTACATAGAATCACATGGGCTGGTTTCAAGTTCGACAAAAAGGCAGCTATAGACGGTATCGTTATGTTAAAACCTAAAGCTGAAATTGCAATCGTATATGGACATCAGACTGATCTCAGGGAAGCCGCGCTTGAAGCAATCGATAAAATGAGTGCTGACGGGTTTCGTGTTCGTTCACGGGTATTAACCAAAAATGAATTAAAGAAGGAAAACACAAATATTTTTGATGCTCTATTGACTACGTTCCAAGAACTGGATGCAGCTATCGTTTTTATGACGGCAGATGATTTTGGTTTGTCGAAAAAAGATGTGGCTGAATTTCCTATTAGCGGATTAACAGGAACCGAGGTTGTAAATAGACTGCATGATCGTTCACGCCAAAACGTGGTTTTTGAACTCGGTCTTCTGATCGGCGCTCTGGGGCATCAGCAGGTAAGACTAATTGGCCCTCGAACTCTCGAATATCCAAGCGACATCCAAGGGTTTTATGTGGTTGATGAACTTACACCAGAGGGTGTACTCGAAAATGTCCGTCAAATTATTGTGGAACGGCTTCGTTTGAAACCTACACCAGCACCTTTGAGCGACAACTCCCGAATGCTTTCTTACGCAAATATCGGTCCAATTGGTTCGGATACCCTAAAGGTCTTTGAGAAGGAGTTTAATCGTCTGGAAGACGAGAATGAACGATTAGTATATTTGCTTGAACGCATAGTGTTTGAGTCTTACCTCCAAGTAGAAATTACCGAACAATGGTGGTCTAAGCGAGTCGCCACAATTGATGCGAAAAATGATTTACAGAATGCCTGTAAGCAACTACTTAAAGGCGTTACTGATTATATGGCATGGTGGCGCCCACCAGACGTAACTGATTATCAGTGTATTGGCTCATGTGTAGAAAATCTTGAACGAATTATAAATGTACTAACAAAATCTGAGGTTGCGCCTATCGCAAAAATCGTTGCTTATGACTATCTCGGTTTAGCGTATGACAAAGTAGCTCGAGATTCTGGAGTGCGTGAAAATCAGCGAAAAGATGCAGTTACTAAATCTTTGCGGGCTTTCCAAGCCTGCCTCGACTTCGCGGAAAGGTATGATGATCATGATCTGCATTTATGGAAAGGTTATGCACTTTTCAATCTCGCAAGAACAAATCATCTAAAAGGAAATAAGAAGTGGCGAAAATTAATGAAAGAGGCGGTTGCAGTTAGAAGTTCTTGGCAACGTGCTGGCCACACTATCCCAGAAGATGTTGAAGAAGGTCTTATAGCTGAGTATTTTCATGCTGTTGCGAGTCAGGCCGAACTTGATGATGAACTTACCACAGATCAGATAAAACTGCTATTTGGTCAGTATGAAGACTGGAGAGTGAGTGCGAGGAAGAGGGTTAGACTTACAATCAATGTCGCGAATACATGGCAACGTATTTTTGAGAGAAACCCAACCATCAGGGTTATTTGACCGATCCCGCTCCCCCCGTTACTACCATTAAGTTAAGGATTTTGCATATGTTAAAAACGTTCATAGTCTCGGCGTTACCCGGTTCTGTTGGTTCCCAAGTTCCAGCTTGGTAACCATGGTTTTGGAAGCTCTGCTTCGTTTTAGGCGAAGCGGACAAGCAAAGGGCGTTACGTTAAAATAGCCCGATACGAGTAGCCAAATTCCTTATGTATCAATGTTTTATGGAATTATTATCAGAATGTACCATAACGGGCATAACCCTCCACATTTTCACGCAGAATATCAGGGACAACGGGGTTTGTTTGACTTCAATGGAGAATTACTAAAAGGTAATATGAAATCGAATACAGCCAAAAAACTTATCAAGGTATGGGTAGTTCTTCATCGGGAATAATTGCTAGAAAACTGGAACAAGGCTACCCAAGGTAGAGATATAGTTCGTATAGAACCTTTGAATTAGAGAGGTATACCCCATGGACTATTTGCCTGTTGTTGTGGATGCGACTTATTTGGCTGATTACAAAATAAAGATTACGTTCGACAATGGAGAAGAAAAGGTTGCCGATTGCCTGAAATGGTTGAATGGGGAAATATTTGAGCCACTCAAAGATAAAAATTACTTCCAGCGTTTTTTCGTCGATGGATGGTCGATTGCTTGGCCCAATGGTGCCGATATTGCCCCAGAGACATTGTACAAGGAAAGTGAGCCGGTTTATAGGACACAGCCATACCCCCTTGTCAAGTAGCTATTAGACTTTATCGGAAACCAAGTAAGTGCCCCCGGCGTTCCTGTGTCATAGGAAGGTTTCCGATAAAGTCTATCTGATATTGAAACGCTGTAAGAGATTAAAAAATGTGCAAAATTAATCCCCGAGTTGATTTCGCTTTTAAGAAATTGTTTGGTAGCGAAGAAAACAAGGATTTGCTGATATCACTGATAAATTCCATTGTATCAGAGCAAGAACAAGTTGTCGAAGTCACCTTAAAAAACCCTTACAACTTGGCCGATTATCGGGCAGGCAAGATGTCCATACTCGACATCAAAGCGCGTAGTGAGAATAATCGCTGGTTTAATGTTGAAATGCAAATCAGTGAAGACTACAACTTCGATAAACGTGCAATTTACTATTGGGCAAAACTAGTCACTGAACAACTCAGTGAAGGCATGATGTTTAAAGAGCTAAAAAAAACCATCAGTATTAATATACTGGATTTTAACTTTATTCCAGAAACTGTAGAAGTGCATAGCTGTTATAAAATCATCAATACCAGTACCGGTGAAGACGACAAACTGCACGATATTTTTGAATTGCACTATATAGAACTAAAAAAATTCACAAAAAACTATCACCAAATTGAAAGCACACTGGACCGCTGGACTACCTTTTTAACCAAAGCCCACCAACTGGACAAAGAACATGTCCCTAAAGAACTGGCATCAGACAAGGACATTGTCAAGGCGATAGAAGCGGTGGATCGCATGTTCAACGAGGAAGAACGACTGGTTTATGAAATACGAATGCAATCTTTAGCCGATGTTGAAAGCAAGATTGCATCGGCAGAAGAAAAAGGCATGGAAAAAGGTATAAAAAAAATAATCAGGCAGTTATCGACAACGCAATCTCCCGAACAGGTTGCAAAGCTTACTGGTTTAACCATTGACAGTATTATCAAAATAAATGATGAAACGAAACCTTAGACTTTATAGGAAACCATCTGATTTCAGTTTCCACACCCTAGCTTAAGAAAAAAGAGCGCCGAAGTGCTAGAATAAGGGCCGACCATCCCCACGCATTCCCTGTGGTTTAGCAAGTTACCCAAGAGTCAGCCTATGTCAACCTCCAGCGGACCTAACCGGACCAGAGCAGTCGGCAACGCGACATTGCTCGCATCAGCCCTCGCGACGGTTTTTTTATTGCCAAGCATGGTCTGCGCCGAAGCTGAAGCAAACGGCGGACAGCCTGCAAGCGGGGTGTATTACCCGATCAAGGCCAGGCCGCTAGCCGAGGTGCTGAAGGATATTGCCACCCGTAGCGGCATCAGCTTCCGGCTGGCGGATAGCTTGAAGCGGGAGAAGATCACAGCCACCTTGATCGGAAAAGACTGGTCCGAAGCCTCCAAGAGCTTGCTGAAAGGCTACAACTATGCGATTGAAGTCAGCAAGAGTGGCTCGTGGGAATCGGTCACTGTCAGCGGCAAAAACGGCGATGGTAAGCTCACCGCCAGTTTAGGCAGCCAGTTCCAACGTTATTCCCGTTCGTCATTGAAAGACCTGCCTGCCCGTTTGCAAGGACTTAACCCCGGTTCCGTGACCCCCATCACCCTGCCTATGTCCACGCTGAAAGGGATGAGGCTAGGCCAGTCCGTTTCCCTGGATTTGCCCTCAGGCCAAAATAGCTTCGTCAATGACAACCGCTTCAACCATTCTAACGGCGATATTACATGGGTCGGATATCCGGCGGATGACGGGCAACCTTACCGCGCGATGATCACTATGGGCAGGGGTGGAGCAATGGGCTACATCACAACGCCCGAGGGGAATTACCAGATCATCACAGAAGATGGTCAAACCTATTTGCTTGACATCAATGCGTCAGGACTTCAGCCCGGTTCGCTGTTGGATGACCAGGCCGGGGTAAATGCCAGCCCCGCCGACAGTCCCGGAGCCGATTTGGTCTTGCTTGGAAGCGGGGGCGGCGTGTCGAATAAGGCTGCTTTAGCGGCCAGCGAAATGCCCGCCGGCAGCCCCTCGCCGACCAACACCGCGACATCAGGAAGCGGCGCAAATGCTGGCAACATCTCAACTATCGATGTGCTGGTGCTTTACACTAAGGGCTTGTCCCAACCCGAAACCCGTGTTAATTACTTGGCTGCTTTGACCAATCAAGCCTATCTGGACAGCAAAATCAACGCGAAAATAAGAGTAGTCAAACTCGAAGCGGTGGACTACGGCAGCGCGGGCGACAATTCGCAGGCTTTGTCCGACTTGACTAATGGGGCCAGCCCGTTCGACAAAGTTCAGGCGTTGCGGGAAAAAAACGGTGCCGACCTAGTTACTTTGATCAGGCCTTTCCACGCTAGCAGCCAAAAGAGTTGCGGCATAGCATGGGTCAATGGCAGCAACGGGAGCGCGCTGTCCCCAAGCTTAGGTTTTTCGGTGGTTAGCGACGGTGCCGACCAAGATGGCCAGCCGGTCTATTGCGGGGACCATACTCTGGCCCATGAATTGGGCCATAATTTGGCCAATGTGCATGACCGCCCATTTACCAATAATGCTGGTGCATTTCCTTATTCGTACGCTTGGGGCGTCGAGGGTAGCTTCGGAACGATTATGAGCTACCGCCAGCCAACGGTGCTAGTGTTCGCTACCCCGTTACTGCCAGTGTCCTGTTATGGGCAGCCCTGCGGCTATCCTGAAGGTTCCCCCAACGCATCTGACAATACTGCGACCATCAATCAAACTGCTCCTGTTGTCGCTGGTTTCCGACCGACGGCCATACCTAGCAAACAGTAATCACCATCGGCAAAGACAATGCCCGCGCCTTGCGAATAGGATATGGCCGGGAACAATTTCCCTGAAATGAGTCTGTGGATGAGTTAGCGCAGTTTTCCTAAGCAGGTTTTCGGGAAGTTGTTTTTACCAAATCCCTAATTGATAGGGAGTGCTTTTAACAAGTCGCTGTGGGTAAAAGGCTTTGCCAAAAATCCGCAGATAAGGCCTTGGTCAAACGCTTGGCGTATCACCGGGTCATCGTGGTAGTGATACCCCGAGACCAACACGACACGCACGGTGCCGGGCCTAGTCGCATGGGCATGACGGACGACATCCAAGCCATCCATATCGGGAAGCTTGGCATCCATGAATACAAAGAAGAAATCCCGGTTGGCGAGTTGGTAACACGCCTCTTCGCCGCTCAGTACGGTAACCACTTCATAGCCCTGTGAACGTAAAATGCATTCCATTACCCAACACATGTCGGGTTCGTCATCAACTACAAGTATAGGCCCATTCATAACTTACAAGAGAGGCAGTCGTACGGTCAATGTAGCCCCTTTTCCAGGGGAACTCTGCACATGGATGGAGCCTAGATGTTGCTGGACAATTGAATAGCAAATAGACAAACCCAAGCCGGTGCCTTTGCCTATGGGCGATGTGGTATGGAATGGGTCAAATATTTTGTCCAAATCAGACTCCTCTATTCCCATCCCAGTGTCTGAGATGCGCACCGCCACCTCGGCTTCGGAGATTTCCTCCACAATGGTCAATACCCCGCCGTCAGGCATGGCATTGATGGCATTAAGAAAAATATTCATAAAAACTTGTTGCAATAAGCCGGACACCCCAAGGACGAGTACCGGCCTCATTTCCAATTCCAGTTGAATGCGAATTTGTTGTACCCTAGCCTGATTGGTAATCAGATCAAGTGTTTCTGTAATAACCGTATTTAAATCAACTTGCACCATCTCAGTATCGGGTGAAGGTCTGGCAAACCGTAGCAGGTTTTCGATAATGGCAGAGGCCTTCTGGATTCCCGCCTGTATCTTTCTAGAACACTCATTGCGAAACTCAACGGAAATATTATCCATCAATAGAAATTCCGCGGCTGAATAACAAACAGCAAGGGGGTTACGTATTTCATGAGCAATTCCCCCAGCCATCACACCTAATGCGGCAAGCTTCTGTGATTGCCGTAGTTGATTTTCTAGTTTTCTCCGTTCTGCGAGATCTCGTCCGACGACCACGGCTCCGACGGTTTGTCCATAATCATCTTTCATAGGAGAAAAAACCCAGGAGACCAATATGCCGTCTCCATTACTGGTGACTAAAGGGAACTCAGTGGTATGGGATTCATTGCCAGATTTCATCAGCATGAATACTTTACGTACGGTCTGCTGCTGGTTGCTGTCGCAGAACTGAAAGAAATACTGGCCTCGGACTTCTTGCGCCGATAAGCCGGAAAGCTTTTCAGCCGCTGAATTCCAAGTCAGTATCCTTCCTTCGGTATCGGTAGAAAGCACGATATCGCTAGCACTCTCCACAACCGATGCCAGATGCCGCTCAACTCTGCGCACCTCTTCAGAAAGGCGAACCTGTTCGGTTACGTCCTCCATCAATAACATGACTTGGTTGGTGGGAATGGGGAGAATGGAATAATAGTATATGCGGATGGGCACACCCGGTGCGCGATAGGTCATCCGCTGGCCTTTCACGGAAGTTCCCGTGCGGAAAACCTCGCGAATGCGCCTTTCGATATCCGTATTTTCCAAAATGATGGTGGGAAACACCTCAGCCAATGGACGCCCGACCGTCCTAGCCTCGCCACGTTGGCTTTTCACAAGAAAATTGCGGTTGACGGATACAATGTGCAGCTTTTCGTCCACCAGCAAAACTGATGAAGGTATGGCGTCCAGCAGCATGCCGTAGAGGAGTTCAAACCGGTTTGGAGACAAATCGTAGTCTAACATGGGCTTCATTGTTATTGGCAGGGAGTTACACCCTTGCGGGTTGGCCGATGGATAGAGCTTTGGCCTTTCAGATTACAATCATTCCGGCTTCTTCTTGAGCGCATATAGTGAACAACCGTTTGGTGAATTCGATACTTGCTAGTGACTGATGCCTAGAATGGCCGAAAACAGGGTGCAAACTATACCACAGTTACTCTCTAGAGTAGCCAGTTACTGCCAACTTTGGTCAAATTTTTGTAGCCTACATCTGCTGTCCCACACCGTCCGTATTTAAAAATAAGCTGAATGGTGAGCTGAAGCTTTGCCCTCATGGCATTGACACCATAGCTATGGAATTAATTCCATAGATATGGTGCAAGCAAATGGGGGGTGGCATGGGGGCCAGCGTGCAAACATTGTCTAAAAAGAGGGTGATTTTTTTTCTGTGCGCGTAGAGAAAAAAATTTAAGCCAAGTAAAAACAGTACATCAGTATCCCTATAAATCATAATCTTGCAAGTTGATGCTAAAAATAAAGCAACAATATTTGCATTACAGCAACACTTTGTGATTGATATACAGCCTTCTACAATTCATCCCAAAGCCTGGTGGCATCCCTTTTGCTTTCTATATGTCATGCAGCATCAAGCTGTAAATTTTAAAACCTTAAGAACCAGTTGGGCCTTAGGGGTTCATCTAACAAACTATTGTATGGAGTATGTCATCATGGCAAAAGTACAAAAATCTACCGATTCTTCCAGCTTGGCCGAAGTTGTGGACCGCATTCTGGATAAGGGCATCGTTATTGACGCATGGGTTAAGGTATCTTTGGTAGGCATCGAACTGTTGTCTATTGAAGCCCGCGTCGTCATTGCTTCCGTTGAAACCTATTTGAAGTATGCCGAAGCTATCGGCTTGACCGCAAGCGCGGCTGCTCCAGCCTAAAAAGGCTAGGATAAGGCGGTAGGCGGGGAGACCCGCCGCCGCGAAAGATTGATATTTTTGAAAAACAAAATTTAGGGGTATGTCATCATGGCAAAAGTACAAAAATCAACTGACTCTTCCAGCTTAGCAGAAGTTGTAGATCGCATTTTGGACAAAGGCATCGTCATTGACGCATGGGTTAAGGTATCTTTGGTAGGTATCGAACTGCTGTCGATTGAGGCTCGCGTAGTCATCGCTTCTGTTGAAACCTATTTGAAGTATGCCGAGGCCATCGGCCTGACTGCTAGCGCAGCCGCTCCAGCCTAGTCTATTTCACTGTAAAATTTTTCGATCTTAAAACAAATTTTAGGAGTATGTCACCATGGCAAAAGTACAAAAATCAACTGACTCTTCCAGCTTGGCCGAAGTTGTAGACCGCATTCTGGACAAGGGCATCGTCATTGACGCATGGGTTAAAGTGTCCTTGGTAGGTATCGAACTGCTGTCGATTGAGGCTCGCGTAGTCATCGCTTCTGTCGAAACTTATTTGAAGTATGCCGAAGCCATTGGCCTGACCGCCAGTGCGGCTGCCCCAGCCTAACGGCTTGTATGAGTTGGCGTAAACACGCCACCGTAGAATAACAATCATAACAAAACTTTTTAGGAGTATGTCATCATGGCAAAAGTACAAAAATCAACTGACTCTTCCAGCTTGGCCGAAGTCGTAGACCGCATTCTGGACAAGGGCATCGTTATCGACGCATGGGTTAAAGTATCCTTGGTAGGTATCGAACTGCTGTCCATTGAAGCTCGCGTAGTCATCGCATCAGTCGAAACCTATTTGAAATATGCCGAAGCTATTGGCCTAACCGCCAGCGCTGCTGCTCCAGCCTAGAGCGAGAGTGAAGCTGCCCTGCCGCTGGTAACCCAGCGGCGGGGTGGCTTTTGAGCATAAGGCGGAAAAAGAAGCATTTTGATTAAAACACAAGGAGAAGAACCATGGGCCGATTAACAGAAGATCTGGCGCGTTTGCGCCTAAACATCAATGACAGCCGCGAAGCTCGCTCTAAAGACAATGCGGAACGCGCAGCGCAAGAATATGTACGGGCAACCAGTGTAAACACAACAATTGCCGGATTTGCGTCCGCGCGTGCTAACCAAGCAAAAGTTGATGCACAAGCACTGGAGGCTTTCGCCACCGAAAATACACGTAACGTAGTGAATCTGCTTGGTCGTTTCAGTAGCGACCATCAAGACAGAGCGCGGCAGGGCAGGGAGGATCGTGCTTCGTTTGTGGCCGATGTGGCAAAAAAAACTGCCGATCTGATTGCGGAATACGACTCCAAGCATAAAGAAGAATCGGAAAGGGCAGCAAAGGAGAGAACGGATTTCATTGCCAATCTAGGTCATGACGTGGCTAGCCTGCTAGAGAGCTTCAGCTCCACGCGGAATTTGCAAGCAAGTGAATCTGCTCATGAGCGCGCTGAATTCTTCAGCGAACTGGCACGTTCGATCAGTAGATTTTTGGACGAAACTAAAACAAACCGTGCAAACAATGCTAAACTGTCCGCAGAGGAAAGGAATAATTTCGTCACGTCTTTAGTAGGTCAAGTTTCCAGTCAGCTTGATTCTATAAACAAAGCCCGCGCTGAGTTAGCAAAGAGTTCAAGTGAAGAACGAGCGGCTTTCGTGTCTAACTTAGCAAGTGGCGTGGCTGCTCTAATCCATGAGTTAGCCAGTGACCGTGCAGGTGCAAATGCTGCATTTTTTGGGGAAGCAAAGGCTGAAAAAAAAAAAGACACCCCACAAATAGCCGTACATCAAGCCGAAGCGGTCGTAGTTAAGCCCAGAGAGCGGGAAAAGGCTGATGTTTTGGTACAAGAAAACAATGAACAGGAATATGTTCAATCACAAATTGTGCAGGTACAAGCGACACAGCCGATAGAACAGGAGTCGCAAGTGGCCGATTCTGTTCAAGATGTGTCGGAACAGCCTACTTTGTGGGATAGTTTGGTCGTAAAAAAGGTCAAAGAACATGACAAACCAAGGAAGAAACATCAAGGATCGACTGCAGAAGATAGGCCTGAAAATAAGCCGGACGAAAACTAATCCAAGAAGTATGGATAATTGAATGCCTATTTTCCAATGCCTAGGGTGTTGGATTAACCGCGCTATGTGAAAGAATACTGAACCGTTGAAACCTTTAGCGTATGATTTAAGCTTGAAATTGATTACGCTTAAGATGCCAGTTTCTAACTATACTGTTTCATTATTCGTTAGGACATAGCGCGGTGTATTTAATACAGAGGTGGATAGAGTTCAGGTATCGAGCATTATTCAATTATGACATGTTGTATCCTCCCCCCCTTATTACTAAAACCTTCAATTACTCTTGTCAAAGACAAGGACAATATAGTTCTATACAGGACCACTCTTGATGACTAATAAAAATACAATATCGAGCTTGAATCTCCCTACAGAGGAAGAAAATATAATTCCGGAAGCGAGCGATGGCTTTGTCATCACCCCTTTTGTTAGGGAAGTTATTGAACGGGCTCTACTCTATCTTAATGCAGGTTATCCTGTGCATTTCGCTGGTCCGTCTGGAACCGGAAAAACGACGCTTGCTTTTCATTTGGCTGCCCAATGGGGGAGGCCCGTGACCCTTTTGCAGGGGAACGAAGAACTTGTGACTTCCGATTTAACTGGAAAAGATATTGGATACCGCAAAAGCAAATTGGTTGATAATTTTATCCATTCCGTGATTAAGACGGAAGAGCAGATGAGCCGTGTATGGGTTGACAATAGGCTCACGACCGCTTGCAGAAAAGGGGATATGCTTATCTATGATGAATTTAATAGGTCAAAAGCTGAAACAAACAATGTTTTGCTTTCAGTATTAGCCGAAGGGATTTTAAATTTGCCTGGGCTACGTGGTTCAGGTGAAGGATACATGGACGTTCATCCTAGTTTTAGGGCAATTTTCACGTCAAATCCTGAAGAGTACGCAGGTACGCATAAAACTCAGGATGCATTGATTGACCGTATGATCACAATAAAGCTAGACCACCCGGATAGAAATACTGAACTCAAAATATTACATTCCCGTTCTGGTTTGGAGGAGCATGAGGCAGCATATATTGTAGATATCATACGGGAGCTGAGAGGTGATGAGCATAAATCTAAAACAAGCCTGCGTGCAGGTATAGCCATAGCAAAAATAATTAACCAGCAGGGTATAAAACCTCGCTATGGCGATAAATTATTTCAAGCAATTTGTTATGACACATTAAGCATGGAAACCGCTAAAATTCAGCATGCGGGTCGGTCAATTTTTTACGAAATTGTGGATGACGTTATCCGTCAAGTATGCCCTCCTTTGGAAATTGCAATAGCCAGCCCGCAACCACACCAGCCTAGAAAAATAAAGGCTGTGGAGAAATAGTAATGGCTATACGCACTAGGCCACCACGTTCAGTCTCAGATATTAAGACTCATTCTGGACGGACGAATAATAAACATGAGACCTATAGAAACTATTTCCAAGTTGGTGCTTTGGAATTAGAGCGTTGGCGTCGTGAGCGTGAGCGCGAAGCTGCCGCGGCGCGCATCGCCGACATTGATAGCCGCATTGCTGATATTGACAAAGAAAAATTGGAATTATTAGCGGATGCAGCCGAAGCACATGGCGAAAAGAAAAACGATTCTGTGCTTGTTGAAAAAAAATCCTCTGGATTAAAAATAAAATATTAAGGTGAAGGCAATGAGCAAGTTACGCACAAGTTCGCATATTCGCACCCATCGGGGATTAAAAAGCTTCCGCTCTTGCGTAAATGCGACTGGGGTAGCGCAAATCCTCCCTGACCGTGGTCGAGTTATATTAGAAGAATACCGTCGTTCGAACAGAGCGTTGCAAGCTAGTCAAAATATAACTAGAAGAAATCGTACAGGAGTATAATAGTGAATGCTATCAAGACAAATAGCGGACGTCCAAAAATTCTTTATGCTCTCTGTGCTGCTGAGGGTGAAATTCCAATTTACAAAGTTAAAGGATTAGAGGCTGCTGCTGTTTATGCAATAGACAACGGAGAGCTAAGAGCTATAGTTAGCGATACCTTAAGCCCTAGAGTACGTCCAGAAAGACGGAACATTACCGCACATCAAGCTGTTCTACATTATTTAATGGAACACGGAACGGTTTTACCCATGCGTTTTGGGGTTATAGCCCGCAATGCAGATGCTATTAAAAAGCTGCTTGAAGCCAATCGTAAAAGCATCAAAGAGCATATTCATCGCCTCAGTGACCGCGTGGAAATGGGGTTAAGGGTCAGTTGGGACACATCTAATATATATGAATATTTTGTTTCGACTCACCCAGTATTACGTGAAGCGCGTGACGAATTATATAGGACATCGGACAATATCCAGAGAGACCAGAAAGTCGAGTTGGGCAGGTTATATGAATCTTTACGTGATGCGGACCGCAAAGAGTGCGCGGAAAAAGTAAAGGAAGTCTTATCTGATTATTGTGAAGATATAATTGAAAATCCGGCCAAAAAAGAGAAGGATGTAATGAATTTGGCTTGTTTAGTGGAAAGGAAACACATGGATGAATTTGCCAAGGGCGTATTCCAAGCCTCTAAACTTTTCGATAATGTCTATTTGTTCGATTATACTGGTCCATGGGCACCGCATAATTTTGTTTCTTTAGACTTGCACATACCTTCATCGAAAACTAAAGTCAAGGAAAGCGATGACTTGGCTTAGGGTTTTAGCATGTTTGTAGTAGATGATATATTGTTTTTCCCTGCAAAAGGGATCAACTGGATATTCAAACAAATACATGAAATAGCTGAGGAAGAGTTGGCTGGGGAGGGTGACCGTATTCGGAATAACCTTACAGAGCTATATATGTTGCTGGAAACCGGTCAAATTTCGGAAGAGGAATTTGACCAGCAAGAAAAGGAATTGTTAGATCGTCTTGATAAACTGCAAGAAGATGATGATGTAATAGGAAGTGACTCGGAAGAGGAAGAGGAAGAGGAAGAGGAAGAGGAAGAGGAAGAGGAAGAGGAAGAGGAAGAGGAAGAGGAAGAGGAAGAGGAAGAGGAAGAGGAAGAGGAAGAGGAAGAGGAA
>CAIZPP010000143.1 GCA_903934875.1 uncultured Methylococcaceae bacterium
AGAGGATGGCAACTTGTGGAGTGCGGCGACTCGTCGCCGCTGGACGCAAAAGGCGGCGACGAGTCGCCGCACTCCACAACATCCGGGCTACAGCCTACACGGTTGCGTAACATCAGTTATATAAAAAAGCGAACACGCTGTCGTTGAATAAAATTAGTATCTTAGGCTAGTTCCCAAGCTCCAGCTCTCATCGGTAAACACAAGTGCCGATGTTTGATAAAACGCTGTCATTCCGGTCGCGGCCTAGACTGCGGCCAGCAAACCATCGTCCCGCATTCCTGCGGGCACCGCAACTGCCCGCATTGCCAGGCACACGAATCCCAGCGCCGGGTTGAGCGCCAATTGGAAAAGCTCGTGCCCGGCGACTACTAAAATAGACCCATAAGTTGTGCCGACGAAGGAGGCGCATCGTTCGCAATTGATGCGCTTCATCCCTTGATAGCCCTATTGCGCACTTACCGCTTTAGTCTTGCGCTGCCTTGGTTTTCTCGAATTTTCAATGCCACCCATTAGATTTCACTATGGCCCACCTTTTTTCAATTCAACTAAGACAAGCTTCGCAATTGCCCTAAGTGTATCGAATACCCCTACACCAGTGTGTGCGACACCTCCAAAACTTGGAACATTGCCAGGATTTAAGAGTGAACTCATTTCTTCGATGCTGGCGATTTCTGGCAGGTCGCGCTTATTGTACTGGATGACATAGGGGATTCTATTGAGATCATAACCCTGTTCGGCGAGGTTTATCTGTAGATTCTCGACTAATTCTTGATTGGCTTCCATACGCCCAATTTGTGAGTCTGCCACGAAGACAACCCCATCAATGCCTTTCAGGATCAACTTGCGGCTAGTATCGTGGATAACTTCCCCTGGGACCGTATGGAGGTGGAAGCGTGTCTTAAACCCACGTATCTCACCCAGGGCAAGTGGAAGAAAATCGAAGGAGAGAGTTCGATCCATCGCGGTTGCTGACGAGATCATTTTACCTTTGGCATCAGGATTGGTACGATCATAAATGTACTGCATGTTTGTCGTTTTGCCAGAAAAATCAGGTCCGTAATAGATGATTTTACAGTTGATCTCTCTAGCCGTGTAATTGATGAAACTCATGAATACATCTCCTTATCTGGGGCATTAGTGCGGTGGATTGTGGCCGTGTATCGATACCAAAAAAGTCCAACCTTAAAACCTAGGCTATCAGTCTTGTTTTTTCATGTCAACATGGTTCCTCAATCACCCAAACTCCTGTATAGGGCTTACGGATTACGCTGAGTTGGCAGTGTAAAATGTAGCTTGTGCATGGCTCCATCGTTGCCCAACATTCCAGCGTGGAAGTATCGACACCTTAGTATTTACCCAATTCCGTTGGTATGACCAACCGTCAGGATGTCGGGCACAACGCAAAGAACGCGCCCGACCCGGCTGGAACGCTTCGTTGGGCGCTGGGGCAGGTGATTACGCCAGGGTCGCATGGCTTTTCTCTTTGCCCTTGCTCTTTTGTAAGGCAGCAAAAAGACGTTGCCCGACCTTAACTCTTTCTTAAATTCACGGTAGGGTGCGCAATGCGCACCCTACCTGGCTCAAGACACAGTACTTCCTACGCATACCGAAACCGGCATGCCGATGGCGGTCATGATGTTCATGGCGGCGATGCGCACATGGACTTCCGTCACTTGGGTTTCAAAAAGCCGGGAGGCCAGCCGGTCGCCAAACAGTTGCTTGAGCCGGTACATGGCGTTTTCGGCGAGGCTGCGGCGGTGGTAGCCCGCGTTATCCCTCGGCGGAACCACCAAACGCGCGCCACGCGCCGCCGCAGCTTCATACACCCCGCGGGTGTCGTAGGCGCCGTCGCCGTCGATCTGTTCGATGTTGCCCTCCACTTGGTCGAGCAGCCCCTCGAAAACCTCGCCGTCCGTCCAGCCGGCCGTCGTCACCTCGACGCCAACCACATCCAGCGAACCCGCATCGACGGCCAGATGCACCTTGCGCCAAGTGCGGCGCTTGCCCGCCCCGTGCTGGCGCACCTTCCATTCCCCTTCGCCGTAGACCTTCAGCCCCGTCGAGTCCACCACGATATGCCGAGGTTCGGTGCTGGCGCGGCAGGTGACCACTACCGGCAAGGTCTTGGCGCGGCGCGAGAGGTGGGTGTGGTCCGGAATGGGCAGTGCCAGCGACATCAACTCCATCAGCGAACGGGCAAAACCCTCCAGTGCGCGGTAAGGCAGGTGGAACACGGCCTTCAGCATCAACAGCGCTTGAATGGCGATGTCGGAGTATTCAAACGGCGCACCGCGCTTGCCGGTGGCGGCGGGACGCCAGTGCTCGCGCAGAAACTCGTCATCAAACCAAGTGGACATGGCATGCCTCCGTTTGTTGCGTCGCTTGACACTACTAGGACAGGCAAAATCGACAATTTATGCACCAACGCCAAGAGACGTTGCCAATCTAGCCCGGCTTTGCGGCAGGGTGCGCCTTAATGCAACTATTCCGCCCTTGCGTCAAAGCAGTTTTTCCAGAGGAACGCCAACATCTACTTCAATCCGTTTATACTCTGTCTTGATGTATTCAAGAAACTGTGAAAGTTGAACTAGATGCTCCTCATAGTCCGCCCTGTCTCGCAGGGTTTCGCTTTGGAGTAAGTGTTCTTGGTACAGAACAGCATCACGAATAGCGGACACCAGCAATGGAGTCCAAGTATTGGGAACTTCCATTAACCAACCTCCTTAATCGCGCTCGCGGCAAATTTGTTTAGAAAAAACTTAAATTGAAGAAGTGGCATGTCGAACGCGGGCGCTATTGTGTAGTGCGTAGCATTAAATCGTGTATTGTATTCGTCTTGCACAACAACTAAGCCATTCGGTAGAACCGTACCAGCAGGAATACGATAGTAGTACCAATCCTTCCCCTCTGGTATCCCCGGAGCGTCATAGGTGCTGACACCTCGTGGCCGTTGACTCACTGATACCCACCTCTCGCTACCATGCAGAACGATTCGGATGTCTGCTGGTCGAGGACGACCATTCCGCATTACGTATGGCTCTTCCACGAAATCAAAAAGAGCTGAATCCCTCTTGCAATTAAGCCCCCGCCATAAATGCACAGGCACTTGGCCTTCGTAGTAGCGGTCAATTTGACCCTGCTGTAATAGGAGTTCTTTGAGCAGTACATTTTCCATCTATATTTTCCTCGTTTAATAGTGCTGGCCCAACGCTCCAGCTAAGCGGCGCGGCGGCAAGTGGGTAGGCTGCAATCCAGTTGATGAACTCGACACAATCTGCATCCAACCATATTAAGTAAGGCTGCATAACGCTGGAATACTTCAGTTTCGGCGATGATGTGCATGAAGGATATTCTACGTCATTGACGGATGAATACAAAACCCCCATAAATTTAACTGCCCAACGCCCGAGCTAAGCGGCGCGGCGGGAAAGCCTTGCCACGGAGCCAAAACGTAAACCCCGCGTCCGCTTGAGCGCTGGGTTGGGCGGTCGCTCCGGGAGAGGAGGCCGTGGTTTCTTGGCTTTTTTCTTTGGCCATTCCGCGCAATATGTGGAGTACAGCTATTGCGCCCTTGCGGCCATCAAGGATACTCGGCGGTGTAGCGCAGCAATTGCAGAACTCGCTCCTTTACTATTGCATTGCCATACCCGGCGACTGAGAGACTAGCGGAGCTCCCGCTGCGTTCGCGCGTCCAGTGTTGCGCGATGAATTGATACTCTGCATCGCGAAAGCGCAGCCACTGCTGCTGCGACTGAGCAAGCGTGACACGTGCCGGGCCCCGCAATTTCATCAGCAGTGTTCGATAGGCTGTGTTCAATTCGGTATCGAGAAAATCGGCGTACATCTTTCCGGTGCGGGTAGCTGCACTGCCACCATCTGTAGCAGCGAGCTGTAACTCCAATGGTGCCGCACGGCTTTCGAAGGCCGCAATTCTGTCAGGCGCATCCGGATTATCGATCCCATTGGCGCTTGCTGCCAGTACTGCGAACGAAAGTGCCGCCGCAACACGCAGCAAATCTCGACGGACTTGATTCTCACCAGCGCACATAGTTTGCATCCGTGTAGATTCTCCATTCTGCTGCACGACGATTGTCCAAGCCCTTGCTACGCTTTCCCTGTGACTTGTTCCATGATTTCCATGCCAATTCCAGCGCGGCTTCGTTTGGCCCAGCCATTGGCTTATTAATGAGCTTGACGACTGATGAGTTGCGAAAGCCTGTTTCTCCTATGTTGAAAGCCAGGATAACCATTGCGTCGAACTCGTACTGTTGCACACCAACCATAATTGAATCACCGACTGCGGTTATGAAAGGTTCTGCATCGGCCTGGAATAGAGCTTCGGCCTGCTCTTGGGTGATGCCGTTCTTGTAGCTGTCCCATTCGCGCTTTTTAATGAGATGTCCGTACCCGATGGTGGCACCCTTAACCCAGGCGTCGATGTCCTTTGCTGTCTGATCGTCATAGGGTTTTAGGCGCAAAGTCTCGATGGCTTGAAGCAACGCGACTGCTTCGGGCGACAGAGCCAGCGTCGAGGCTGGGAATCCGCCTTGGCGTGAGTAGTGGTGCCACTCCCGTGTAGGTGGCAAACTGCAAACCCAACCAAGTGGGCGTGGACACATCCATTTGTCCATACTTGGGTTCTTACCCAACGGGGCTGCACTTCGGAATGCGCCAGCTCCAGCGTCAAAGGCAGGAGCGTTCGGATGAATGTCATCTTTTTTTGCCATACTAGTACCTCAAAGGATGAGCTATGCCCAACGCCCGAGCTAAGCGGCGCGGCGGGAAAGCCTAGCCACGGAGCCAAAACGCAACCCCGCGTCCGCTTGAGCGCTGGGATGGGCGGCCTGTGTTGGAGGAATCGCCAGGGGTTGCATGGCTTTTGCTTTTTTCTTTTCACCCATTCGGCGCAATACGGCTTACGCCTATTGCGCCGCGTTACCGCTGTTTCAAGGTTTATTGCAGCGGTTCTCCTCGTTCGTCCATGTTAATCACTTGCTCTAACGGCAGTTTGGGCCGTCCGAAGCGTTTTTCTAGTTCCAATGAAGTTGGTACGGGGAAAGTCACTCCTCGCGCCTCAAACATCGCTTTGAGTTCCAAATAGCGGGGGGTGTTCACAGAATTTGGACCGGCCCGATCCAATTTACTTTGCAGCGTCCCGGCCGCAGAAATCATGAAACGGCTGATGGCGTGGACGTTCGCGCCCTGTTCAATCAGCCAGCCAGCGAATTTGATATCGTTGACAGAAATCGCATGGATCAACAAAGTATCACCGCTGGTGTCCCGCGCTTCAATGGACAGGCCACGCGCAAACAGCACTTTGATCGGTTCGATGCGGTCATTGTCGGCTGCTGAGAACGATAGCGGCGCGCCGCCGATATTCAGGCTCGCGTTGGCCCCGGCATCCAACATTGCCACCAGTGCGGTGGTATCTTTGTCCCGGCAGGCGACATCCAAGGCCGTACCCACTCCCTGTACCAGCATTTCCGCGTCAGCCCCATTGCGCATCAGCATCTGTATCGCGGCGCGGTCTTGCTTGAGTACGGCAAGGATGAGCGGTGTCATGCGTTCTTTGCCGATGGTGTTGGGGTTCACGCCTGAAGCCCTCAGGCGTTTCAGCGTGTCCTCGTCATGGTCTAGCGCAGCTTCGGCTAAGGCCAGTGCTTGGCCTTCAAAAAAATTGGCGGGCTTGTGTTGGTCGAACAATCCAAAGAAACTCATGGCGGCTCCTGAATAAAGGAAAAAGGCGGTGGCGCATACGGCTAACAGCTTGCGGGGGTTGGTCACTGCAAAGCTCCTTTCAAAGTGGCTTCGTCGGTTTGCTTGCGCTGTTCCATGGCGGCGATCACATTGTCCATGCTGTGGAGTTCATCGGGTGGCAGGCTGGGGTCAGCCGGTGGCAGGTCGATCTTCTCCCCGGCCACGGCGGGAACCATCAGATGTTTGCTGAGGAGTCCTTTCTCTTGCATTTGCGTCAGTTTCTCACCCTCCACCCGGTAGCTGCGGATCAGGTCGGGGTCGGCGGCAGTGCTAGGGTCTGTGGCATAACGGCCCACCGTATTGGAATGCAGGCCAGCCGGGTTGAAGGTGGTGGCAATTAAGCCGCCGCCGCCCGAAGCCGCCGAGGCAAGCCCACCGCCCAGCGAATGGCCTGCAAGATGCACCAAATCCCCTCGGCCCGACTGTGCTATTTTTTCGCCTATGTTCACAGCGTTCTTGTAATAGTCGGAATATTCGTTAACGCCTTGGCGCCAATTTTCCCTCCAATCTTGCGGGCTTAAGGTCGAACCCCGAAAAGCGACCACATAGCGCCCCTCATAATCCTCGCCCCACACCTGCGGGTCTAGTTTGTAAACGGCGGCACGGAAATCGCTTTTTGGTGGGGCGAGCATTTCAGGGGTCAGGCGTAATTTGTCAAGCTCATCGTCCGTCACCGGCAACATCCCCTCCGGGGCGGATTGGGCGATAGCCTTCAAATCGTCGGGCATGTTGGTTTGGTCTTCATATTTCAGGTAGGCATGCTTGGCGGCACGGCCATATTCCACCTCGTCCATGTCCTGGCGCAGACGTTTCGCGGCCTCGTCGATAGGGCCGCGCTCGGAGTCTGGCAGCGTGGCTGCCAAATCGCTGGCCTTGTCGATGGTGTCCAACCGTTCCTTGCGGCGGGCGGCTTTGTCCAGCAGAGGACAAGCCTGCACCGCGTTGTCACATGGACCCTTGCCGTAGTCGCCTACCATGGACTTATAAGCAGAGGCATACTCCTGTTGCTCCAGGTCGGGATTTTGTTTGAGCTTTTTATCGCGTTCCTCTGCCAAGCCCTTGGCTTGGCGGTTGCCCAGCCAATCCCATAGCCCGGAAAACCAGCCGTCGGAATCTTTGTTTGCCTCACTCATGCCGCCCCCGCTGGGCGCTATTGGTTTCCAGCCAATGGGCGGTGTACCGATGCAAGGCGCGGGCGCGTTCATCCGGTGGCTGGTCTCGCCGTTCAAGTATCGCCTTGGCCTCCGGGTGGCGCGATTCGAAGTCTGGTCCCAAAGTCCAGCAGTTGAGCAGATATGTCATCACCGCCCGTTCGGATTCTAAGCCATAGGCACGGGCATGGTGATAGCCGATGTTTACAAATTCTGCCTGTAAATCTAGGTCTAGCGCGGCGTAGCCCTTGAAGTATTGGCGCAAGCTGGTACGCGCCCGAGACAGGAAGCTTTCCTGCCCGATTTTTTTCATTTGATTGCTGTTTAATTTGAACATTGTCGGTTCCTTGTAAGCGGGTAATGACGAAAGCCATCACGGCTTCAGATCGATATCCGTCTGCATACTGCCATGAACGCTGAATTCCGGGGTTTGCGCGTTCATGCCCCGCCCTGATAGGCATAGCGTATTTAGCACTTAATCCGGCGTTGGTGCATAAATCAGCACAACATGCTGATTTATAGAAACTTTCATGAAATGACCCAATCATGCAACTCATTGATTAAAAATAAATATTTCGATTTATGCACCAGCGCCACTTAATTCACAAAATTTATTGGCTTTCGTCCGACGAAACTAGGTAATATTACCCAATTAATTTCTATTGACTTTTATGATACTGCTGCGCATTGTTCACCACATTTGATCTCAATCGCAATGCATCAATGGCAATACTGTTACAAAGTGCCGAGAAAGTCTTCAAGCATGGTTTAATAAAATCAATGGGGCAGACTCCATTGATTGAATGCCCAACGCCCGAGCTAAGCGGCGCGGCGGGAATGCCTCGCCACGGAGCAAAAACGTAACCCCGCGTCCGCTTGAGCGAACGGTAGGGTGCTGGGGCAGGAGACGGTGCCGGGACTGCATGGCTTTACTCTTTGCTCCATACCTGTTTGGCGCAATACGGATTACACCTATTTCGCCCGCGTTGCGTCCCATCAATCGGTGATGTAAGATTGATTGTATAGCCATTAACGCCAACAGCCTTTGGAGACAGTAATGAACGACAACGTCGAAAATCTAGTTCTTGAACACCTTCGAGCCATCCGGGCCGGTATGGGCAGAATGGAGGCTCAACTCGTCGAAGTCAATGCCCGATTGCTCAGCGTGGAAAAGGCCGTACTGAAGTCTCGCAGCGACAATCTTGACACTCAAGAAGACGTGTACCGCCAGCAAATCCAGTATGATCGCCTAGCCGAGCGGGTGGGGCGCATCGAAAAAAGGCTTGAACTCTGCGACTAGTTCCGTAGGGCAGGGTGCTGTTCGTTTCCCACAGACCCCACCTGCCCCCGCTAACAATTGATGGAATCTGCCCTTATTTGATTTCGGCGCAATACGCTTTATAGTATCTACGAGTTTCGAGTTATCGAAGCTCTACGGAGGTTATGACATTTTCTGCTGAATCTCTGATTTCCATGTGACCACGAACATTTGCTCCACTCGGATTAATGACGATTCTGCACGCATTAATTCCAATGCTTCCAATATTTACACCATAACCACAACTTGTACCAGCACTAAGAACTGTACCACAGTTACTGCCGCCAGAAGTTAACTGATATGCTGTACCAGACAAATTTAGAACTTGTATGGATGTGATAGTTACATCACCAGGTCCTGCGTTAAATAAATTGCAAATTACTGCACTTTGTTTAAGCCCTCCATTTGCCACTCCTGCTAACGTATCGGCTTGAACTGTAGTTAAGCCATTAAGAAGCGTAACAAAAACTACTAATTTCAAAAAAATTAATTTCTTCATGATTGCTTTCTCCAAAATTGCTAAACAAGGGTAGTTAGATAGCCTGAGTGACAATCAGACGTGCCCAACGCCCGAGCTAAGCGGCGCGGCGGGAAAGCCTCGCCACGGAGCCAAAACGTAACCCCGCGTCCGCTTGAGCGACCGGTTGGGCTGTGGGATAGGAAGAGGAAACCCGGGGCTGCATGGCTTTTACTCTTTATTTCCCATCCGGCGCAATACGGCTTACGCCTATTGCGCCTTACCACGTTGGAGTCATTGGTAATAAAAGTCGTTACCCAACAGCGTCTTATATAGTAAAAAGCCTTTTCCTGGCGAGCCACTGTTAGCGGTTCGCCACGCCACGAGTTTCCCAGGCGAAGGGTCAGAATAATAGGAGGACTTCGCTATCTCGATGGCTTTGTTCACAAAATCTGCGTATTTAGTGCTTCTGGGGTCGTTCGAATTGTTGGCGATATTGATTGCGTCTTGAATATTCTGCTTAATTCCAGCACTGTAGTCTGGATAATTCTCGAAACCCTTGAACTGCCCTCGCGCTTTCACGATGTCAATCAAGCTTTTCGCGCCACGCGCAAGAAAGGGACCTGGGGTTTTAAGGCGGTTCCACAACACAGCGTCCATCAGATGCATCGCCTCGGCAGCTAATATTAGGCTGTAAGTTCCATTTGAAGGGGCGGGACACTCAGCTATAAGGATGCGAGCTTCGACCCCTTCATTACTCATTCGGTCGGGCAGTGTGATCATCATTTTTTCCACATGGTTATTCTAATAGAAATCAAACCGGATGCACCTATTTCTTCAACTCTGGTGAGGAAATTTCCACCGACACACCATACTCATCGCATCGTGCTTGCTGTTTCGATACCCAAGCTCTTGTGACCAAATAAGTGCTGCCAGCGACATCTGTTTCTGAGGCAACAACATCTCTCTTTAGGTTAAGTATGCGTCTTGATGAAATCATTGAGGACTCACCTCCACCCCACAAAATCATGCTATTCCCTCCAGACCAAATGACCCACGCCAATTTTGACCCGTCTGAGGCCTGTTCCCCAAGAATGCAGACACGAGTACCGCGAGTTACATGACGACTTCGGAGGTAATCAACTAGAGGTTCACGATAGTGAGCGAATTCAGTATCGTCGCTTACCTTAAACGTAGCCAATTCGGTCTCTACGGATTGAGCTACCACCGGGATCACAGCCACAAAAACAGCGACAAGAAAGGAGGTTAGCGTTCGCATTGTCGTCATCAAAAAAATTTCAGTTGAACGGATTAGCAGAGGATACATTGTTGAATAAATCGAACTCTATTCTGTTACATGATTGGCCTGTGGATGAAGCCCAACGCCCGAGCTAAGCGGCGCGGCAGGAAAGCCTCGCCACGGAGCCAAAACGTAACCCCGCGTCCGCTTGAGCGACCGGTTGGGTGGCCGGGGCAGGAGATAAAGCTGGGGTAGCATGGTTTTTGCTCTTTGCTCCCCCCATTCGGCGCAATACGCGGAGCACCGCTACTGCGCCTTATATCTACGGCCTTGAAGCGAAGACCAACTCTTCGTAGGGCGGCAAGTTGTCAGATTCTTGCTGAATAGGGTCATAATTCTTCTCCAACTCACTCAAAGCATTTAGGTAGGCATGCCATTCTTCTTCAAGATAAGAAAGCTCGGGATCTTCAGAGGATTCAATTTCCTTTTTTAGGGCATCTGCCTTTTCCGATATTGCTCTGATTGCTTTTATCAATGTATGGGCACTTATTGACATGATCTTTCACCTTACAGTCTTTCACGATTGTGGGCAATCTCGCATGCTCTTGCCACTGCGGCTCTAGCAAAGTTATCTAGAGCCCCCTTGAACACATTTACGAACAACGGCTTCACCGCTTCTATCTGATAATGATCCGCCTGCATCGCAGGCCTGGACTCCGGCCCTACGATTATCAAATTTGGATCAAGCGGAGTCCCTTCCGGAATAAGCATGTAGTTCCAGTTCTTCCCCTTGAAGAAGTTGCTCTTGTTGTAGAGTGAGGTGCCACCGCCAAGTTGAACCTTGCCATCTTTCACTGTGACATCTGGATCTCGATAGATAGTTTGACCATTTTTTTGACCAATTGGCTTCTTCTCGAACGTCGGGTACAAAACACCCATGACGGCTTTCTCATTGACAATTGGCCCATCTGGGAAATCGTCTTTGTGTACCGCACGCCAAAGATTTGTGGGGCATGAAGACATACATTCCTCCTGTGTTAACAATCTTGAACGCTGGGACTAATCTATACAAACCATATTACGCTGCCCTGATACCACTTCCAGTAGAGATATGCCCAACGCCCGAGCTAAGCGGCGCGGCGGGAAAGCCTTGCCACGGAGCCAAAACGTAACCCCGCGTCCGCTTGAGCGAACGGTTGAACGGTTGAACGAAGCCGCTACGCGGAGAAAAGCCATTCTCATTAGCCTTTCAAAGAATTAAACTGCACCTCAGCCCCACTCGGGGTTTTTAACACACTAGCGAGGTTGCACTTTATGGAATCATCTTTATCCCCGAATATCAAGAATTTCGAGCAAAATTATCAGACTCACCTCAAACGCCTCAAGCTCAACGGCATGCAGCCCAAAACGATTGAGGCTTATTCCCTCGCCGTGCGCCGGGCGGGCGAGTATTTCGGGTATCAGATTGACGCATTGGCCGCGCAACAACTCACCGACTATTTTGCCGACC
>CAIZPP010000144.1 GCA_903934875.1 uncultured Methylococcaceae bacterium
TATGATAGCGCAGGTTATTCGGTTAACCTGAAGGGTTAAAGGAATGTCTGTTTTAGGTATATTTTTAAGATGAAAATGCTGTACATAAAGATATCCAAATGCTACACACACGCTTTTAAGAGATATAAGCCAACCAATCATTTAAACGCGTATAATAATGCACTAATGGTCTTCACCAAACGCGGTAAGGCGCAACAGGCGTAAGCCGTGGTTCTCTCAAGGCCATTTTGTTGCTAGACAAACAACGGTCTATATTCCACCGCATCGCCAAGAGCCCCGATTTGCATTTATGTACAGCGTTTTTTCTTAACAAAGAAAAATAAAAAGGACACTCAATTAAACCATCCTGTGTGTCTGTAATTTGCAAAATGATATAACCCAACAAGTAACTCTTCGATATTAAAAACGCTGTATTTGGAGTGGAAAATAGAAATGCAAATGTCAGAAAAGGTTGGCATCTTCATCAGTCTTAAATGGAAAGCCCTATTTCTGACCAGTCTCGTTCTGCTATTGGTAACAAGCGCGTTTATTACGTTAAATTATTTGGAATTGCAAAGCCAATTCAATGATCGGCGTGAGGACTTGCAAAGGCAATATTCCGTTCAGGTTCAGGCCCTACTTAATCAATTCAGCAACAGGCTATTGATGTTAAGCACATTTCTGGCTTCCTTGCAGAGTACACAAGCGGTTTTCGATAATTCCCATCAAAAAAAGAGTCTTGAGAGCTTCGAATCATTGCGTTATGGCTTAGAGTTGAACATGGGGATGGAAATAGTAACCATAGTAACCGCAGATGGCAATAAACTTACACAAAAGAACCATTCGGAAAAAGCTGAATTAAACCTGAATATTTTTTCTGCCGTCAGCAACGTCTTAGCCACTGAAAAGCCAACCACTATCATCGATTGTTCATTCAATTGCCTGCAATATGCTATTGCGCCCATTTTTAGCCATGAGGGTGTCTTAGGCGCAATTGTGATTGGTGCGTCTCTTGCCGATGTTATTCTCGATTTTAAAGGTGTATCAGGCACAGATATTGGCCTAATAGTACAGTCGCAGTCACCCACCAAAATGCTTCCTCGCTGGCTTGATCCTTGGAACAGCAATGTCGTGGCACTAACCAATTCCAATAAAAATATTGCTTTGCTGCGAAGTATTGCCTACACTCATAGAAATTTGGATTCAATTTACAATGTGACAGACTATACATTTCAAAATAGACAATATCATTTTCGTATTTTTCCGTTATCCGGATTCAATCAAAGTGATAAGGCTTATTTGGCTATAATTGCTGACATCACCGATGCCGTCCAGCACATTAACGACGCGACTAACCGTAGTATTATCATAGGCATTAGCGGTTTTTTTATTTCTGAAATATTTCTTTTAATCATTCTTTGGAAACCCATGTCAAGCCTTAGACGGTCAACAGAATATCTTCCACTGCTTGCCGATGGTGAATTTGATAAAGTACGCACGGCCATTCTGGCTAACAAAGGAAAGCGTATTATAGGCGATGAGGTTGATGTGCTAAATGAAACAGCCATTTCTCTTACCCTTCAACTGGAGTCTTTAAACCTTGAAATAGTCAACAGAATGAATGATGTCATTCGTGAAAGAAGTTTTGTAAATAACATATTAGACACAGCCCAAGCAATAATTCTAACCCAAAGCTCCAGTTATAATATTATTATGGTTAACTCATATGGTTGCTCTCTGATAGGTTATAATCAAGATGAGTTAAAAGGTATGAGCTTCACTAATCTATTAAAAAATGATAATGATGATCTGACCGAGAACTTGCAAGCACTTGCTGATGATAAATGCGCACATTTTGAGTTTGAATGTGATATTTTATCAAAAGATAAAAATATACTAAATATTGTTTGGCAACATTCAAAACTTCAGACAAATATTCATAATAGCCAGGTTATTTTATCTGTAGGCATGGATATTACCGAACGAAAAAAAGCTGAAATACGATTAGCCTGGCTGGCAGACCATGACTCTTTGACCGGGCTTTATAATCGTCGTCGCTTTGAAAATGAACTAAAAAATGCCATAACTTCAGCAAAACGTTATCAGCACACCGGCGCATTATTGTTTTTTGATTTGGATCAGTTCAAATATGTCAATGATACTAGTGGTCATGCGGCAGGTGATCGGTTATTGGTCAGCCTAAGCAATTCACTGCCTTTATTATTGCGTGAGGTCGATATTATCGGCCGGCTTGGCGGCGATGAATTTGGTGTCATCTTGAGCCATGCGAATTCAGCCGTAGCCACTCAGGTGGCAAAAAAAATCCTCACTCATATTAAAGAAACAGAGTTTCAGGTGGATGACCGGATTCATAAAGTATCAGCTAGTATCGGTATCGCTATTTTCCCTGAACATGGGACGGATGTGCAAGATTTATTGGCCCGCACTGATCTCGCCATGTACCATGTCAAGGAATCTGGGAGGGGTGGCTGGTATTTGTTATCGACCGACGACATTAGCCATAGGGTCATGCAAGAACGTGTGCTTTGGAAGCAACGCATGGAAGTAGCTTTGGCTGAGAAGCGTTTCGTTTTATACATCCAGCCTATTGTCAATATCATTAGCGGTTTGACTAGCCATTACGAGGTCTTGCTGCGTATGCGCGGCGAGGGTTCTACTTTAATTGCTCCTTCTAAATTCATTGAAATTGCCGAACATACTGGTCTTATCCATACATTGGACCGCATGGTGCTATCCGAGGCCGCTAAACATTTGGCTATGCTGAATAACTTGGGAAAAAATATAACATTGACGATAAACCTATCTGGCCATGCATTCACCGATCCCGATTTATTAAATCATATAAGAATGGTAATCCACGATAATAATTTAAATCCAAGACATATTATTTTTGAAATGACGGAAACCGCCGCCATTACCGACTTCGATTCCGTGTTGCGTTTAATGCAAGCTATCAACTCGATTGGCTGTCTATTTGCCCTGGATGACTTTGGAACGGGATTTTCTTCCTTTTCTTATTTGCGCCAATTGCCCTTTGAGTTTATAAAAATTGATGGTTCGTTTATCCGCAACCTGCGCACCCGGCCAGATGACCAAGTGTTCGTCAAGGCGATAGCCGAAATCGCGGTGGCTTTCAAGAAAAAAACCATTGCCGAACAAGTCGAGGACGCCGAAACGCTGGCCTATCTGAAGGACATAGGAATTGATTACTCGCAAGGATATTACACCGGCAGACCGGTTGAAATTACTGAAGCCTTTCGTTTGCTTTTAGAGGAAAAATCTTGACCATGAATATTTCGTACTCCCCAACCCCTAGCGCAGACGGAGTCTTCCCGTTGTTGCGCCGTGGCTTTGAATATGGATGGATTGATGTCAAAATGCGCGGGATCATGCCCGATGCGGCAGAGGTGGGTAGAGCCTGGCAAAACCATGAAGCCATTTTCCTGCCCGCCATTCTGGCCGATACCCTACCCTCTTACCAGTCGGACATTGCCCAAGCCCATAGCCTGATGGATAAGGTCAGAAGCGGGGCTGACCTTTCCGAATTGCTGGAAGCGGAAATTTACCAAGACCGTTTGCAAGCTTCTTTTGAATTATCGGGTGTAAGCCTCGAAGACAACGACGATCAGGGGATAATGAAAGTGATTTTCGACGCTTGGGAAGAGGACGAAATGGTCGCCGACAATCTTTGGTGCAAGGCATCTTGGCTGTCATTCGACGAGGAAGACGGAAGCCTGCGGTTCCGCTTTTCATTTGGCTTCGAAGGCTATGAGGACGTGGCAGCCGATCCTGTACGGCAAGATTGGGCCGCCCGGCTAACGGATGCCGTTTTCCCCGAATCGGCAGCCGTCACCGCACACCCCGGTCTGAATGCGCTTTTGCAGGCCATGCTAGATTGCCAACGCGTGGGTTTCATGGAGCGCATTGTCTATTTCAACGCAAACAACGGCGGCGCGCAAATGCACCACGATGTCGAACGCGGCCATGACGGCGTTGTATTCGCCCAACTGAGCGGTTCGACATTCTGGCTGGCCCTGCCCAAGCCCAAGCTATTGGATGAAATTGGGGCTTTCCTGGCACAGGCCGCAGCGGACAAATGGCCGCAACTGCGTCAGCTCGCCACGGACCGGCAAGCCCTGTCCGACTATCTTGATGAGCGCGACCATGAATGGGCCGAGGATTTGCTAGACCGTACCCCAGAGTTTTTCCGCCATTTGATCGAGCGCGGCTTTGCCTATGTGTTGGTCCCGGGAGATGTCCTATTGATGCCGCAGCAATCACTGGACACCTGCGTTTGGCATTCAGTTATTTGCGTGGGTAACGAGACCGGGGAGGGCTTGAGTTTTGCGTTGCAGCGGTTGGATGCCGATGAGAGTGCCATTAGCCCGCGATTTCCCCGCCGCTCTGTAGTAAACTAGCCGTTATGGCGCAATATTTCCAAATTCACCCACAGACTCCTCAGGAAAGGTTAGTTCGAAGGGCGGTAGAGGTTGTCCGCAATGGCGGATTGATTGTTTACCCGTCTGATTCTGCCTATGCCTTGGGTTGCCAAATTGACAGCAAGGAAGCCCTAGAGCGTATCCGCCGCATCCGCCAATTGGGGGAAGAACATCGTTTTGCCTTGGTTTGCCGCGATCTTTCCCAAGTATCGTCCTTTGCCAGGTTTGGCAATGAGGCTTTTCGGTTAATTAAAATGCTGACTCCTGGCCCATTCACTTTTATCCTCAAGGCTACCAAGGAGGTTCCGCGCAGGCTACAGCACCCCAAACTCAAAACCATCGGCATCCGCATCCCGAACAGCCCGATTGTACAGGCTTTGGTAAAGGAGTTGGGCGAGCCTTTATTCAGTTCCACCTTGATCATACCCGGAGAGGACGAGGCGATGTCCGACCCTTACGAGATTAGGGAAAAACTAGAGAAGCAGGTCGATTTGATCATTGATGCCGACGTGGTTCCGTATGAGCCCACTACTATCATCGGGTTCACGGAAGACAACCCGGAAATCATCCGTCAAGGCAAAGCGGTTGTGACATTTCTTCAATAAACCCGGAAGATTCCCTAACAATGCAAGAGTTGACTTTAATTCAGAAAATATCCATTTGGGCCTTGCCAGTTCTTTTTGCCATCACCCTGCACGAAGTCGCCCACGGATGGGTGGCTAAAAAGTTGGGGGACAGGACTGCCGAACGCATGGGCCGATTGTCTTTGAATCCTTTGGAGCACATAGACCCCATAGGCACCCTGCTGGTGCCGGGTGTGATGTTGCTCTTCAGCAATATGATTTTTGGTTGGGCCAAACCGGTTCCGGTCGATTTTGGGAAATTGCACAATCCCCGCCGCGACATGGTGTGGGTAGCCATTGCAGGGCCAGCCGCCAATCTCTTGATGGCGATATTCTGGGCATTGATAATACGCCTAGCCATCCTGCTGCACTCGGAATTCCTTAGCCAGCCTTTAGGTTTGATGGGGCAGGCGGGCATTGCCATTAATGTGGTATTGATGGTGTTGAATTTATTGCCCGTGCCCCCGCTGGACGGTGGACGCATCGCCTTGGGGCTTTTGCCGCCCCGCCTGGCCTATAAATACAGCATGATCGAACCCTATGGGATGTGGATATTGTTAATTCTAATGTTTACCAATCTATTATGGGTATTCATGAGCGTCCCCGTTTCACTGCTCCAAGCCTTGATGAACGGCATTGCCGGGATATGACAACAGAGTCCGCAACTGACAAGGATTGCGCGGCTGCCCCTAGCATCGCCTTAGTCAACGGCACGCCTTATACCGAACTGCCCGAAGATTTGTATATTCCACCCGATGCCTTGGAAGTCTTTCTGGAAACCTTCGAGGGGCCGCTGGATTTATTGTTATATTTGATCAGACGGCAGAACTTGGATATCCTGGACATACCCATCGCCGCCATCACTCGCCAGTACATTGCCTACATCGACATGATGGCCGAGATGCGCATGGAATTAGCCGCCGAATATCTGTTAATGGCGGCAATACTTGCCGAGATCAAATCCCGCTTGTTATTGCCGCGTGTGGAAACTTCCGAGGCTGAGGAGGATGACCCGCGCGCAGAACTAGTCCGGCGCCTGCAGGAATACGAACGCTTCAAAACGGCGGCGGAAGAAATCGATAAGTTGCCACGCTGCGAGCGAGACGTGTTCGAATTGGGCGGGGTCGATACCAGCACATTGACGGTACGCAAGGTTTTCCCGCCAGTCGAATTGACGGACATCCTGTTGGCTTTCCAAGATGTGCTGCAACGGGCCGAGCGGTCCACCCACCATCGCATTCTGCGCGAGCCATTGTCCGTGCGCGAGAGGATGTCCAGCGTTTTATTCCGTTTGAAGGAAAAGCCCCTGCTTGCCTTTACCGAGTTATTCAATCGCCGCGAGGGTCGTCAAGGTGCTTTGGTTTCACTTCTCGCCATATTGGAATTATGCAAGGAGCGCTTTATTGAAATTATTCAGGAAGAACCCTTGGGCGAATTATATATTCGAGTTACTCAGGCCGCCGCGGCCTGAGGGTGCCCAGGATGCCGCCATGCCGCAACCCGAGCAACATCCACCCATCGAATCCCCAAGCCAGCCTGGCATGGATTTGAAGGAGATCGTCGAGGCCGCGCTATTCGTCGCGCAAAAGCCTTTAGGGCTGGCCGAATTGCTTGCTTTGTTCCCGGAAGACGGACAGCCGGAAGCCGCCGAGGTTCGCGCCGCCTTGGCCGAATTGGCGGAAGAATTTAAGCAGCGCCCGCTCGAACTGAAGCAAGTTGCCTCGGGCTACCGCTTCCAAGTGCGGGAAAGATTGTCGCCCTGGATTTCCCGCCTGTTTGAGGAAAAGCCGGCACGCTACAGCAAGGCATTTTTGGAAACGCTGGCCATCATCGCCTATCGCCAGCCGGTGACACGGGGTGAAATTGAGCAAATACGCGGCGTTGCCGTGTCCACCCAAATCATCCGCAACCTACTGGAACGCGAATGGGTGCAAGTGGTGGGCCACAAGGAAGTTCCAGGCCGCCCCGGACTATATGCCACCACACGCCAATTTTTGGATTACTTCAACCTTAAAGGGCTGGACGAACTGCCTCCTTTGCAAACCTTCATTGACCGGCTAGGCCCATTGGCCGAGCCGCTGCCCGTACCCGAAACAAACGCCAGAACCCATGAGCAACCCGAAACCACCCAAGCAGAAAACAATTCGAACGCAGCGCCCTACCCAGCAGCCGGACCAGCCGGATAGCCGGCCTAAGACGGAAACCCCGCAAGCCGCCGCCACCGATGGGGAGCGCATCCAAAAAGTGCTGGCCCATGCCGGTTTGGCATCGCGCCGGGAAATCGAAACTTGGATTGAAAACGGCGAGGTTCTGCTCAATGGCAACCCGGCCAAACTAGGTGACCGCTGGAAAGAGGGCGACCAACTGGCGGTGCGTGGCCGCTTGGTCAATGTGGAAAAGCGCTTCAACCAGACCACCCGGGTCTTGCTCTACCACAAACCCACAGGCGAAGTCGTAACCCGGCGCGACCCGGAGGGGCGGCCGACTATCTTCGTGCAACTGCCGCGCCTGGAAATCGGCCGCTGGATCAACATAGGCCGTTTGGATATCAACACCCAAGGCTTGTTGCTGGTCACCAACAATGGCGAATTGGCCAACCGCCTGATGCACCCGTCCCAGCAGATCGAACGGGAATATGCTGTGCGCGTATTGGGAGAAGTGGGCGGGGAAACCTTGCAGAGGCTCAAGCAAGGCGTGGAGTTGGAAGATGGCCTCGCGCACTTCAATGCGATTGAGGAAGCCGGCGGCGAAGGGGCCAACCACTGGTATCATGTCACGCTTTGTGAAGGCCGCAACCGCATCGTGCGGCGGTTGTGGGATTCGCAAAACATTGCCGTGAGCCGGCTGATCCGCATACGCTTCGGCAATATCGTCCTGCCGCCCCACATCAAGGCACGCACTTACGCCGAACTGACAGCGGAGCAACGCGACGATTTGCTCGTCTCGGTGGGGCTTGCGCCGGAAGCCCCGCCGCGCAAATCCGTCCGCGCACGCTCCAACGACGGGCGGTGGAGGGACAAACCTAAATCAACGGCTCCCGATAGAAAACCATGATCACGCCTATCAGAAACATCGCCGCCGTGCCGATAAAGCCGGCGATTTGGCCTTCCCGGTAACTTTCCGGCGTTACCATGCGCAGTTCCAGCCAGCGGCCACTGGCCAAGACCATCGCCAGCAAACCCATCGTGGTATGCGTGGTCTGGATCAGAAACTCGCTTTTCAACTCGAATTCGGCATGGGCATGGGTCAGTAGCAGGATGCCGCCAAACGCGCACAGCACGGGAAAGACGAACCTGAGGCCTCTAGCCTCGGGATTGCTGCGCGCTTTCAATTCCATCCCGCCCAGCACGAACAGCATCAGGGTTGCAATGCGGTGTTGGAATACCTCGCCGTTGCCGAAGGTGCTTTCCCAAAAGCCTATCGGTCCCAAGGGCCACGTCTCCGCATCACTGCGGAAGAACAGAAAAATGCCCATTAAGATGAAGCCTGTCGGCCAGTAGCGGGTCCAGCCTAATCCTGCCAAGTGGAAATAGGACAGCATCGCCAACAAGCCCATGCTGGCTAGGATTAAACCGGATACGTTGTGGTTATAATCCGACCATTCCTTGGCGGCAACGGACGGAATTTTGTTGACCACCGCCACGCGGCCCGCCTCGCCGGCGAGTAAAGCCTCATGGGTAGGGGACGTGACCCTAGGCATACTGGGCAGGAACATATCGACGACTTCCGCCACCTTAGCGGTGCGGTCTGCAATGTCCACGGAAGGTGGCTGCGATGACAAGGTGGCGGCGATGAACAAAACACCCACCAAGACGAAGGTCTCCGCTTCAATGTAAAATGGGACTTTTTTGGTCAGGCTATCTTGTTCGCCCGTTTCCCGCCAGCGTTTTCCCGCCCGGTTGTTCAGGTAGGCGAAGCCTAAAGCCACCAAGAACAGCCAGTTCTTGGTGACCACCAGACTGCCGTAACCTGTGCCGAACAGCCCGTCCCAACTGCCGATATAGGTCCAGGCCAGAAACAAGCCAGTGGCGACTAGCAAGACGACGGAACTTAAACCCAGCCAGGCAAAGCGCGTGATGGCCAGCGGCCACAGTGCTTTCGCCGCGGCATCTTTGCGGCCAGTGTGCCACAGCATCAACAACTGCACCACACAACCAAACCAAACGGCGGCGGCGAGTTGGTGTACGACGGTGGTGAACATCAGCAATTCGCGGTTTTCAAAGCGGCCCACCGCATGGACCAGCCAAGCGCCGCTCACCACCAATGGGACCGTGAGCCAGCCGACGGCGTTCCAGCAACAGAGAGTGCCTGATTGTTTTTTCAATTGTCCGGCAAGCCCAACAAAGCCCAAAGCCAGGAACAGGCGCAACAGCCCGGCCCGGAATTGCACGGTGCCTGCATAGGCACCTATAGGTAACTCACCCAAGGTCGATGCCAATACGGCCCCTTTGATGACCAGTTTGGTCGCCACCGATGCGGCCAGCGAAACCGCGCCCAAATGCAGCAATTTGACGCTGCTTAAGACAGCCCCGTCACTGGCGCGGTCGGCTTTTGTGACGCGCAGAATGACGAAGCTCCACAACACACTGCCAACCACCAGTGCGTAGCTGATCAACATCAAGCCGCCGAGAAAATCGTCAATGAAATTGGCTAAGCCTTGCATATACATGATGGTTTACCGCCCTGCCGAAACTTTGAAACGGATAACGTCTTCGGTGAGGTGGCCGTCAGCGGCGAAGACCTTGTATTTGATGGCGTAATCGCCTTCTTCCAAGGCAGGAATTTGTATCAGCACTTGTCCGGGCTTCTTGCCTTTGGCGATTTCCAAAGGATGGAAAACATCCCCTTTACTGACTAGAAACACTTTGGACAGGGCCAATTCCACGCCGGCATTGAAGTGTAGGGCCACCTCGGTGGGGTGGTTGATTTCAATGGGGTGCTGTTTCAAAGAAGATTCGGTCACCACCGCGTGGGCGGAAACTTCAGTTGCAATAATCAATAGAAGCCCTAACAGCAAAAATTGGCCTAGTCTGGTAAACAATAATTGAATCATCTAAAAGCCTTTAAATATGTTTAGTGATGTTACACAAGCGTGTAGTTTGAAGCCCGGATGCAGCCGCTTGACGAACGCAATCCGGGTCTCTAGCACTTGTTTTTATCGGCGAGAGGTAAAACTTGGGAACGTGCAGAACAATCACTTGCCACGTTTTTGGTAGATTAGCTCAACATCATCCGCCGCAGCTTGGTAGTTGACGCTGAAATCCTTCAGCGCCGGGAGCAGTTTTTCCAAATCCAAGCCGCCTTTGGGTTCAAAGGCATTCACACCGACGCGGACAAGAAAATAAAGCTGGTCGCGGATGAAGTCGCCACGGGCGCGAATTTCCCCGGCATAGCCGTAGCGCTCGCGCAACAGGCGCGCCAAAGAGAAAGCCCGGCCATCGGCGAAGGCAGGGAATTCAACAACGACAAGGTCCAAAAAGGGCAAATCGCCAGCTATGTCGGCCAATGCATTGCCACTGCTTAAACGCACACCAGGGGCACAGCCTGCCGCTAACAGGCTTTCCCTTTCCGCTTTCCAGCGCTCGAAAGAAACGGTAAACCGGTTTCCGGTCGGCGCTTCAGCGTCAGCCAAATGCTGGACATCATCGTGGATGATTGTGCCGTCTTTAATGATTTGCATAGACTTTCTCCTGAAAGGGTGGCATTCCGATGCGCCTCACGGTTTCGAGGAAGGACTCTTCGCCTTCGCGCAATTCAATATAGGTTTGCAAAATAGTGTCCACAGTATTGGCTACTTGGTCTTTGGGGACGGCAGGGCCTAGGCGTTCGCCTAGGCTCGCATCGTTTGAGGACGACCCGCCTAGGGTGAGTTGGAACCATTCCTCGCCTTTCTTATCGACGCCTAGAATGCCGATGTGGCCTACGGTGTGGTGTCCGCAACCGTTCATGCAGCCGGAAATATTAATGCGGATATCGCCCAAATCATAAAGATAATCCGCATCCTCCATGCGGGCGGCAATTTCCAAAGCCACGGGGATCGAACTGGAGTTGGCCAAAGAGCAGAAATCCAAGCCGGGGCAGCAGATAATATCCGATGCCTTGCCGATGTTGGCGGTGGCGAGATTGGCATCCGCCAGACCCTGCCAGAGTTCGTATAGATCGGCCTGTTTCACATCCGCCAACAATAGATTCTGCGTATGGGTCGCGCGCAATTCACCAAAGCTATAGCGGTCGGCCAAGTCGGCGAGGATATCCATTTGCGCGTCGGTGATATCGCCTGGGGGGACGCCTGGCGCTTTCAGTGACACAAAAACAGCCCGATAGCCGGGTATCTTGTGCTCCACGGTGTTGACACGCACCCATGCCGCAAAGCCGGAATTTTCGGCCAGCTTGACTGCGAAACTCGTGTCTGTGGAGGCGTTGCTAGCATAGCCGGGCGGGTTAAAGAATGTTTTCACCCGCTCGATTTCCTTGTTGTCCAATTCGAGCGCATCCCGGATATGCGACCACTCCTCCTCGACCATCTGGGTAAACTCCTCCACGCCCGTTTCCTTGAGCAGTATTTTAACGCGCGCTTTGTACTTGTTGTCGCGGCGGCCAAACAAGTTGTAAACGCGCAGTATCGCTTCCAAATAGGAAAGTAAGTGTTTCTTTTCCAAAAATGGCCGGATAGTCTGGCCGATGATGGGAGTGCGGCCCAAACCGCCGCCGACCAACACCTCGAAACCAAGTTCGCCCTGTTCGTTTCTGAGCAAATGCAGACCAATGTCGTGGACTTGGGTGGCCGCGCGGTCTTTTGCGGCACCACTGACGGCAATCTTGAATTTGCGTGGCAAAAAGGCGAATTCCGGGTGTAATGTGGACCATTGGCGAATAATTTCGCACCATGCCCTGGGGTCTTCCAACTCGTCAGCGGACACGCCAGCCAAGTGGTCGCTGGTGGTGTTGCGTATACAATTGCCGCTGGTCTGGATGGCATGCATCTCCACTGTTGCCAGTTCGGCAAGGATATCCGGCACTTCTTCCAGCTTCGGCCAGTTGTACTGGATGTTCTGGCGGGTGGTGAAGTGGCCGTAGCCTCGGTCATACTTGCGGGCAATATGGGCCAACATGCGCAATTGCCGGGAGGACAGCAAGCCATAGGGAATGGCGACCCGCAACATCGGCGCGTGGGTCTGGATGTAGAGTCCATTCATTAAACGCAATGGGCGGAACTGCTCCTCGCTAAGTTCCCCGGCGAGAAAGCGCCGGGTCTGGTCGCGAAACTGTGCGACCCGTTCATTGACTAGGGTTTGGTCGTATTGGTCGTATTGGTACATGGCCGACTCTGTTGTAATTGCTGGTTTGCGGGGGAGCTAACGCGGATAAAACTTCGCATTAACAAACGCAGTGGACAAACAATTGAAAATGAAAAAATTGCTATGCTTAGAAATTTACTTTATAAATAGGTGGAAAGTAAATCACGAAGATCGCCGTGGCGGTTTTTTTTTGCCCCCCAGACGGGTAATTGTACCAGCCGAAGCGCAATTTTCATGCATCCTGACCATTGTTATCCACTATAATTCAGAATTTTTGATTGGTTGGGGGCTGTTCGGCTTGCTTGAAGCATACGGATGGGCGGGTGATCGTTTTTTTAAACTATATAATTAAAGAGAGGGCTTGGAATTGTTACGCAAACTTGCTTTTTTATCGCTACTATTAGCGCTGCCCGGTGTGGCTTTCGCCGAAGAGATGGAGATTCTGGGTTTAACGGGTTCGCACCGGGGTTTGTACTGCGTGTTGATCTTCATCATCGCCTATGCCTTTGTGATGACGGAAGAATTTACGCACATGCGCAAATCCAAACCGGTCATTCTGGCGGCTGGCATCATTTGGGCGCAAATCGCTTACATGGCCAGTTCCAATGGTGTCGCAGCGGAAACCGTGCATAAAGTTTTTGAATACAATCTTGGCGAGTTTGCCGAGTTGATGCTGTTCCTGCTGGTGGCGATGACCTACATCAACGCCATGGCGGAGCGCAACGTATTCGAGGCTTTGCGCGCTTGGCTGATCAACCGCCGTTTCGGCTATCGCAAGCTGTTCTGGATCACCGGCGTAATCACCTTCTTCCTATCCTCAGTGGCCGACAACCTCACCTCGGCCTTGCTGGTCGGTGCGGTGGTGATGGCCGTGGGTACCAACAGCCCAAAGTTCGTTGCCTTGGGATTCATCAATTTGGTTAGTGCGGCCAATGCCGGAGGCGCTTTCAGCCCCTTCGGTGACATCACCACCTTGATGGTATGGCAGGATGGCAAGGCTGACTTCTTTGATTTCTTCATGCTGTTCATCCCTTCCGTGGTGAATTTCGTGGTTCCGGCTGCCATTATGCATTTTGCCATTCCTGATGAAGCGCCCATACCCAACACTGAAGACGAAAAGGTCGAACTCAAGCCCGGCGCTTTGGTCATTGCCGGCTTGTTCGTGCTGACTATCACGACTGCCGTCAGCTTCAAGCAATTTCTCCACCTGCCTCCGTTCATGGGGATGATGGTCGGCTTGGGTTATCTGATGATGTACGGCTACCGTTTAAAATTGGTCTTTAGCTACAAAGGTGACCGCTTCGATGTCTACCAGAACGTCAAGGATTCCGAATGGGACACCTTGCTGTTCTTCTTCGGCGTCATCTTCGCAGTGGGTGGCTTGGGCTTCATTGGCTACCTGCAACTGGCTTCCGCCGCGATGTACCAAGGCCTAGGCCCGACCACCGCCAACGTCATGATTGGCGTATTGTCCGCCATTGTCGATAATATCCCGGTGATGTTCGCCGTGTTGCAAATGAACCCGGATATGCCGCTTTACCAGTGGATGCTGGTCACGCTGACCGCAGGCGTGGGCGGCACGATGTTGTCCATAGGCTCCGCCGCCGGTGTGGCGCTGATGGGAACATCACGCGGCATGTACACCTTCTTCAGCCACCTGAAGTGGACATGGGCGATTGTTGTCGGCTATATCGCCAGCATCGTTGTGCATTTGCTGATTAACGGCTGAAAAAAGCGCCCGGTTTTGCCAAACCGGGCGTTTTTTAATCAAACACCACCGTTTTATTCCCATACACCAAAATCCGGTCTTGCAAATGCAGGCGTAAACCACGGGCCAGAACCCAGCGCTCCAAGTCCCTGCCTTTGCGGATTAGATCGTCTAGCGCGTCTTTATGGGAAATCCGAATGATATCCTGCTCAATAATCGGCCCCTCATCCAGATTGTCGGTGACATAGTGGCTGGTCGCACCGATGATTTTAACCCCCCGCTCATAAGCTTGTTTATACGGGTTCCCGCCCATGAAGGCCGGCAGAAACGAATGGTGTATATTGATAATCCCGTTGGGATAGGCTTGGACAAAGCTTGGCGACAGCACTTGCATGTAGCGGGCAAGAATAACCGTATCGATGTTTTCATTTTTTAACAAGGACAATTCCTTTTGTTCTTGTTGCATTTTGTTTTCCTTAGTGATGGGAAACAGATGAAATGGAATGCGGTGCTGGTCAGCCAAAGGCTTCAGATCAGGATGGTTGGAAATGATTAGCGCAATGTCGGCGTCAAATTCACCAAGCCCGTGGCGCCAAAGTATTTCCTGCAAACAATGGTCGTATTTTGAGACCAATATTGCCAGCCTGCGCTGGTCATGGGCGTGGCTGAGCTTGATTATCCATTGCGCTTGGAATTCATCACCCATAGGCTGAAACGCATTGCAGACTTCTTCCCCGCTCAGGGCGAAGCCCTCCATGTCCCAGCTCACGCGCAAAAAGAACAATCCTTCGTTGGTATCCACATGTTCGTCAAGGTCAATGATGTTTCCGCCATGCGTAAAAATAAACTGGGCGATGCGGGCCACCAATCCCCTATGGTCAGGGCAGGAGAGTAATAAAGTTGCAGTGTTTGTTTTTTCTGGCATGGCTTATACATAAAACGGTAGATTGGATAAGGGATTTTAGCGACTCTCAAACCGGTTGTAATCACATTTTGTCCAATTTTGTAGTGATAACGGAATAGAACACTGCGGTCCCCCCTATGTAGCTGCTATATTTCCCCCTTCCGGTTCAACAATGCCCCGCTTTAGTGAGATAATAGCAGCCATCACGATGGTTGGGGCGGCAGGTCTGCGTAACTCAATGCATTAAAGCCAAATGGAATGTTTTTTGCTTAAATATCTCCAACCCCTTTTTCTCACCCGCTTTGTAGCTTAAAGCTTGCCATGATAAATAAACTGCTGATTAAAAGTACGCCCACCCCTGCCCTGACCGACAAGCCGCCGCTGGGCATGGAGCCAGTGTCACTGGCCGAGGACATTAGCCGCCATTTCAATTACACGCTAGGCCGGGACAAAAACTGCAAGTCAGCCCATTATAGCTACTCGGCCTTGGCCTTGGCCGTGCGTGACCGGTTGATGGAGCGTTGGAAAAGCACCGCCTATGCCTATGAAGAAGGGGACAGCAAGCGCGCCTATTACCTGTCGTTGGAGTTTTTGATGGGCCGCACCTTGGGCAACGCGATGCTGAACCTAGGCTTGGAAGACCCTCTGCACAAGGCTCTGCACGAACTGGGCCTGGATATGGAAGAGTTGGTGGACAGCGAACCGGACGCAGGACTGGGCAACGGTGGCCTGGGACGTTTGGCAGCCTGTTTCGTCGACAGTTGCGCCACCTTGCAATTGCCGGTGATGGGTTACGGACTGCGCTACGAGTATGGCATGTTCCGGCAGAATGTCGAAGGCGGACAACAGGTCGAAGAACCCGACCATTGGCTGCGCAACGGCCATGTCTGGGAAATCGAGCGTCCCGAGCTGGCCCAGCGCATCCGTTTTGGCGGGCGCACCGAAATCCAAGAGGGTCCGAGCCGGGTCAAGCGCGTAGTCTGGGTGGATACCCACGACGTGTTGGCGCTGCCCTATGACATTCCCGTGCCCGGCTACCAGAACGGCACGGTCAACACCCTGCGCCTGTGGAAATCATCCGCCACCGACGAGTTCGACCTGGGCGAGTTCAATGCCGGCAGTTATTCCGAATCCGTGGCGGCGAAGAACACCGCCGAGCATATCACCATGGTGCTATATCCCAATGACGCCAGTGAGAACGGCAAGGAACTGCGCCTGCGCCAACAGTATTTCCTCGCCTCCGCCAGTTTGCAGGATGCGATCAGGCAGTGGGTGCGCAAACACGGCAAAGACTTCAGCCAATTTGCCGAGAAGAACTGCTTCCAACTGAACGATACCCACCCCAGCATCGCAGTGGCCGAACTGATGCGTCTGCTATTGGATGAGTACGACATGGAATGGGGCGAGGCCTGGGCCATCACCACCCGCACTATGGCCTATACCAACCACACTCTGCTGCCGGAGGCACTGGAGCGCTGGCCGGTGCGGCTGTTCCGGCAATTGTTGCCGCGCTTGCTGGAAATTATCTTTGATATCAACGCCCGTTTCATGGGCGAAGTGTCCAACCGCTGGCCCGGCGACTTTGACCGTATGCGGCGCATGTCGCTCATCGAGGAAGGCTGGGAGCAGCAGGTACGCATGGCTTATTTGGCGATTGTCGGTAGTTACTCCGTCAATGGCGTGGCCGAACTGCACTCCAATTTATTGAAACAGGGGCTGTTCCACGATTTTTACGAACTGTGGCCGCAGAAGTTCAACAACAAGACCAATGGTGTCACTCCGCGCCGCTGGCTGGCTTGGTGCAATCCCAAACTTTCGGCGCTGATCAGCGAAACCATAGGCGAGGGCTGGGTCACCGATTTGGCACAGTTAAGCAAGCTGGCCCCCTATGCCGAGGATGCGAAATTCCGCGCCCGTTGGCGGGAGATCAAACATGGCAACAAAGTGCGCCTGCTGGAATTCAAGAAGAAAGAGATGGGCGTGGAGGCAATCGACCCCAACATGATGTTCGATGTGCAGGTGAAACGCATACACGAATACAAGCGGCAGTTGTTGAACGTGCTGCATGTAATCCACCTTTACGACCGCATCAAACGCGGTGACACCGCCAATTGGACGCCGCGCTGCGTGTTGTTTGGTGGCAAGGCCGCACCGGGTTATTTCATGGCTAAGCTCATCATCAAGCTCATCAATAATGTGGCCAATGTCATCGACAAAGACCCGGCGGCCGAAGGTCTGTTGAGCGTCGTGTTCGTACCGAATTACCGGGTTTCCGCGATGGAGGTCATCTGCGCGGGTACCGACCTGTCCGAACAAATCTCCACGGCGGGCAAAGAGGCATCCGGCACCGGCAACATGAAGTTCATGATCAACGGCGCGTTGACCATAGGCACCTTGGACGGCGCAAACATCGAAATACGCGAGGAAGTGGGCGATGAAAACTTCTTCCTGTTCGGCCTGACGGCGGAAGAGGTGGAAAATACACGCGGCAACTACGACCCCAATGCCATCATCGCCGCCAATGACGAACTGCACCGGGTCATGCACTATCTGGAAATCAGCCACTTCAACAAGTTTGAGCCAAATATCTTTGACCCTATCATTATGTCCATCCGCAATCCCCACGACCCTTGGCTGACGGCGGCGGATTTTGGCAGCTATGTCCAAGCGCAACAGAAAGCTGCCGCAGCCTATAGCGACCAAGACGCCTGGACTAAGATGAGCATCCTGAACACCGCCGCCAGCGGCAAGTTCTCCTCCGACCGCACCATCAGCGAGTACAACCGAGATATTTGGAAATTGCAGCCGGTTACTCCGTTATTGGCGAGATAGTGTTCAACGTTCTGCTCTTTGAGCCAGAAATACCGCCAAACACCGGCAACATCATCCGCCTGTGCGCCAACATGGGGGCCAGCCTGCATTTGATCCAGCCCTTAGGGTTCGATCTGGATGACAAAAAACTGCGCCGGGCTGGCTTGGATTACCGCGAATGGGCGACGCTACGGGTGCATGGGACGCTGGCGGATTGCCTTAGCGCCATCCAGTCCGATAGACTGTTCGCGCTAAGCACCAAGGGGGAGCGCTGCTATGCTGAAGCGCAGTTTAAAGCGGGGGATGCGTTTCTATTCGGCCCGGAGTCGCGTGGACTACCCGCCGCCGTGCGCGAGGCTGTGCCGGTTGAAAACCGCCTGGCAGTGCCTATGGTCGCGGCCAGCCGCAGCCTCAATCTGTCCAACGCCGTGGCAGTTGTGCTGTTTGAGGCATGGCGGCAGTGCGGGTTTGCCGGGAGTGGCCGCGGCTAAGCCATAAGGATTATGTTTACGGTGATTAACCGCTGGAGCGGTCATTTGAGTTCCCACGCTGGAGCGCTCATCGTTATACACAAGTCGGGCCGAGCCAAAATTGCCGTCATTCCAGCAGGGATGCAGGAATCCAGTGCCATGGACGGTAACTTGTCTGTTACGCAAGTAGTTGATTCAGAAGGTCTCTGTCCGACAGACTCCTGTCCTTGAGTACGCGGGCGCTTGTCGTGGCCCCTAGCTTGCCATCCTTGGACGCTGGATTCCGGCATCCATGACCGGAATGACGGCGTTTTATCGAACATCGGCATTTGTGTATAACGATGAGCGCTGGAGCGTGGGAACCATCAAAATGGATGTTGGCTGGTTGCCAAGCTCCGGCTTGGGAACCCTTGGCTTGCAAGCTCCTGCTGGGCAGTTCTTCGGGAAGCTGGAGCTTCAAAAAACCCATTCCCAAGCAGGAGCTTGGGAACGAGCAAAAATGGTATGTGAAGCAAGGGGTTATCTTTATGTACAGCGTTTTTTCTTAGCAAAGAAAAATAATAGCGGACACTCAATCAAAGCATTGTGTGTGAACTGCTTTGCAAAATGATATAACCCAACAAGTAACTCTTCGATATTAAAAACGCTGTAGCTCACGACTGAACTCGGGCGCAACGGAAGCCAATACCGTAGTCGCGGGAATCGGACTGGTAGTAGTCACGGTACGCAGAACGACAGTCCCTCGCGTGGCTACCCCAGGACCCGCCACGCAGCACACGGGCCGCGCCAGTGTCCCTTACCCTACCCTCTCCCAGAGGGAAAGGGTTTCTATCTGACTCCCAAAGGCTGCCATCCATAGTTGCACCCTTATAGTTTGGATGCCACGGGTCTTCCACCCATTCCCAAACATTGCCGAGCATATCATACAGCCCCCACGGGTTGGGCTGTTTCTGGCCGACTTCACGGGTGCCTGACTTTGGGTTCCGATATTGCATCTCATCCCAGCCCGATGAATCATACCCTTCCGGCAATTCGTAGCCTTCGCCGCTGTTGCCGCCGTACCAAGCAATGGCATCCAAGGCCGGGGCGTTTCGTTCGCCCAGAATCTTGATTCCGCCGGTGTAAAGTGCCGTCTCGGTCCCGGCACGGCAGGCATATTCCCATTGCGCCTCGTTCGGCAAGGCCAAGGCCAGCCCTGGGTATTTTTCATTGATGCGTTGCAGGAAGGTTTTGGCATCGTCCCAACTGACTTGCTCAACCGGGCGCAGCGGACTTTTGAAATTACTTGGGTTGGAATGCATCACCGCCTCCCAGAGTGCCTGGGTGCAGGGGGTCTCGAACAGCCAATAGCCTAGTCTGATCGTGACTGGGTGCTGCGGGCTTTCGTCGTTGTAATGCCCTTGTTCGTTTTCAGGTGAACCCATCATAAACTGCCCCGGTGGAATCCAGCGCAGGCGCTGGATGACCGGTTGGCCTAGCTTGGCTCCGACGGCGATGTCGGCCCACAATCCAAAACGGTCGCGGCCCATCGCATCGGCCCATTCGGGTTTTTGGGTTTGCCGCACAAGCAGCCGCTCGCGGTCGGTGAGGATGGCGAAGGCAGGGCATTGCGGCAAGGGCGTGCTTGCCTTGGTGGCGGTGTCTAGGCGCAGCAGGCGGCTTTGGCCTTCATCCTGGGAAATCCCCCCTAGCCCCCCTTTTTCCAAGGGGGGAACGCCCGTTCTCTCGCGTTGCGGCCCATGTTGTAGGCCGGAATAAGGTCGTGCAACGACCGTTTCCGGCAATCCGCCAGCCTGTTTGCCGGAAACGCCCGCTGGCGCGGGCTTATTCCGGCCTACTTCCAGGCGCGGAGCGTGGGAACGATCAACCCTCTCGGCAGGCCGGGGCTTCGGCAGACTGGCTACGCTCCGCTTCGCGTCTGCCTTGCCCCGGCCTGCCGCCTGCTGGCTAGGCTCACGACCCTGAACTCGGGCGCGGAAACCAAGGCTACCATCGCGGTCATCGGGTTGACCGTGGTGACGGAAGGCAGAACGGCAACCTCTCGCAGAGTTGCGCCAAGACCCGCCACGGAGCACACGGTCAATGGCCCTCGCCATTCCTTGAGGATTTTTGACAATATCCCAAACTCTGCCATCCATAGGTGCGTTAGTATAATCGACGTGCCACTCATCTTGCACCCATTCCCAAACATTGCCGTGCATTTCGTACAAGCCCCAAGAGTTCACAGGCAAGTTTTTGACCGGGACAGTCTCTTGTCTGTACTTGGCTCTTTCCCCTCCTGCATAGGGAAGGGTACCATTATAGTTGACCTGCTCGGGGGTGATGTTGCCGCCGAAACTGAACGGCGTTTGCGTTCCGGCGCGGCAGGCGTATTCCCATTGTGTCTCGCTAGGTAATCCCAAATCGAGTCCGGGCAGGCGTTGGTTCAAGGCTAGCATAAATTGCTGTGCGTCATACCAACTGACGTATTCAACGGGCCGGTTCGCACCTTTATAACGACTTGGGTTTGAGTTCATCACCGATTGCCATAAAGCCTGAGTACAGGCAGTGTCAAACAGCCAGTAGCCTCGTTGAATGTGTACCTCATGCTGTGGACCCTCGTTTCCAAAACGTTCCGCCTCTGTTTCCGGCGAACCCATCAGGAAACTCCCCGGTTCGATCCAGCGCATTTTTTGGCTGGCCCGCAGACCGTCCTTACCCATAACCGAAAACGTCACCCATGCACCGTGTTCATCCCGGCCCCAATCATCCGCCCACGGCGGCGGTTCGCCGGTTTCCCAGAAATCGTTAGAGACCGACTCGGTTTCAAAAACCGAGTCGGTCTGTGGTTCGATTTTAATTTCGCCCGACACGGACGCGACGATGGCAAGCGGACTGTAACAGGCCGCGCTGACTTGCAAGGGATCAAACGGGCTGATGGCCAATTCCCCGGCGAATTGGTCAATGCGGTAGCGCCTAGGCGGTTTGCCATCATCTGGCCCAACCAGCGCAGGGTCATAGCCTGGCAATCCGGGCGCATGGCGGGATTCGGCAAAAGCAGCCCGGTAAAGTCGCTGGAAATGCACACCCAGTTCGCCGTCATTCTCGTGGCCTGGGCGCAGACGGGGTGCGACGAAACGATACCACGCCAACAGGCCGGCGGGGGCAGCCGTACCGCCTGTACCGTGCAAACGGCGGCCCAGCGCGGCAAAGTAGCCGTCCGCCGACTCCGCATCTTCCGCATACGGTAGCCTCTCGCGCAAAGGTTTGGGCAAGCCTTGGATTTCGGCAAACCAAACTTCGCGGGGCAAGCCGCCGCGCCAGCGGTGCAGGGATTGCAACACGCTCCGTTGGGTATCCGCAGGCAAGGCTTGAAACCGCTCGCGCAAAGACTGCGCGGCATCGGCCCGCAACGTGGCCGCCACACTGGAACGGCTGGACAATCCGGCAGATTGCCAAACCAAGGACTCGACGGCGGCGGGCAAGCCCAAGCGGAGGCGGACTTCGCGCAACAGTCCCGGCTCAATGCGGCTGGCCAGCGACAATGCCGATAACAGTTGCAATGCCAACTCGCCCAGTGCGGCTTGGCCGAAAAAACCAAGGCTGCGTTCCCAAGCCAGAATGTCCCAGACCGCCCCTACAGCCGGGGCGTGGGCTGCGGCCGGGACGGGGGTCAAAGCCAAGCCCCTGCCGCCCAAGTCGCGCAGTTGCGCACCCCAACCGGCCCAGTGGCGAGCCAAGTCGCCGCCATCCGCGGCAAGGCCGCCTAGGTCGCCCAATACAACTACCGAGCCACCTTCCTGCGGCGGCCAGAAGCCTCCCCGAGTCGCATCTGGATCGGCGGGCAAAGGGCTGTCCAAGCCCTCCCAGATCAAACCATGACGGAACATTTGCCGGGGATACAGCCTAGACAGGCAGGCGGCGACCCGTGCTTGGTCTTGCCAATAGGGGATCAGCCGGTCGCTACGGTCTTCGATGACTGTCACCGACTGTCCCCAACGGCGGCGCTTGCGTTTGGGTAGGCGGGAACAGGCGCGGGCGCTGCAAATCTGGCCGACGATCTTCGCCACGTCGGGCATCCGGGTTTCGGCGGGCGCAGCCAGGCTGCCTCGCAAGACTGGCACCAATTCGCGCCAAGCGGCCAGTTCGGCAGGCTCCGGCTGTCGGACCGGGTCTGTCAACCACGGCGGCAACTCAGTTGGGCCGTCGTCCGCCCTACTGATGCGCCGGGCAATGTCATCGCCCACCGGTTCAAGGCTGGCCAGATACCAAAACGGGGTTTCCAGCAGGGGGGAAGCCTTGATATCGGGTTCCGTCGCCGGGCCACCGCTTGCAGTCAACATTGGCGATGGCAGTGGCAGGCCGGCGAGCGCTAGATTGGCAACCGATTCGGCCTCCGGCCCAGGACTATAGCCGAAAGCCCGCGCCAGCCGGTCAAATTCCGCATCTCCGGCGCAGGCCAGCAAACGGATCAGGTCGGCGCTTCCGCAACGGGTGCGGTTCATTTTGGCGCATCCGGGTGTTTGCGGAAGGCGTAGCGGGCGAGCTGTTGCAAGCGTTCAATCTGGCGCTCGGCAGTGCTTTCCAAGGTCGTCACTGCCCTGACTAAATCCAAATATTCGGCCTGTCCGGGTAGAGGAAATTGGCGGTTTTCCTTGGCATGGCGGCGGTCGCCAAGCAAGCGTTCCCCCGCTGCCTGCAAGACCCCATCGCCGATGTTTGGAAAATGGCGCTTGCCCCGTTCAAATAGGAATTGTTGCAAAGCTTGCGCATCTTCCGGTAGCTCCAAGCGCAACACCAGACAACGGCGGATAAAGGCATCGGGCAGCGAGCGCTCGTTGTTGGTGGTGATGACGACCAAAGGCGGCGGGGTGCCGGTTTCAGCCATGACCGGAGCGGCCCGTCCCGGCGGGGTGAACTCGCCGCTGCCCAAGGCTTCCAGCAAGCCATTGGGAACATCGGACTCGGCTTTGTCAATCTCATCAATCAACAGCACGCTGCCGCGTTTAGGATCGGGTTGCAAGGGGGCGGAAGGGTCGCAATCGCGTAGCGGCTCGTTTGCTTGGATTTGTTTGGCCTGTTCCGCCGCGTCTGCCCAGTTGAACGCCCACCACAAAGGGCCTGGGCGCAGATAATGCTCCACTGACAGGTGTTCGCGCAATGGCCTGCCCTGCTCACCCAAAGCTCCAATCAGTTGGGCATCCGCCAAGCGGGCGACGGCATCATAATGCCAAAGCAAGTCGGTGGATTCGGTGCGGGCATCCACGACATGGGACAGGAACACACGGCCTAGGTGCTTGGCCGCCGCCTTGGCCAACTGGCTCTTGCCTATGCCCGGTTCGCCGCGCACCAACAGGGGGCGCTGCGCAGCCAAAGCCGCATCAATGGCATCAATCATATCGGCATCAAAGACATGCACCTGGTCGGGACGGTTGCCCCGGCCCGGCAATGGCACTTCATAGCCGGGGGATATGTTCATGAATGTCATGGGGTGGTCTCAAGAGTTGTGGCAAGAAATCGGCATAAGGGATTTATCAATTTAATTTCATCAACAATGCGCTTGCGATCCTTGCTGAGGCGCAGAAAAACCAATGACGGGCAATCTTCGCGTATCAATTTAGCCCGTCTGTCCCAAACGCCATTGTCCTCATCGTTGCCGGTATCCTTGATGAGCACATAATAAGCCCGTTTCACATCTTCTGATACGGTCTTGAGCGTATTGGATGCTATCGCCAACAAAGCTTTCCTGTCCTCTAGGTCTTCAAACTTATACTGATTGATATACTCACAGGCGTATTTGTTAATCATATGGCGGTCCCAATCTTCCTTGAACCGGCCATCGTCTATTTCTGCCCCCATGCCCAAGTGCGGCGGATGGTCGAAGGTGTAAAGGCCGTTTGGATGGGGAATTGGCGTTTGCTCTGTGACCACTGCCTTTTGGAAACGGGCCGGTTGCCCCTCTGCGGCAGCCATTACAATTTCCGCAGCCGTTTCAGTGCACACAAAAGGATTGGCCACAGCAGTTTCTGGGTTACCCTGATAGATGCGAATCACTTCAACACAGCCAGAATCTATATACATTGGGAAAACAATCAATGCCAGTTCCCGTAAAGTTGAAGCGGCATGGGTATTTTGACATTTGCAAGCCTGTTCATGGGCTTGTTTAATGACACGGATTACGGCTTCTGGTGCCTGAAATTCGGCCATCTGTTTGGCTATGGCCTTACTTGTTGCCGCCCCCACTGTGAGTGCTTGCGCCAGATGTTGGCGAGCTTCCGGCGAAGACTCCAAACAATCGGCCGCCGCATCTTGTAGCGCGGCAAAACGCAGGGATTTAGTGTCATAACCTAGGGCTTTTGTAAAACCTTCATCCTCATAAAGCGCCTGGAGCGAAGTGGCCACCAGACGGGCCTGTGCCGCAGTCGGGGTTGCGATGATGATGCCGACGATTTGCCCGCTCACAAACACAGGGGCACCCGAGATGCCACCCCAGGGATTCACTGTTATGCCCAGTTTGTCCATATCTTCCTTGAAGCCATCATCCAGGCTCAAATGGAAACTGGGTGCCGAAGTCGCCGAGCCATGAGCCAACCCGGCTATCGGAAACCCCCGCACTTGCGACGGATCGGCGGCATACGGAAAACCTTCGCTACACCAGCGATCATCTTGACTGGGGCGGATAGGGCATAAACACCCCCATTTCCTGACTTTGAAGTCATCGCATTGCAATAACGCGGCATCCAACGATTCTTGCTGGTACCAGACAATGGCCTGACGGTCCAGTTCGATAAATTTTCTTAGTTCGCCAGTCTGATAAAACCAACGAATACGGATTTTTGCGTCGGGTTCAAACCCTTTTGGAAAAAGGCCGTGACAGGAAGCCAAGATCAGATTGCGAGAAACCGGGTAGCCGGTTGAGACTTCACACTTGCCATTCTCTTTACTGACTCGAATCTCGATCAGCAAATCCCTGTCCATTGACGCCATGCGCGGTTTACTAAGCTAAATTGTTTTTATGCTGTGTCCGCATCTCGTTCGCCGGAAACTTTAAGCTGGCTACCATCAGGCAGTTGAGGAGGCTCCAAGCGCAGCTTGATCTTATGGGTTTGTTCGTGACCCTGCTTACCGCCACCCTCCCCTTCCAACAGCCACACTTTGAAACCGACCTTGCCATTGGCCTCCTGCGTGGTTGCCACCTGAAGCTCTACTTCAATGTCCTTGACCGTGAATTTCAGGTTTTCATCCTTGGCTTTTTCTTGGGCCTCCGCAAGTTCTTTGCGCAACTGTAGCAATACATCCGATAATGACATCTGTGACATGGCAAGCTTCCCCATTAACAATAATTGATTTATCCGGAATTATACCAGCGACACCTGCATATTTTTAAAGTCTCGCTGCGGCAAAGCGGGCGCTGTTCAACAACCTAAACCAACTGGCTGTTATCCCATAAACCCCACATCACTGCTAGGGAACAGGGCAAGGTTCGGGAATACCAAGGCCAGTTCTGCCGCGCTTGCGCCAAACCAGCGCCCTAGCGTCGCCCCGAACTGGGCGGTGGAAATCTGCGGTATCCACACCCCCCGGCCATTCGCGTCATCCGGCCCGTTCAAGGCAAACTGCGGCAACACTCCATAAATGCCGCCCTTCACCGCGCCACCCAATACGATGTGGTGGCTACCCCAGGCATGGTCGCTGCCGCTGCCGTTGGATTGCAGGGTGCGGCCAAATTCCGATTGGGTAAACGCGGTGATCTGCTGCCCCAAACCCGCCGCTTGGCTGGCCTGATAAAACGCATCCAGTGCCTGGGACAACTGGGTGAACAAATCCCATTGCTGCCAATCCTGCGAACTGTGGGTGTCGAAGCCGTCCAAGGAACAGAAAAACACCTGTCGTCCCGGTCCCTGCTGCGAACGCAATAGAATCAAGCGCATAACCTCCTTCAGTTGATTACCTATGGAGGTGCCGGGAAATACCGTGGATACCATGGGAAGATTGCTGTTGGATTGCAGGGCATCGGCTAATTGCAAACCATTGACCAAGGCTGCATTGGCGGATTGCCGAACCAAGTTGCCGCCGTCTAGCCCTAAGAGTTGGTTGAAAGCCTGCCTACGTGCCGATGCCGCCGACTGGTCCCATAGGCTCAAGCCGGACAGGCTCAGATCGGTACCCGGTGTTACCAGATTGCCGGCCACGGTCTTGCCTTGCAGCAACAGGGCAGGCGCTGACACCGAAATGGCCGCCAAGGTATCCGCACCGGCATTGAACGTGTCGAGCAAACGCCCGCCCCAACCCGTGCCTACGGCCATAGGCTGGCCTGCCTGGGCCTGCATGGTTTGGTCAGGGTGGGAGAACAGGCTGGTGGGAACATTGGCCCCTTGCAGATATTGTGCGCGGGTCAACGGTCTTGCCAACATACCGGTGTTCAGCACCACGGCCAGTTTACCGGCAATGAACTGGGCGTTCATTTCCGGCAAGCCATAATGCAAGGCATAAGGGTTATTATTGGCATCCGTGATAGGGGTAGTCATCAACTCGTTTGACCCTAAGGCCAAATTACCGCGTATAGCCTGATAAGCGGCATAGCGGGCCTTGTCCAAGGGTACGATTAAATTATTGCCGTCGTTGCCCCCGTTGAGATAGACGCACAGCAAAGCCTTGTAATCATTAACCACGGCGGCTTGCGCCGGGCGCGTACCGCCCAGACCCAGGCCCATCATGCCCAAGGTGGCCAGCCCCGTGCCCAGTTTGAGAAAATCTCGGCGAGAAGTGGAATGTTGCTTGTTCATAGTCGTTATTCCTAGGCTCGGGGTTAAGGTTGCACGGTGTATTCGCTGGAAATCGCCGCGAAATACAACGCGACCTGGGCCTTGGCTGTGGCATCGTAGCCGGTGCCTACCGCTGTCAGCAGGACTTGGCGCAGTCCGCTTGACATGCTGCCCTGGAACAGGGTTTGGTTGATTTGCTCGACCAAGGCGGCGGGGTTGCCCGCTAGTGCGGTGAAGGGTGCCAAATTGACGGTCAACGCCGAGCCAATCTGCCCGGTTAGGATTTGATAGATAAAGTTGGCGCGTTGGATGGCTAGCCCCGGCGAGTCGATTTGGAATTCTGGACCATACAGTCCGGGGTTTCCAGGCAGGGGGGCCAGAGGCGAATAGAAACTAAACACCGTGTCGGGCGACAGCACTTGTTCGCCCAAATTGCGGAAAATGTACAGGAATTGGCTGGGGTCGGTGACCTGCGCCCCCAAGGCCCGGCACAAGTTAAGCACATGGATGACTGGGTCTTTCAGGTGACCAGTTTGGGTCGAAGGCGCAGCCTGGGCTTCGGCATCGGTGAGAATGGCCGTCAACACCGCCCACAAATCGCCCCGCACACCATGTCCGTTGTCCACAAACACATTGGCTACACGCTGAATATAGGCCGGGCTGGGGTTGCTCTTCACCAGCGAGCGGATCAGCCGGGTGGCTAGGAAGGGGGCGGTATTGGGGTGCTGGAAAAGATTGTCAATCACCGCATCAATATCTTGCTTCACGCTCTGGTTTGCCGGCAACACGGTTCCGTTCAGCAAGGTCTTAGCCCCCGTGTCATGATTGCTTTGCCGGTATTCCATCAAGCCGACAAAATACTCCCAATTATTGGTCTGGGGTGTTTTCCCCGGCGCGGTGGGATAAGTCAAGCCCGTCAGGGCGCGGGCAAACTCCCTGACGGTCGTTTGGTCATAGCTTGGGATAGGCTGGCCTTGCGCATCCAGCTTGGTACTGCCGTCTGGGTTTAACTGGTTAAGACCTATCGTGAACAACTGCATCACTTCGCGGGGATAATTTTCATTGGGCGAGGTGCTGGCGGTGGCCTGCATACTATTGGCCAAATCCAGATACTTTCCCATAGTCGGGCTAAAAGTGACTTCCTTTAACAAGGTGCGGAAATTGCCGAAGGCATTGCGCTCAAGCAAGGCGACCCAAGGTATCAGTTCATCGCCATTGACATTTTTGTTGGTCGAGACCACGAAAATTTGGCTTAACGCGAACACCATGCGCTGGCGCAACTCGTCTGGCGCATTGGCCATATTGGCGAAGAATTGGCTCATCACTTGGTTAGTGTTCAGCCCATCGGGAATCACCGTCATTGGCAGATTGTATTGCTGGACCATCCAATAGGGCAGACCGACTGGCTGCACGGCGCTGATATCCGCCTGCGTGGGGCCGAACGTGGCTTGGCTTAAGAAACGCACCGCGCTGGTTTTGCTCACAGGGGATGCCGCCGGGAGCGGCAGAGGTGGCGGCGGGGTGCTGGGAATCTGTTCCGTAGGCGGGTTGGCTATAACCGGCGGCGGGGGAGTCGCTGAACTGGAACCCGAACCTGAGTTTGAACCTGAACCCGTGCTTGAGCCTCCTGTGCCGGTGCTGGGGGGGGCGGGTACGTCAACCGGTGTAATTGAGTAATGGCCGACTTCGGTCCACACATCGTAAATGATAATTTCGACGGTGGGCTGGTTGCCGCAAACCCAGGCATTGACTGTCGCACCGCTAGTGGTCGGATTGCTGGATATGTAGAGCTTGAGGTTGGGGTTGGTCGGATTGGCCACGGTAACGGTGGTCGGAACCGAGCAATTGGCCGGTTTGGGCACGGTATATTTCGTGACATTCGGATCGAAGGCCGGGCTGAGCTTGGCAACGTTGAGGCTGGTGAGCTTGCCGCTGACGGGAGGGATGGCGGCAAAAGCGCTGTTGCTGGATAATAGCAAGGCTAACAGCATGACGGTGGTCGCAAGCCTCCCACAGAAACAGCCCATCCCGTGGTTTTCCCACTGCGTGGTTCTCTGCCTACAAGGGATGAATTTCATTGAGATGACTCCTCTGTGGTGTGGGTTGCTATGAAAGTACGGATAACATCCCTGGGAGGGATGTTATCCGTGGGTTGCCGTATGGCACTTTCATCGTCAGGGGCGTCGATACGCATCGACATGAATGTTAGGGCCAGAAACGGATTATTCTTGACCGTGCTAGTAGGGTGCTGTCAGCATATTGCTTGCCATACAAGCCAGTCACTGCCCATATTAGACATTATCATAAACTTGGCTAGCATCCGCGCCATTGCTCGACCAAAGGGCGGTTTCTGATAGAGTCTATTAAGTTAAGTGCTGACGTTACGTTCCCTCTGGGAGCGCCAAGCACCAGCTTGGCCTTTGAATGGGATGTCCTTTATTGGATATCACCTTATGTGTCGTAGTTAGGCGACGGATGGCAGTGTTATTTATCAATGCAGTAAAAACGATACACTGCAATAATTCTTCATCTCACCGGTTATCGTCGCCCTAAAGCGACGCAAACCAGCAATACTCATTTTGGCGTAAACCGTAGTGTGGGCTAGGCGCACACACGAAAGAGCTTGAATTCGCTAGTCAGCTTGAGTGCGCCGTAGCCCACCAGACAGGTGGCGGGCTGACAATGATGTACGGTGCGCATACATTCATGAAAAGGGTTAGTATTAAGCATGGGGATATTTTTTGTACAGCGTTTTCATCTTCAAAATATACCTAAAACTAATATTCAGTTAACCCTTCAGGTTAGCCGAATAAGCTGCGCTGACATACCCACTATCAAGTAACTATTTGATGTTGAAAACGCTGTATTACTGGAACCATCACGAAAAAAGGTACTATAAATGCGACTTGGATTTCTTGCGTCACACAACGGCAGCAACATGCAGGCACTCATTGAAGCTTGTAAAACAGGCACACTGCAAGCCACTCCGGCTGTCGTCATCAGCAATAACGCCGACTCCGGCGCACTGGCAAGGGCCAAGCGGGAATCCATCCCCTATTACCACCTCAGTGCTAAAACCCACCCCGCGCCTGAACGGTTAGATCAGAGCATAGTGGATACCCTGCTTGCACACCATGTGGATATTGTAATCCTGGCCGGATACATGAAAAAGCTAGGCTCGCAGACCTTAACCCGGTTTGCAGGGGCTATATTGAATATCCATCCTGCTTTATTGCCAAAATTCGGTGGTCAGGGCATGTACGGCATGCATGTGCATGAGGCCGTATTGGCCGCTGGCGAAAGTGAAACCGGCGTGACCGTACACCTAGTCACTGAAGAATATGATACCGGAGCGATAATAGGCCAGGAAAAAGTGCCTGTGTTGCTAGGTGACACGCCTCAATCCCTACAGGCTAGGGTATTAACAACAGAACATGCATTTTTCAAGTCGGTATTGCAGAAGATAGTTCGCGGGGAGATCGTCATTCCTGGTTACAGCGTTTTTAATATCGAATAGTTACTTGTAAGTTATATTCTTTTGCAAAGAAGTTCACACAACTGCTAGTCCTGTGTCGGGCAACATCTTTTCCTTTGCCCGACTTTCCTGCCCGAAAGCCCTCAGCGCAGTCCGAGGTGCGCAATGCGCACCCTACATGGCTTATCGCGTTAGCGGGCGAGAAATTCGTAGGGTGCGCATCGCGCACCGCTTGCGATTTCGGTAATTGCAATGGGTTTTAAAACCACCGCGATATTGCCGCCAGAATCCGTGATCGTGGGATTGCCAACATCCGCAACGGTAAAGGTGCGCAATGCGCACCCTACATGGCTTATCGCGTTAGCGGGCGAGAAATTCGTAGGGTGCGCATCGCGCACCGTTTGCGATTTCGGTAATTGCAATGGGTTTTAAAACCACCGCGATATTGCCGCCAGAATCCGTGTTCGTGGGATTGCCAACATCCGTAACGGTAAAGGTGCGCAATGCGCACCCTACATGGCTGCATCCACGTTGCATTTGTCCGAATGAAAACCGCATTTCACCGGGGGATTCCTGCCATTCGCCGTCACCCCTGTACAAAAGAGGCGGAGATTGGCGATACTGGCTTCGAACCGTTGCAGCAGTCGCGTCGGGCAACCGCTTTACCATTACCCTAAAAATACATATTCAAACAGTCTCTGATTTAAAAAAATATCTAGCACCAGCATACGCCTTATTAAGTAACCATTTGATGTTGAAAACGCTGTAGGTGATATATGAATAACAGCAATGATAATAAAACAATGCCTTTTCTTAGCTTATATGAAACTGGCATGACTGCAAACAAAATTCGCCTTGCCAGTGTTGTGTTGGGCATCGTCGGGCTTGCCATCGTCCTGCCGACTATATGGTATGCGTTTTTGACCAGCCTTGGACTGGTCGGTGTCGCCATCATCGGAGGGCTTGGCATAGGGTTATCCGCCTTGTTGCCTTACCTCGGTCAGAAGCTGGAAAACGAAATCTTGCGAATACGCAAAGCGGAAGCGGGCAAAAACCCCATAGAACAAATGCAAAATCAATTGCTACGCAGGAATGAACAGTTAAATCAGTTGAAAAGCGCATTACTCAAAATCGCATCCAAGATTAAAAGCCTTGAGCGCTTGATTGATGATCGAGCCAAGTCGTATCCCGGCCACGACCTAAGCGAAATGAGGAAGTCCCTTGATGCGATGAAATTCTATTACCAAAAGCAAAAAGGCAAGCTGATGCAGGCGGAAAAGATATTGGTTGAATTCAGGTCAGCCGTCGAGCAGAAAATCTTTGAGCACGGCTTTGCACAAGCAGGCCAAGAGATTTTGCGGAGCATGAGCAAGACCGGCAAAGAGAATTTGCTGCAAGACATATTGACCGACGAAGCCTTCAACTCGGTTGAGGCGGCATTTGACGAGGCATTCACATCGCTTGAATTCGAGGAAAGTTATAAGCCAGGGAATCAGCCATTTGCATTGCTTGACGAGGAACTGAAGGCAGAACGCGATGGCAACTCAAGCCCCACAGACAAAGGTTAAGCAACTATGTTTTGGAACAGACTGCGACTTTTCGGACTGATTGGCACACTGATTGTTTTGGCAGTGCTTTTCCTTGAATACCGTGCCAATCAAGAACCACCTGAACCCGAAATAAAAAACATCGGGCATAAGTTATTTTTCAATAAGTGAATAGTAAAGAGGATAAGCACATGAAAGCCATTTTAACCACTATATTTTACTGCCTAATTGCACTGTCCGGCATGGCCCATGCCCAAGATAAGACAGCGGGGCAAGCTTGCGCCGAAGACCAAATACTCCTCGCCACGGGCACCCCGGACGCAAGTTACTCCAAGGTGGCTAAAGATATCATTGCAAGCTGCCCGATGGTCTGCGAGTATCAAAAAACTAGCGGGGGTTATGACAATACCTTGCTACTGGTCAACAACGAAGTCGATGCCGGCTTAGTCCCCATTGATGTTGCGGAGTTCATGAAGCGCAGCGATCCGGGTGTGGGCAAGCTTCTGTCGCTTGCCTCCCTCAATTGGCATGCGATGCATATCATCGTTGCGTCCAACGGCTTGGTGGTGACAAAAGGGAAAACTGGAAATTTCGGCATAGGCAAAACCCAAGAGGAAAGAACCACCATAAAAACCCTGCGCGATCTCAAGGGGCGTAAGGTCGCCGCTTGGGCGAGCGGGGTTATTTCGTCCCGTATGGTGGACGAAAGGCTCAAGCTGGGGCTTGATATTGTGGAATTTGAGAACAAAGAAGAGGCTCTAGCCGCCGTCAGGGATGGCAATGTCTTTGCCTTAATTGCCATGGGTGCAAAGCCGCTTTCCTGGGTTTCCGAATTGGACCGGAATTCCTTTACCTTGGCTAATGTTGACCCGGTTGATGCCCAAGCCCTTGGACAACCCTACTTTGCCAGCAAATTGACCTACCAAAAACTAGGCGTCATCGGACTCAATACTATCGCGGCAAAAAATGAAATCTTCGTCCGCAACTACACAGGCAAGCGAGAGCAGCAACTCGTCGCTTTTAGGGAATGCCTACGAGCCAACCTCACCGAAATCAAAGAACGCAGGGGCGCCCACGCCTCATGGAATGAAGTAGATAACATTGATGACCTTTCATGGCCTCGATATGAAGGCAAAGGTTCGGTGAAACCAGTCCCCGTTGTCGATAACACACCCAAGCGCGGTAAGTAATCAATCAGCATTATTTTGTGCCGGTTCCCAAACCTCTCGCCTTATAGGAGTTTTCGATATGCATGCATCAACTTCCAACAAATGGTGGCATCTGTCCCTGGCCAAACAGATTTTCTTAGGGCTAGCCATCGGTATTCTGCTCGGTTGGCTGATCCCGGAATGGGCGGCAAAAACGGAGTTTCTCCGCTCGATTTTCCTGAATATGGTTAAATCCATCATCGCGCCATTGATTTTCGCCAGCATCGTGTCGGGTGTTGCCGGGGGCGGCGACCATTCCTCGGTGGGGCGCATGGGGATCAAGGCTCTGGTTTATTTCGAGGTCGTCACTGCGTTGGCACTGGTGATAGGACTGGCGACCGTCAATCTAACCGGCCCCGGTTATGGTGTCACACTGAAGGGTGACGCGCTGGATTTGGGTTCGGTAAGCGAGCAGCGGCCCATGAACTTGCAAGAAACCCTAGTCCATGCGTTCCCGGCCAATATCGTCGAGTCCATGGTGCATAACGATGTGTTGCAGATCGTCGTATTCTCGGTGATGTTCGCCTTCGCGGTGTCCGCCATTGGCGACAAGGGCAAGCCGATACTGGCCATTTGCGAATCTCTGGCCCAAGTGATGTTCCGGTTTACTAGTTATGTGATGCAGTTTGCACCCTTCGGCGTGGGTGCCGCGATGGCGGTGACGATCAGCAAGATGGGCGTCGGGGTATTGGCCAATCTGGGCATGTTGATCGGCACCTTATACTTGGCCTTAGGTTTGTTTATCGTGCTGGTGTTCGGGGCGGTGGCTTGGCTGATTAGACTCCCCGTCAAGCAGTTTATCACCGCAGTGAAAGATCCGTTCATCCTGGCTTTCGTGACCACCAGCAGCGAATCGGCTTTGCCGAAAGCCATGGAGGTCATGGAGCGATTTGGCGTGCCCAAACCCATCGTCGGTTTTGTGTTGCCTACGGGTTATAGCTTCAACCTTGATGGCAGCACTTTGTATCTGGCGGTGGCCTCGGTGTTTGTCGCACAAGCGGCGGAAACCGCAGGTGCTGCGCATTTTGGCCTGGGCCAGCAAATCGCCTTGATGCTGACCTTGTTGATTGCGTCCAAAGGTATTGCGGCGGTGCCTCGCGCCTCGCTGGTGGTGCTGTTCGCCGCGTTGCATTCCTTCGGGTTGCCAGTGGAAGGGGTGGCGGTCATCTTCGCAGTCGATGAGGTAATGGACATGGCCCGGACCTCGGTGAACGTGTTGGGCAACTGCCTGGCGACCGTCGTGGTCGCCCGCTGGGAAGGGACGTTCGACGAAGGCAGGGCGCTGGTTTTCGGCACCCCGCAAGAAATCGAATACGAACTGGCGCATGGCGATGTGGCCTTGGCGCAGGCGGCGTTGGAGGAGGAGTGAAGTAGCAAGCCGTTTATTCTTGACTGATGAATTCGTTCATTCTACTCTTAAAACGGGCAGGGGTTGCCAACCCCTGCCCGTAGCTTGCGGACGGGATGATCTATACCGTCCGTTTGATATTGAAAACGCAGTAGATTTATCCCAATTCCACCGGCACGAACAAGCGGCTATTGCCGCGCTGCACCAGCAGGGCTAGGCGCTTGTCGGCTTTGGTGGCGAACTCGCGCAATTGGCCGGGGTCGGTGACCGGATGCCCATTGACCGCCAACACCACATCCCCGGCCTGTATGCCTGCCCGCGCTGCTGCGCCAGTCGAACGCTCCACCACTAAACCGCCGTTTATGTCAGGCTGCCTACTCTCCTGCGGCATCAACGGACGCACCGCCAAGCCAAGCCGGCTCTTCGCCAGTTCTGCGGGAACTTCGGCTGTTTGCGCCAGGTCTTCGCTGGCACCGAGACGGACGGCTATGTCTTTTTCGCCCCCCTCGCGCCACAGCGTCAATTTTGCTTCCGATCCGGGCTTCAGATCGGAGACATAGCGGGCCAGTTCAGTCGGCTCTTGGATGGGGTGTCCGTCAAATTTCAAGATTATGTCGCCGGGCCGGACCCCTGCCTTGGCTGCCGGACCGCCTTCGGGCACAGAATCAACCAAGGCCCCGGCTGCCTGTCCAAGCCCGAAGGATTCGGCAAGCGCCTGGTTAATCGCCTGCACACCAACGCCGATGCGTCCACGCGTAACCTTGCCCTCATGCAATAACTGGTTGCCGACCTTCAGCGCCACGTCGATGGGGATGGCAAAGGAGAGTCCCTGATATCCACCCGTCCGGCTGTAAATCTGCGAATTGATGCCGATGACCTCGCCCTTCATATTGAACAGCGGCCCGCCCGAATTCCCTGGATTCACCGCCACATCAGTCTGGATGAAAGGCACGAAACCTTCATCCGGCAGGGTGCGGGATTTGCCGGAGACAATGCCAGCGGTGACGCTGTTTTCAAAGCCGAACGGTGCACCGATGGCCAACACCCATTCGCCCACCCCGGTTTGCGCCGGATCGCCAAGGCTGACGGCAGGCAGGTTTTTGGCATCAATCTTCAGAACCGCAGTATCAGTGGGCTTGTCCACACCAACCACCTTGGCATTGAATTCGCGCTTGTCGGTCAGCTTGACGATGACTTCAGAGGCACCCTCCACCACATGGGCGTTGGTGATGATGACACCGTCAGGGCTGATGATGAAACCTGAACCCATGCCGTGGGTGGGCATCTCACCGCCGGGCTGCCCTGGTGCTTGGAAGCGGCGAAAGAACTCATACAAAGGATCGTTGGGGTCGAGCTGGGGCATTTCCGTCATCGCCACCTTGCTATGCCCGCTGACGGTGATATTCACCACCGCCGGTCCGTTTTTCGCCACGATGGCCGAAAAATTCGGCAGTGCCGCAACGCTAGGCGCTACAGTGCCGCTCACCGCATTGACGGGCGACACGGGCGCAGGTTGGATGTTCAGGCTGTCAATATTGGCCGTTACCGCTCCGGCAACACCGGCGATAGCCAAAGCAACCAAGGTAAGACGGAAGGTTTTTGCTTGCATGGATGTTTCCTCGTTCGTAAATCCGCGATTAGGTTCGCGTATGGTGGGTACTTTACGGAGCGAGACTTAAAGCAGACTTAAGAGCTTGGTTATGCGAATTCTGTGCATTGCAAGAAGAATTGATAAATTTGCTGGGCTATTGCCGGGTGCTATTAAAAGTGATGCAGACGAACCGGGCAGTCTTTGAATTTATATCGGGAGTGCAGGCCTGCCTTGCTTTTAGATTCCCTCGCAAGGCAGGCCTTGCACTCCAGCATCACTTTTAATCGCACCCGCTATTGCCCGAACGTTTATGCACGGTTTAGCCGAATGCCAGATGGACCTAGCGGTTCAAGCCTCTGACATTAAACTCCACCGTGTCCAGCACCTTGCCGCCCTGCCCTAGCAAAGCCAGTTTGTGCGCTCCGGGGGTGGGCCGCCATTTGAGGCTGTTGGCGGCGGACCCCAAGATTTTACCGTCCAGCACAAACTCCACACCCCCTGAGGTGGCGTGGGCAATGAAAAATACGGCTTGATTTTCGTAAGGAATATCCGGGTCCAACGCGATGACGACGCCGTTGGCTGGCGAAGTGATACGGGGTGTTTGGGTCGAAGGACCGGTCAGACGCACCACGTCGGTTTCTGTGCCTGGGAGAAACCATTCTCTGCGCACTGGCTCGACGGCAGGCAGATAAGTGATGTTACGGAAAACAACCCCCTTGGGAGGCGCGGGTGGGTTGGAGGCTTGCTTTTCCTGCAAGGCGTTGATAATTTCCAACCAAGCCGGGGCGGCCCCAGTCACGCCGGAGACATCATGCATGGAATCCCCTTCAAAGTTCCCCACCCAGACGCCAACGGTATATTTCTGGCTGAAACCTATGCACCAGTTGTCGCGCATGTCCTTGCTGGTCCCCGTTTTGACGGCGGCCCAGAAACGTGTCGCCAAGGGATTCGACAGGCCGAACGTCACCGACCGCCCGGCGCGGTCGGCAAGGATATCAGCAATAATAAAAGCAGCAGTTGCGTCGAGAACCCGCTGGGGCTGTTGCGCTGGAGCCTCGCCTAAGCGGACCCGCAAGGGCGCATAAAGACCTCCATTCGCCAAAGCCCGGTAGGCGTTCACCTGTTCCAGCAGGCTCACTTCCGCAGAGCCTAGTGCCAGCGAGAAACCGTAATATTCGCCTGGTTGGCTGATGCTGAGATAGCCAAAGTCCCGCAGCCGGTCCCGAAAACGTTCCACACCCAATAGCACCAAGGTGCGGACTGCCGGTATATTCAGGGAACTTGCCAACGCAGTGCGGACACTGACCTGCCCCTTGTAATCCCGGTCGTAGTTCTGTGGGATGTACAAGCCTGATGCTGTATCCAGATGGATGGGCGCATCGTCGAGAATGGATGCGGCGGTAAGATAACGCTTTTCCAGCGCCAAGCCATAGAGGAATGGCTTCAGGGTGGAACCCGCCTGCCGCTTGGCGCGGACGCCGTCTACTTTTCCAGCCTTGGAAAGCGGTCCCGCCGAACCGACATAGGCCAGCACTTCGCCAGTTTCGTTGTCCGCCACCAATGCCGCGCCATCCCGCACATTATGCTCGGCCAGCCCGCGCAATTGCTGCTGCAAGGCATTCAAGGCCATGCGTTGAACGGACTCATCCAAAGTCGTGCGTAAGCTTTCGCCTGGGGTTTTCAACAATTGCCGGGCCAAATGCGGGGCCAATTCCACCTCCTGCCCAATTTGCAGCGGCTGACCCAGCACACGGCTGACCAAGGCTTGCAACGCCGCGCAATCCGCCGTCGGCATTCCGGCTTTGGCGATGGCGCAAGCCCGCTTGCCTATGCGCCCTGCCCCCACATTGGGCGATGGCAATACGGCGGCCAGCACCAAGGCCTCGTTCTCTGACAAACCCGATGGCTGTTTGCCAAAAAAAGCCTGTGCTGTGGTTGCCACGCCTTGCAATTCACCGCGAAAGCTCACTAGGTTGAGATAAGCCTCTAATATCTCCCTCTTGTTCCAGGTTTTCTCCAGTTCCAACGCGGCGCGAATCTGCGCCCATTTTTGCCTGAGCGTGCGCCGTTGCCTACCCGGAGCCAATTGCGGGTCCAGTAGCGCCGCGAGTTGCATGGTCAGCGTGCTTGCGCCCCGCGCCGGTTTGCCGACGAACCGGCCAAGCAATGCCGCTCCCAAAGCCTGCCAATCGACACCGTGGTGTTGATAAAAGCGGCGGTCCTCTGCCGTGAGGATGGCAGTGGTCAAGGCGGGGGAAATTTGCGCCAACGCTACCCACGGCAAACGGCGGACGCTGAAGTCCATTCTCAGTTCATGTAGGGGTTTGCCGTTGCGGTCAAGCAAATAAGCTTCGGAAGGTTGCCAAGCGGATTTGACCTCGGCAAAGCCCGGCATTCCCCATGCCAAGGCGGGCAGCAGCAACAATGTCAAGACCAAACATTGAACAGGCATGCTATCGGCTGTAGGATTTTTCGGGTATTCCACAATCAACTTACAGCATTTTCAACATCAAAGAATTACTTGGTAGTGGGTATGATAGCGCAGGTTATTCGGTTAACCTGAAGGGTTAAAGGAATGTCTGTTTTAGGTATATTTTTAACTGATGTTACGCAGTCATCGCTAGAGGATGGCAACTTGTGGAGTGCGGCGACTCGTCGCCGCTGGAGGCAAAAGGCGGCGACGAGTCGCCGCACTCCACAACATCCGGGCTACAGCCTACACGGTTGCGTAACATCAGTTTTTAAGATGAAAATGCTGTAA